>PLNF01000056.1 GCA_003141715.1 Bacteroidales bacterium | reverse complement strand
CCGTCAATCCACATCATTGTTGTTGTGGTATCTCCGACTACACTTCCGCTACCTCCTGCATTGCTGGCTGCCACAATTGCTACTATATATCCGATATGAACTCTCTTTTTAAATACAACCAGAGCAATAGTACCACCTATGAGTGCAGCAGCAATATTGTCAAGGAAAGATGATAAAATGAAAACAAAAATTAAAAGTATGAATGGACCTTTCCAGTCATCTGGTAAAAATTTCGGTAATATATCCGGGACACCAGATTCTTCAAATATTTTTGATAGTATGGCAAAGCCAAGTAAAAGACCCAATAGATTAATCAATATACCCCATTCTCCCTGGCGTAATGCTTTATCCATGATTTGCTCACTCATTGGTGTTGTCCCGAAGAGATGCTCCATAAGGTGAAAACCAGGATCAAAAACAAGTTTGAAAGTAAGTAATACGAATAACCCAATCACTGCAACCCAGAATGTCTGTTTGTGAAACAAAGCAACTCCAAGAAGAATAAGTCCGAAAATGATAAATTCGACCCTAACAGGTCCTATTGAAGGGACTGATCTTCCGGTAGCAAGCAAACATAGTGGAGATAATAAAATTATTGAAATCATGAAAAGCTTTTTACTATAATTGATGATGAAGGATTTAAGACAATTTTTCATTTATCCGATATTGAATTATTAAATCGATTACTAAAGATTGCGACAAGATAGAAACTTTTTTGGATCGTATATCCATTAATAAGAGACCTGCAAGAGGATTGCCCCTATAGCTTAGTGAATCAAGATACGATACCGGGTTTGAAATTCGATTTAAAAGATTAACTTAACAATCCTATTTAATCAAATGATAAAACGATGGACTCAAAAAATACTAATATTTTAAGAGTATATAGAACTAAAGCACAGGCAAAAAGAAATTATGACAAAATCAGTCATTTTTACGATTGCTTTGCCGGAGGATTCGAGAGTAACTATAGAAATATGGCTTTAGAGCAGTTAAACATTAAAGGTGGCGAAACTGTTCTTGAGATCGTTGTCGGCATAAACCTACGCCAAACAGTAAATTATTTTCACTGAATATTTCACTATTAAATCTATAAGTCATGAAAACACAAATAAACTCAATTTTAATACCCACTGATTTTTCAGTTCTCTCTGAAAGTGCAATAAAAGTGGGTATAGCCATCGCAAAAAGACAAAATGCTGCAGTTACGTTGCTTCATGTTGTTGACCTGCTTCCAAATTTGCTGCCGACCCAAGTTTTATTATCCGATCCTCTCGAAGTTTTATCAAGGATGGAAGAAAAACTTAAAGAATTAAGTGAAAAAATTCAAAAAGATACTGGTGTCAAAGCTGTCGTAAAAGCTTTAAAGGGAACACCATCGGAGAGTATTTGCAAATTTGCTTATGAAGAAAATATCAGTTTAATAGTCATGGGTACTCACGGCGTTTCCGGGTTACGAGAATTTTTTATTGGTTCAGAGGCGTACCGGGTAGTAAAAAATGCTACTTGTCCGGTTTTAACAATCCCAGGAAACTGGGAAAAAACTGATTTTGGTAAAGTTTTATTTCCTATCAGGATTAATCCCGGAACATTTGATACCTATTTTTATGCCAGACCAATAATTGAGAGAAATAATTCAGAGTTATTTATCCTTGGACTCTATGAACGCGAAAAGACTATTGACAATAAAGAAATTTCCATTTCAATAAATAAATTAAAAGTTCAATTAAAAAATGACAATGTTCTATTTAAATCCGGAATAACCCAATCCAAAGACCTTCCGGCAAAAATCTTAAGCTTAGCTAAGGATTACCAAGCTGATCTGATCATACTTACTGCAAATCTTGACCATAATTTCAAGGCTTTCTTTGTCGGGCCATTTGTACAACAAGTTATAAATCATTCACGATTACCGGTTTTAAGTATAAAACCAAAATTCAGTATAACTTGACAAAACAAATCATAAGAAAATTTATATTTTACTGATTGTGTCGAAGTATAGTATCAGATAGAGAAAATAAATTTTGCTTAATTTAGGAAAAAGGTATTGGTGAGGATTGTTCTGAAACATGGAAATTTTTGTGATATCGAGCGCCCTTGATCGATTTTAAGTGAGCAATCTGTTTGCATTTTAAATTTCAATTACCATTCTGCCTTGAGATTATGATGTTTAAGTTTCAGATTTAGATGGACGGTTGAATTCTTAATCCTATGCTCAATGTTTTCCTGTATAAGGTTTTCAGTTTGACCAGATTTTCCAAGATAAAGATCTTTTATGAATTATGAAGATCAAATTTATTGGTTAATATTGTATCATAAATATACCAAAGTATGATCTACCTGACACGCCGGGAGAGATTCTGCGCTGCCCACAGAATGTATAGGAAGGAGTGGTCCGATGAGGTGAACCAGAGAGTATTCGGGAAATGCTCCAATCCAAACTGGCATGGGCATAACTACATTTTATGGGTGACTGTTAAAGGGGAGCCTTCAGAGGAACATGGGTTTGTAATGAATATCAACATACTGAAACAGATAATCCTCGACAACGTAATTAACAAGATTGATCATAAAAATATTAATCTTGAGGTTGACTTTATGAAAGGGAGAATTGCAACAACTGAAAACCTTGCTATTACTATCTGGAATGAACTATATCCTTTTATTGAGAAGGAAGGAGCAAGTCTCTACTGTGTTAAAATTGAAGAAACTGAAAATAATTCAATAGANNTATAATAAAATTGAAACATGGAATCACGAAACCATAGAAGAGATAGCAACAATGTATAAGAGGATCCTCAAGTTGATAGGTGAAGATCCTGAAAGAGAAGGGCTTGAAAAGACACCTGTAAGAGTCGCAAAAGCACTTAATTATCTGACGATGGGGTATAACCATAACCCCTGTGAGATAATAAACTCCGCTAAGTTTAAAGAGGATTATAAACAGATGGTTATTGTAAAAGATATCGATCTCTATTCCATGTGTGAGCATCATATGTTGCCGTTTTACGGTAAAGCTCATGTTGCCTATATTCCAAACGGCTATATTACCGGTTTGAGTAAAATAGCCAGAGTGGTAGAGGCTTTCAGCAGGAGGTTACAGGTACAGGAAAGACTTACAATGCAAATAAGGGACTGCCTTCAGGATTGCCTTAATCCGTTAGGAGTCGCAGTTGTTATTGAGGCACAGCATATGTGCATGCAGATAAGGGGTGTGCAGAAACAAAACTCCGTTACAACTACTTCAGCTTTCACAGGAATTTTTCTTGAAAAACTGAATACCCGTGAGGAGTTCATTCATCTCATTGGCACTAAACTTCACTGAACAATATTATGAAAGCGTATGTTTTTCCCGGACAGGGAGCTCAGTTTCCCGGAATGGGTAAAGATCTTTACGAGAAATCGGTTCTTGCCAAAGATTTGTTTGAAAATGCTAATTCAATTCTTGGATTCCGGATAACTGACATTATGTTTACCGGTTCAGATGAAGATCTGAAACAGACCAGAGTAACACAACCTGCTATTTTTCTGCATTCTACAATTCTGGCTGCCGTTCTTGCCAATTCCTTCAGACCCGATATGGTTGCCGGTCATTCACTCGGTGAGTTCTCAGCACTTGTTGCAAATAAAACTCTCACTCTCAACGACGGGCTTATACTCGTATCAAAAAGGGCAATCGCTATGCAGAAAGCATGCGAAAAGACTCCCTCAACCATGGCCGCAATTCTCGATTTGGATGATAAGATTGTTGAAGAGGTTTGTGCTTCTGTAAAGGAAGTTGTAGTCCCTGCAAATTATAACAGCCCCGGACAGATAGTAATATCCGGTTCAAATGAGGGTATCGATAAAGCAATCGAAATACTTAAGGAGAAAGGTGCCAAAAGAGCTATTAAACTGGCTGTTGGAGGTGCTTTCCATTCACCACTCATGGAACCTGCACGTCTGGAGCTTGAAGAAGCAATAAGAAATACGACTTTCAGCAAACCGATATGTCCGGTCTATCAGAATGTTGATGCTAAGCCTTCTATTGATCCTGAAGTTATAAAATCAAACCTGGTTTCCCAACTTACTTCACCTGTACGATGGACACAAAGCATACTTAATATGATATCCGGTGGGGCAACATCATTTGTTGAGGTTGGTCCGGGGAATGTATTATCAGGATTGATCAAAAAGATCAACAAGGATGCTATAACTGAAAGTGCATCTTTCTGAAATCCGCCATTGAGCAGTTGTGCCGTTGCACCGTTATGCCGGTTTTAAAATTACTCCTCTGTGTTTTTTTCCGTCGATCATTATTTCGAGAGGATTGTCAAATCTGACATGCCTTATGAAGCCATCTTCATATATTACATCAAGTTTATTCAGAAAATCAACATCATAATATCCTTCATTGATATAGGGATTAATAGTAAAATATCCAACTCTGAATGAAGTGAGGTTTTGAAAGAAATGTGTTCCCTGGCTTGGATCTATCCTGTAATTCTTTAAGCCCGATTCAATAATGATCCTTGCTGCCGAAATTTGCGGCCACTTAACTGGGATTCCGAGCCAGGGATCAGTTGAACCCCATCTTCCCGGACCAATAAGCACATACCCTTTCCCCTGTTTTACAAACAGAGCGTTTATCTTTTCAATTTCAAGTGCAACATTTTTGTTATTTGCCGCATTAAAAGATTCCGGTTTAACATAAACAAGATCATTGATACCTTTAAAAACTCCATTCCCAAGTGCTGATTCAGAATAGATTATGGTTTCTTCTACTTTGATATGATCGAGGTTTATGTTATGTGCCTCTTCAGTATGAACTATTGGCCTTATCTGCAAAAAGTTGAAAATTTTCGGAGTACCGGCCGGCGTTTCAAGATTGGCAGCAAATTCAATTTCAATAGGGTTATTCATCTCCTGCTGTCCAATCTCAAGCAGGGTATTTATAATTTCGGCAAGAGGGAATGTTTTATGCTGAAGTATATTTGAAAATGTTATTACCCGTTTCCCCGGGTGACTGATCCCATCGCGAAGGACATTATTATTCCTGTCATAAGTAGAGGCTATATACTTCAGAGCTGCCTCATTCTCAATATCCTTAATATCAATCTTTAGTATGTTTACTCCATCATCTGTTGATGGGACAAAGCTATTTATGTTCAGATCCAGGGCACAAAACTCTTTCTGAGAATCTCTTAACGCCGCTTCAGGAGATGAAAGCTGAAGTATTTTTTTGGGATATTTCGGGGAAAACCTGAGAGATAATCCACCCTCAACAATCAGTTTTCCAAGACCAAATGCAATGTTCACAGTACCGTCTTCAGCTTTTTCAGAACCGATAGGATAGTAGTTTATCGATCTTGCAACCCCCGATAATGTAGGATAATATATCTCACCGTGCCGGTTGCCACAGACCTCCTGGAGGATAATTCCCATCTTCTCTTCATCAATTACATTCGCAGTAGCAGTCATGTATGCCTTGCTGACCTTGTAATAAACCGAGGCATAAACCTCTTTGATGGCATCAGATAACATCTTTACCATCTCTTTATTATCAGGGAGCCTGGGTATCATATACGTTGAATAGATACCGGCAAATGGCTGGTAGTGAGAATCTTCCAATTTACTTGAAGAACGGACTGCAATAGGATAATTTCTTGAAACTGAAAGGAATGCATAAAAATCCTGGTACACATGTCCGGGTAGTTCAGCATTAATGAATCTGTTAAGGATCTCATCATCAGTAAGGTCAGACAATGCAATTGAATAGAGATTATTCTGATCCATGAACTCATCGAAGATATCAGTACTTAAAACTACTGTTCGCGGAATAGTGATAAGTACATCAGGAAATTTATTAAACAGTTTATTGTCTTTAATTATGCTGTTTATAAATGCCAGGCCCCTGGCTTTTCCTCCGATTGAACCTTCACCGATACGTGAAAAGATCTGGTACTCATCAAAACTGGACTTATCAAATTTCGCGATTACTCCCCTGCCCTTGCCCAATCTGAAGCTTGAGATTGCAATATACAGGAAACGCCTCATCTCATCCATTGTATCGAAATCCTCCTTCCTGATGTATTTGAACATTTGGGCAACCGGGAAGAGCGCTCTTGCATTCAGCCATTTTGAAAAATGGTTACGCGTGGCATGATACTCGAGAGTATTGTCGGGGATTGTCAGTAATTTCTGCTGAAGGCTCTGAAGATCAGTGGCAATTGCAATCGGTTCCAATGTGACAGGATTCCTGAATACAAATGGTCCGAAAGCAAGATTCTGAATAATAAAATTTCTTAATTCCAGCGACAATGATTTGGAATACTTATTTATAAATCCTGCTCCGAGTTCTTCCGCTATCTTTTTATGTGTTGTACTTGATGACTGAATCAGGAACGGTACTTTGTCATCGTCAGCCATAACCACCTTGCATAATTCGATTCCTGCGCTTTCATCAGTGACATTATCTCTCTTATAACTTATATCTGAAATAACACCCAAAACATTGTATTTATACTTTTTGTAAAGGTCGAGAGCGTCGTTAAAATTGTTAGCAAGAAGAATTTTAGGCCGGCCCCGCATCTTTAGCATTCTCTGATGCTCATTCAGAGCTTCACGTTGAAAATCAAGTGATTGTAAAAGCACGATCCTGTAAATATTCGGAAGGTAAGAAGAGATATACCTGATAGAGTTTTCAACCAGAATGATTGCCTGAACACCTATATGTTCAATATCATAATCGGCATTCATTTTATCCTCTATCAGTTTGATGATAGCCAGAATGAGAGATGCATCTCCAAGCCAGCAAAAAACATAATCAATTGCACTCAGATCCTCTCCTTCAAGCCGCAGTGATACCTCCCTCGAAAAATAAGTGAGCACTACAATAGGAATATTTTCATATTTTGATTTTATTCTTTTGGCAAGGGCAAATACATCTGTCCCCTTGAGGCTCAACATTGAGATGACAAGATCAATATTGCCATCCTGAAGTATTCTGAAAGCATCTTCTGCATTATCAGTCTGAACGAATGTAGGAGGATAACGCAAGTTAAGAGAGGCATACTCATTAAAAATCTGTTCATCAATCCTGCCGTCCTCTTCCAGCATGTAGTTATCATAGTTACTGCATATTACAAGCACACGGTGTATTCGCTTCTGCATCAGAAGGTCGAAAGAAGTATCAGTGAAATCATATTGCTGAAGATCCAGTATTCCATCAATAATGGTCATAGGTTCTTTTATTAATTATTCATTGAGATTACAGCCATGCCTTTTTTCCCATCCATGCGTATCAGAAGCGGTTTTTCAAACCTGATATGACGGAAGAATTTCCCCTTTTCAATAACTTTTTGTTTAGTAAGTTTATCCCATATAATGGTACCCTCATTTGAATCGTGGTTAATAGAAAAATATCCCACATTCATTGATGTGACATTGTGGAAAAAGTGAGAGCCAAGTGATGCATCAACATGGAAATCAGGAAGGCCGACCTCTACAATGATTTTAGCATTCGATATCTGGGGCCAGACAACAGGTATTCCCAGAAAACGGTCTCTGGTTCCCCACCTGCCCGGTCCAAGCAGAACATATCTGCGGTTTTCCTGAAGCATTTTTTCGTTCATCATATCAATTTCTGCAGCCATCTCGTTGGTTAGCATGTTATTGAATGTGTCGGGCGCAACATATATGAAATCTGTAATGTCATCGATTACTCCATTTCCCATACTTTTTCTGGTAATAAGTATCGTGTCGTCATTATTAATACTCTCAGGATCTATTGAATAACCAGCGCCGCTACCTACAAGAGGCTTTATCTGAAGAAGATAAAATGAAGCGTTTCCATCCTTGTCTTTAGTAAGGTCAACAGCGAACTCAATCTCAACCGGTGTACCAAATGCTTCCGTAACGACATTCAGCACAACCTTCAGAGTAGATGCCAATGGGATATAATCATATTTTAAAATATCAGCAAAGTTTATTACCCGCGGACCAAAGGCATCAAGTCCGGGGATTATAGTATCGTTATCTAAACTCAAGACTGAAGCAGAGTGTTGAAGTGTTCCATGCTTTTCCGCCTGACTGATATCAAGTGTCACGAGTCCTGCATTTTCTCCTTCCAGAAGATTGAGTTCTTTTTTTGCCATATCTACAGCATAGAAAATTACCTGCGAGTTTTTATAGAGGTCTTTATGCGAGATGATATCGAGTGATGGATAAGCAGGTGAGAATCTGAATGCCCTCTCTCCCTCAACAACATATTGACCAAGGCCGACTGCCATCACGGCAAACCCATCCGGCGGAGTCATATGGGCTACAGGATAAAAGTTGAATGATTGTGCAGTTCCGCTGATATGCGGATAAAATGCATTTTCAAACCTGTTCCCCACCACTTCCTGTATCACAACTGCCATCTTCTCCTGCTCAACCTTATAATTAATAGCCTCGAAATAGGTGCGTGCATTTCTTGAATATATAGAGGAAAATACCAGTTTGATAGCTTCAGATAACTGCTTAAGTCTTATTTCAGGATCATAATGATTATTTGGAAGAAGATAGGTTCCGAAAATGCCTGAGAATGGCTGGCTCATGGAGTCTTCAAAAAGGCTGGAGGATCGCACTGCCAAAGGCTTGTTTATCAGTCTTATAAAAATTCTGAGCTCCTTCTCAAGAGTAAAACTGAGGCTACCCTCAAGAAATAACTTCTGAAGTGAATTGAAGTCTTTCTCTGTTTTAATCTTGTCCCATAGATGGTTACGCTCCATAAACATATCAAATTCATCTGTTCCTATTATTGCGGTCACAGGTGTTTTAATGTTTATTCCAGGCACAAGTCGTCCAAGTTCAAAACTATATATCAGGGTATTAACAAAAGCAAGACCCCGGCCTTTTCCCCCAAGAGATCCACCTGAAAGACTTACGATGTTTGTCTCATCGATTACTGCAGATTCTTCAAAATTAACAACCTTACCCTTATTCATCTCCCTGCGCCGTTTGCGGATGACATCGATAAGGAACTCCCGGAGTTCTTTGAGGCTGTTGAAGTCTGATACCCCAATCGGGTTAATCATTTTTGCGATTTTCACCTCTCCTCTTGCCATCAACCATAGCGAGAAATGGTTTTTCATTGAATGATAAACGAGAGAATCTTCCGGGACAGTCTGAAGGTAAGCTTCGAACTCTTTCATCGATTTGGCAACTGCGATCTGACGGCCTTTTGTATCCCGGTAAACAAAGTGGCCAAAGCCCAGGTAATAAATGATAAACGACTTCAGATCCTGAAGCAGGCTTTCTGAGTTTTTATTTATGAAGTTTGATTTCAGGGTATATGCATACCGGGCGTTATCAGGATCTGACGATTGAAGTACCGAAGGAAGATTAGGCAGGTCCTTTTTGATGTGTTTAATAAGATCGAATCCAGCAGTATCATGTAAAATACCGTTCTTTGGGAAACGCATGTCAGAAATGACACATAGCAAACTGTCCTTGTACTTATTATAAATTGTAATTGAATCTTCGTAATCGCAGGCAAGAAGAATTTTGGGTCTGGCCCTGAGTTTCAGTACTTTATATAATTCATCGGTTGAAACATCTTCGATAAGATTCTTTGTCTGTTCCATAACCAGGGTATAGAGCATTGGCAAATAACTTGAATAATACTCTGCCGAATCTTCAATTATAAGGATTACTCTTGTGAGTCCCTTTTTTGTATCATTATCTACATTCACTTTATCTTCGAGGAGGTTAACCATTGCAAAAAAAACTTTTGACTCACCTGTCCATACAAAGTAGTTATCAAAGGGTATGCCCAGTGATTTTTGCTTTTTTACAAAATTTACATCGCCCGGGTTGTTAAGAAGAAGGAAAGTAGGAATGTAGGGATATTTTTCCTTAATTTTTTTGCAGAGAATCATTGGGCTCTCTTTGTCAACACCGATCATAATAATGATCATATCGTAGTGTCTCGCTTTTAGCCTTGTAAAAGCTTCATCTTCACCGGAGACTCCGGTGACCCTGGGTATTGATGTAAGGCTCATCTGATAATATTCCCCCAGCATGTGGTCAGAAAACCGTCCCTCGCCTTCAATGGAGTATGCATCGTACAAATTAGCAACCAGAAGTATCTCTTTTACTTTGAAAGGCATAAGATCGTGAAAGACATCTCTTTCAGCATTATGCCGGTCGAGAAATTTCTGAAGCAACTTTCTGCTGGAGATCTCTTTAACATCTTCATCAACTTTTTGTGCAACATGTGATAACCTGATGATATCCCTCGCTTTATAACTGTTAATGTACCCTGTTAAAAGGCTTCCGATATTCTGGATAAGATCTCTTTCCTCCTTAAGAAAAGGGCCTTCATTTTCCGGACTGAATTCAGTAGTATAACAAATCTCGATTGATCCTATTTCATCATCAATAGTTGAGAAATCCTGAACCATTCTCCAGTTTGTTTCATGGAAATCAACAGTTTCGAAAACCTTCCCCTTAAATCTGATACGAGCCACAGTATATTCAGGGTATTGCCATGCTGCAGGTAGAAGAAGCACGATTTGCTGAAGTGATTCTTCTATTGTTTTCCCCTCTTTTAGAATAGATGTTGTACGGTTAATACATGCCAGCTCCTTTAATCGCTCCTGTTGATCATGAAGTAAGCGGTTATATTCAGGAGTATTTTGAATCAATTCATCCATTGGAAGAATCTCTGTTGGATCAGGATAATCTACCCCACACTCCAGGTTGAACCGCTCTTCAGCAGATCATCCATACATTTGATTTTTGCAGTTTTTTTTATTCCCTCTATCTGTTCCCGTACTGCTATGTCGTAAGTAGGGCCGTCAATAGATCTTATAACTCCCAGGGCTACAGGATATTCAGGATATTTCATATTAGCCAGCATATACTGGATTCCAGGGTTAGGTTCAAAAGCATCATGAACAAGAATGTTCTTTTCCGTGATGCCGTTTTCTCCAAGCTTAACACTCTTCAGCCTCCGGCAACCCTCAAGTATCAGACCCTTGTCATTATTCTTTCCGAAAATCATCGGCTGACCATGCTTAAGTATCAAAGTCCTGTCATCTCTTACCTCTTTGTCGGCTATTTCGTCGTGGATTCCATCATTGAAAATAACACAGTTCTGAAGTACTTCAATAACTGAAGTTCCTTTGTGTTTTGCGGCCTCGATATAAATCTGAGTTGATAAAGCAACATTCGTGTCGATTGTACGGGCAAAGAATTTGCCTTTTGCACCAATTACAAGCTCCCCTACTGAAAAGGGTTCTTCAACTGTTCCAAAAGGGGAAGTTTTTGTTACCAGTCCTTTCGTGGAAGTGGGAGAATACTGGCCTTTGGTGAGACCATATATCTCATTATTAAACAAAATGATATTAATATCAATATTACGTCGTATGGCATGAATAAAGTGATTACCTCCGATTGCGAGTGCATCTCCATCACCGGTAATCTGCCAGACTGATAATTCAGGATTGGCAGTTTTTACGCCTGTAGCTATTGCAGATGCACGTCCATGGATACCATGAAAGCCATAAGTATCCATGTAATATGGAAATCTTGAAGAACAGCCTATTCCTGAAATAAACGCGATCTTTTCTTTAGGAATACCAAGCTCAGCCAGTGCTCTTTGAACTGAACTCAAAACTGCATGGTCACCACAACCCGGGCACCATCTTACTTCCTGATCGCTCTTAAAATCTTTCGCAGTATATTTATATTCTAACGTATCAGCCATTTTATTTATCCTCCAGCATTTTGATGCATTTTTCTTTAATATCATTTACCTTAAACGGGACACCCTGAACTTTATTAATCTGTTCATATGTGAACTCCTGGTGCTTTATACGCAGATAGTCGGCAAATTGTCCCATGTTTAATTCGCAGACAACTATCTTTTTAAACCTGCTGAAAACATCTTTTACATTCTTTGGCATAGGATTGATATAATTGAAGTTAACCATGCTTATTTTATGACCTTCATCCTGTAATTCCCGAACGGCAGTTATCAGGTATCCATATGATCCGCCCCAGCCAACCACGAGTATATTCCCTGATTTGGCACCATAAACCTCCAGGTCGGGAATTTCATTCACAACTCTTTCAACCTTTTCAGCTCTGACCTTAACCATTTCTTCATGATTTTCAGGAGTATAAGATACTGTTCCTTTGACAGTCTTCTCAAGACCCCCGATCCGGTGTTCCAAGCCAGCAGTCCCCGGTACTGCCCACGACCTTGAAAGCTTCTCATTATCACGCTTATATGGTAAAAACGGAATCTCAGTTCTATCAGCAAACGGAGGATTGATTTTTGGCAGATCTTTCATTTCCGGAATTCTCCATGGTTCTGTACCATTGGCAAGATAGCTATCAGAAAGAAGTAAAACAGGGGTCATATGTTCCAAAGCAATTCTTGCTGCCTCAAAGGCAAAATGGAAACAATCAGATGGTGTACTTGATGCGATTACGACAACCGGGCATTCTCCATTACGACCATAAAGGGCCTGCATAAGATCGGCCTGTTCAGTTTTTGTAGGAAGTCCGGTTGAGGGACCACCCCGCTGAACATTCACAATTACGATCGGAAGTTCAGCCATTACAGCCAGTCCGATAGCTTCCGATTTAAGTGCCAGTCCGGGTCCTGAAGTTGACGTAACAGCCAGGTTACCTGCAAAACTTGCACCGAGTGAAGTACAGATTCCGGCTATCTCATCCTCAGCCTGAAAACTTTTAACACCCAGGTCTTTGCGTGCAGCCAGTTCCTCGAGGATTCCTGTTGCCGGGGTAATGGGATAAGAACCGATAAACAGTTCCAGTCCGGCTTTTTCGGCTGCTGCTATAAAGCCCCATGCGGTTGCCGAATTTCCGTTAATATTACGATATGTACCTTTCGCGATCTGGGCAGGAAGAATTTTGTATACAGGGTTCAAAGCTTCAATAGTTTCAGCATAATAATAGCCTGCCCGCAAAGCAGTTTTATTTGCCTCGGCCATACCTGGTTTATTCCTGAACTTCTTTTCAAAATAATCTTCAGTATAATTGAGCTTGCGGTCGAAAAGCCAGTAAACCATTCCCAATGCAAACATATTTTTTGTCCTTAGTACAGATTTTGGATCAAGGCCAAAGTCTTTAAGGGCTTCTTTTACCATTGAAGAAATAGGCGCTGCGATAACATTGTAACTTTCAAGCTTTTCCTCCAATATGGGATCTTTTTCATAACCAGCTTTCTCGATGTTTTTTTCAGTAAAATTACCTTCATCATAAATAATGGTCCCGCCTGGTTTGATCCATTTTGCATTGGCTTTGATGGCAGCCGGATTCATTGCTACCAGCACGTCAGAAAAATCACCGGGTGTATTTATTTCCGAATGTCCCAGATGAACCTGAAATCCAGAAACACCTCCAACTGTTCCCTGTGGGGCACGAATCTCTGCCGGATAGTCAGGGAAAGTCGATAAGTCGTTACCGAATAAAGCGGCAGTGTCGGAGAAGAGAGTGCCTGTCAACTGCATCCCGTCACCTGAATCGCCTGAGAAACGGATAACCACTTCTTCCCTTTCGATGACCCTTGATTTTTTACTCATGATACCTATTAATTTATTTAAGTATAATATGAAAAATGAGATAACTAACTGCTTCTAATGCACAAAATTAACTTTTAAAACATTGAAAATGGTATAAAAAAAGATTTTTGAGTATGATATTGATCATATTTATAGTTCTACTGTACCTGTTTTCCTGATTTTTACCTCTTCCCCCGACCCCTTCTCCCACGGGAGACGGGGAGTAAGAAAATAATAATCAATACATTAAGCCCCTCTCCCCTGGGAGATGCAATATATTTCACTGAGGTCATTTATAAAGCGCTGATAATGAATTAAAAATATTTTACGAATATACTAAAAAGTGCTGATTGTAGAATGCTGTTAACTGTAGTAAACCATCAAGCTGTAGCAATGTCTGAAGTGAAGCCTTTAGCCTGATCTGGTCTCGCCTCATTGCTCTTGCCACACTGTTTCTCCCGGCGGGGCTTTGTCTGAATTGATGTGTGGTTATGAGAAAAAAAGTGCATTCGACCAGTCATTATACTATAGCAGCTTGACTCATTGACTGCACTGATTAATTTATATAGCTGTCTGTATGTCTGATTGATAGTAGGTATGAAAATTGATGTGTTTAAGGTGCATAAATGTTATTTCCAGATTCCAAGGCCTACTTCTCGCTGCATGGTGACGTCCTTTTTATAGAACCAATCGAGTAGGGAATGCTCCGGATTACTGCACCAATCAATTTTTGCAATTGTGAATGCAGTCAACTGTTATCTATTATATGCTCTTAAACATCTAATATATAGTGTTATCATTTTACTTGGTACGTATTTAGGGCTGTAGGATTTCAAGTTTAAACAAAAAAAAGCCCCCGAATTTCTCCAGAGGCTCAGTTTTGATTGCTGATCAGGCAACCACTTCCGCAATTATATCGCAATAATCGCTATGTACTTTTACCACGCACTTTGTGGTACTCGACAATCCTTTTTCAGCTAACAACTTTTTGTAATTATACCGAAGTTTTTCAAGTACTCGGTCCTTTCCTCTTTGTCCATTACAACCTTTGTGCTGTAGAAGATATTCTATCACTAGAACATCAAAATCCATTTTGTTAATTATTAGTGCCATTTTTTTAAAAAAAATAAAATAAAACAATTATTTAAATGCTTGTCTGAAGGAACTCTACTGTATATTGCTCAGCTTTTACACCTTCATTCAACTGTCAGCAAAGATACGGCACTGGTTAAGACTGGCAAAACTTCTTGTCAACTCCTGAAGCGCTTTAATCAATTGATAGAATCCCTGAAAAGATTGATCGAGATTGTAACTTTTAAATATAAATTACGTTGGTAGGAGTCCTCTAGCTGGAACATATGACCAAACCCTGACCATGGGCTTTTATTGCTTTTTGTTATGACATGTGATTCGGAACGTCCCGATATAAAACAAAAAATCCCGGATTTCTCCAGGACTTGTCTCTCTCTATGGTGGATATGCTATACGGGCTGGCGAAGGCAATTAATTAAAGTCCGTGTTAGCATTTCGTGCAAATATTAAAACTATCTATTTTCACTAAGTCTCCCATGCAAAATTGGTAAACGATACTAGTGACGCGGTACAAATTTGATTACGTACAGATTATTGCTATCGATTTACAAATATGATTAAAGGCAGCTGAGCGATCCGGGTTTGTCCCCCGAAGACTGATCCGAATTAATGGTACAGAATCAAGTAAAAATAATGATAAGTTTATTACCTCTTCCTTAATTTTTAAGAGTAGTTTTCTATTTTGTCCATGATATAGTATCTTTTTCTGGGTTGTAGAAACCTGGTTCGAAATCAGATATTTGTATATAATTAGGTTTCCCGTTATAACTTAATATTTTGCTCTTATTAAATTCAGCCTTGAGTAAATTTTTCAGTACCACTTTGTCGTTATCTATACAGGAGGTATAAAGGGCTAAATTTGACTTTAATGGATACTGAACACTTGGATAAAATATTCCATCCACATTCTTCCCTTCTATCTTGGCCCTATCCATAAGAACGTTAGAAAAGGCAGAGGTAAATTCATAGATATTCTTATCCTCAAGAGTTGTCGTCCTAAATTTATTACATATGAAAGACCAAAATTTTTGGTCATGATAATATGCTGATAAATCTAGTCTTTTGCAAACATCATTAATATTTTTCAAATCCGGAATGATAAGAACAGTAATCTCATGTCTTATATGCCATATACTTAAGATGATTTTAATATTCTCTCCCGGATTAATTTTGGAGTACCAAATTGGCATCATCTCCGCGAAGGGGACATTATAATCGTCCGATGTATAAAACCAAATTTGATTAGGCTTTCCAATTCTTGAATAGAAGCTTGATGAAGGAGGATATTTTACATTATCCTTAGTTTTGATTTCTTTTAATTCTTTATAATCTCGTATTCTATAAGTATCATAACCCAAACATAGTTTTGTTGATAAAATTTGGAATCCGCAATGGTTTAAAAAGTACATGTAAAGATCATTAAATTTATTTTCGGAGAATCTATATATTTCTTCAATTCTATTTGTATTCATAATTATTGTATGGGTTATCAATGTTTAGCTATAATTAAATCTTAAAGTCAATTGTCAATGGGCAATGATCACTATATTTTATCCAATCATTGAATGAACCGATCTCTACATTTTGCAATCTGTCAATAAAGTATTGTGAGGCAAAGCAGTAGTCAATGTGGTATGTTTTTGTTTGCTTACGCTGAAAGAACAATGTGTGATCTCTTTCATTACCTTGGTCTTGATTGAAGTAATAATGATAAGTGCTTTGAATCCCTTTTGCCTTCAGGGAATTAACAATATCAGAATGGTTTCCATGCCTATGTGTTTTATCCCAGATAACATTACTGTTAAAATCACCTGCAATTAATATTCTTTCTTCTGAGATCAAGTTGTCATAAAAATTAATTGCCTTCCAAACCTGCTCAACGTATTGTCCATCTGGATCACTCTTGTTATTAGTCCAGATGGCGATGAGATTAAAATCTATGAATTCTCCAGTAACATGAAGAGGCAAAATTATTTTAATATTTGGGTTATAAATATCAAGTAATCTTATTTTGTAATTTCCAAAGGAAAAGATTCCAAGGCCCTTATTTTGGTTATCACCTTTCCATATAGGGTTGTTTGGTTTTTGATCAAAAAGTCCAAAGTTTATCTTGTCGGAATGTTCACATTCTGGTACAATCAAAATGTCAGGATTTTGATTAAGCATTAATCCAGTTTTTTTACGAAAAGCCATATTACAATTCCAGACTATAAGCCTCATTATGTTTCGTTTGAAGAAAGTAATTTTATTTAATCTAGTCTAGTCAGCAGGATGTATCAAGTTACATGCAACTTGTTTTTACTATTAGTGTTTATTTAAAGAGAATAAAGAATTGTGAATACTTGTAGCCCATTGAAAATTTGCTTTTGAAGTTAGCATTTGTGCCAATTTTAATTCTTTTACTAAGTCCAAGTTTCCTGGTATAATGCTTGTAAACGATACGAGTGTCGCGCTACAATTATGATTACGTGCAAATTATTTCTCCAGGAGTACAATTTTGATAAAAGGCAGTGGTGCAGTCCGGATTTGTGTCACTTGAGTACTGGTCCCGGTAAATGATACCAAGTCTCGCAAAAACTGTGACAAGCAACTTACCTCTACCCGATTGGTGGTAATTTAATTTGTCATGATTCTTATAATTGTCCCTTTTAACTGACTAATCTTAATTGTCTCTTTAACATTTTCATTTAAATAAAAACAATTTGATTTCTTGTCAAATTGCAAAACATAAGCTTCAACAACTTCAGAATCAGGTGCTGTTTTAAATTTATTATATTTTCGATACAATTCTATCATCTTGTCTTGAAGAGCTATATCTACCGCAACCAATCCATCAGTGTTTAAATTCTCGTAGACAATATATTTGTCTAGGTCGACATTTATGTAAGTAGTCATAGTCATTAAATTTTAAAAATTATTACTAAACATTTCCTTTTTGGTATTCATAAATGGTTATTTGCTTTGGAATATCGTCTAATTTATTTTCATGATGCTCCCATAAAAGTCCAGATTCAATCCAAACAAATAGTTCCTTACTTAACACTTGTCCATTGTTGTAAAAAGATGTTATTTCTATAAGTTCCTTATTATCATTGTATTTATAATTTGTAGTGATAGTATCGTTCCTTTCACTTAAGATTCTATTATCAGATGTGTAGTCAAAAAAAGAGCAACTTTCGTGTCTTTCGTTGTCAACAAATTCAATATCCTTTTCCATTATTTTATTATTATTTTCATAATCCCATTGTTGTATATAATCAATAGAGTTATTTAAATATCTTGTCTTGTCAATTAATTGATTTTCATTATTATATATTAAATCCCACCGATAGTCTATTTGTCCCTTAAGAAATAATTGTTTTCTCAGGATTTTCGTTTGTAATCCATTCTCGTACAGATATTCCCATTTATAATCATCAGCAGTTTTTTCAATTAGTTTTCCTTCTATATCGTATTTGAAAGCTAAGGCTTCTTCAACCTCTTTCCCATGAGAGTACTGAATTGAAAATATTAAATTTCCATTCTCATCATATTGTCCAGTCCAATTACGCCCGAGCACTGGTTTGCCGAGAGAATTAGCATAGTTATAATGAAATTTACCTTCTTCAATCAGTCTGTCTTTTTTATCAAATCTCCACAATTCTTTGTATTCTATCTTACCGTCAAGGGAATAATGAGTCTTTAAAAGAACTTTCTTGTCTGTCTCAAATTTATATTTAGATTTGATTGATTTCTCATCACCGTAAAATTCGATTTTTTCTGATAAATAGCCGTTATCAAAATAGCTCTCAAAGGAGATTACCTTAATCTCACTGGATAACTGTCCAATTCGATTATATTTTCGTACCAATATTTTTACTTTTACAATGGATAGTTCCTTATATTTTTGATTGAATATTTTGATCATCTATCTACTTTTTTTGCATGAAATTTAAATTTTCGAAATAGGCTCGAAAATTAAAACCAACGGGAGTCTGTCTAATAACTAAACTGTATGCTTTTTATCCTTGGATACCTATCCGGACAATTAATCAAATAATCGATTCTGGGAGANNTCTGACGGCCCGGCGGTTTAATTAGGTGCCGTCTGCGTCGCGGTGCCGCGTTTTTGCCAGGCCTGGCAGATAGCTGAAAAGTCCTGGGTCACGATGAAGCTGTTAGACGGTACCAAGTCCCGATAAGTGAACGCAAAGTATCGTGTCATGATGAAATAGTCCAGATGGCTGAGTCCCGGTTGTTGGCACGGAGTTGTCCCGGTGGCAAACCGATATGACGCAATATTTGCCATCACGGTGCGCGAGGGCTTTATCACGATCGCGGTACAAGAAGATGGTTATTAGATAATTAGAATGTTTAAGCGTTTGGTATTCTTTCAAGGTAATTTTGCAAATATTGTGACAAGCAAATTACCCCAACTGACCGTGTTGGGCTTAGTGCTATTTTATTCTTTCAACTTTTTTTTTTTCATCTGCCTATTCGTCATCACTAGATGCTTGCCCTTGAATAATATCAAGATATGGTCTATACAAAAATGGAATTTTATATTTTATATCTGGGACTGTACCTTTTTCTTCGAAAAATCCAATATCACAAAGTCTCTTTATTATTTCTAATGATTCTTTTGTGTCAAGGTTCCACTTACTTGACAAGGTTTCAAGATTGTGTTCTGCTTTATCATTTTTTAATAATTCAATATACTGCCTAAGTGTAGGATATTCAGCATATAAAGTTTGTTCAATTCTTTGTTTACTTACATCATCCAATGATAATTTAAGAGCTTGTCTAGATATGATTTGTTCGTCAATCAATTCGTTTATTCCGTTTTCAAGTCTTCCAATTTCGATTTCTTTCGCTTTATTAAGTAGTTGGATTATTTCACGTGGTGTATTTATATATTTTCCATCTCTTGTTCGTGATAGAATCCAATCCAAAGTGGCTGGTTTTTTTGATCCTATGTCAACTTGTTTAGGAAATAAGCGGTAGAACAATTTTTCTTGTTCGGTAATATCAGATAAAACAAGAGAGTTATCAATATTATAAGCGGCAACTAAATTTTTATTGTCTATGATACGCCTAACAATTATGTTTAAAAGTGTTTCTTTATTCCAAGTAATGTTCTGAAATTTAGTGATGTGACTTGCTTCTCTAAATCCCTCACTAGTTATTTTTTTCCAAATATCATCCCGTAGAAATACTTTAATCTTTATCTCAGAAAATTGTGCCAAATCCAAATAAGCTTTAAATAACGCTTTCAAAGCATTCGTTTCAAGTTCTTCACTCTCCGCAAATGCAACATCAAGACGATCAATAACTATCCATAATCGAATCTTACTTAAGATTAATGATTTAGTTAATAATTCATAAACATATTCAATGGGGATTAAGCCATTTTCAAAATCGCTCTTTGATGGGTCATTAAATACAACGGAAAACTTCTGCCCAGCATAACCACCTGTCACTGGGTCAAATTCGGCAGTTGTACTAACTTCTCTTGCTCCTTTTGTAAATGATCTTACAAAATCGCTACATGCTTTTAAAAAGCTAGAAAGTTTATTTTGAGCAGGTACTAGATTACAATCTTGTAGGATTTTACGGACTTTATTAGCATGTTCGTCGCTGATGTCAAATTCATTTAAGACATTTACCGTTATCACTAAAAAATATAATTTCCACAACCTTATGAATTCGGTCAAAGATGTGGGTGGGTCATTTTTAAGATTAGAAAACGCGGTGTTCCCTGATGGATTCTCAGCTATTGCTAAAAGTATCCCATCGTCAAATAGTGTATCGATATCATTTGTAATACTTGTATAAATAGCACTTTTGCCTGAACCTTTCGCTCCATAAACTATATCATTAGTTCCATTCCTTATGTTTCTCCAAAACTCTGTTTGAAGAAAATAGTTGCGAAGTTTTTCTGCCTCATGTTCAGCTATACTTTCACCAAATGAAATACTCTTTAATAGCTCTTTTATGTTCATTTATTGATTTAGGTTAAATTAATTAATGATTATTATAATTAGCCCCGGAACTTGG
>PLNF01000079.1 GCA_003141715.1 Bacteroidales bacterium | reverse complement strand
TTTCATAGCACCGTCCGTGTTAGCATTTCGTTGGATTTTAAGAATTCTCTAATCCTGTGAAATTTTTGCATGTCCTGGTAGATGGCTTAGAAGTTTTCATACTACGATAAATTTGGATAGGTAATAAGTCCTGGTAAAAAGGCAGAGGTTAGGTGTCAAGAAGTATTTAAAATTGTTCTGACTTTGTCAATTATTTCACCTTCTCAATTTTGATGGCGGTTAAAATAATGCTTGCTTTTGTAGGTGCCTTACCCAACCCAAAAACCAAATGAGAATTTGAAATGGTGTTATTTGTTTTAAATTCAAAAGACTGAACAGTAAAATCTTCATCTGCCTTTAGTTCAAATTGCTTGTCAATTACACATGAGGATTTTTTTAGATCTTCTTCTCCATAATGTAATATTAACGGGAAATCTATTGAAGTCTTAATGATAAACCACAAACGATAGGTTGATTGCTTTTCTAAAAATCCTAGATCTTCCGTTCGTATGTTATTTTTAAAAGGTCCAGTATTACTGATTGTCCCAATGGTTATTGAAAAAATGGAGTTCTCTATTGTGTTCAAGTCTAAATAACCATTATTTGACCATTTGTGGTTGAACATGTTTTCGCTGTTATCCTTTTTAGGAATTTCCTGACCAGAGATCATAGCGTTTACCAAAATCAATAATAATGTAATAGCCGCAGCCTTTCTATATGCTGCATTGTTTAGATAATTGTATATAGGTTTCATATTAATTTTTTGTTGATGATTAATTAAAGTAAGCTTTGTTCCGAAGTACCGCTTTATGGGAAAGGTTCAAGCAGTTTTATCACGACTATATTCTAAAATATCACCGGGTTGACAATCTAAAATATCACATATTATATTTAAAGTTGAAATTTTGATTGCCTTTGCTTTGCCTTGTTTTAGAATTGAGAGGTTTGATTGAGTAATTCCTACTCTTTCAGATAACTCATTAAGACGCATCTTCCTTTTTGCAAGCATTACATCAAGATTAATTATTATAGCCATCTTTCTAAAATTAAATAGTTAATGAGGATTCTTCCTTAAGGTTGTGTCCATAACTGAAAATAATTGACAGCATATAAATAATCACAGAAACCAATAACATCTTTATATTGAATCCCTCTAATCCGATAAGAATACCAGCACTGAAAGTATTAAGTCCTAGAGTGCAATGAACAGTATAATGCGGTATTACCATCAGAGGATAAAATCTGATTGCGTAATCAACCAGTACCCAAATAAAAATAACTATTGCGATTTTCTTAATCCGGAGAGAATTTGAAGGATTAAAATAGTCTTCAGCACTAAAGGATTTGAAAATGTATTTCAGCTGCAAAGTGATCAATATAAGTGCAATAACATTCACGAGACCGCAGTAATTAAAGAATACATAGAGGTTCTTTTTAATTGATGGGATGTATTTTCCAAGTTCGGGATTTGAAAATGAAATCATTATATTATTAGGTGGTGATGACATTGAAGCCACTGTTGTTTCATTAATGACATCATCTGCCGGATTTTTCAAACTAAGAGTAATAATTTGAAAAATAACATAAACAAGTCCGATGAATTGGAGGATCAATGCTAGGTCTATGGTATATCTAAGACCTTTAAAGAGAGATTCTTTTTTAATTTTTTTCATATTGCTAATTTCTTAATTAATAATATATGCCAAATATAATATATTATTATTAATTAACAAACATTATTTATCGTAATACAATATATTTATATCAAAACCATATAAAATACATCCTCACCTATCACAAAAATTGTCTCGACTATTTTTATGATTTCAAGAGTTAGCATTTGTTGGTCAAGGTTGTTAGGATTGTTGGGTTCATAACGTAATTGTCATAGTGGTATTTTTCGAGCCAATGAATGCTAACGGCCCGGCGGTTTAATTAGGTGCCGTCTGCGTCGCGGTGCCGAGTTTTTTGCCAGTCCTGGTAAATGGCTCAGAGTTGTCGTGTCACGATGAAGTTGTCAAGATGGTACCAAGTCCCGATAAGTGAACGCGAAGTTTCGTGTCACGATGAAATAGTCTAGATGGCGAGCAAAAAACAAGGCACCAGCGCGTCGGACGGCAGCCCTATTGACTTTGTCTCGGCAGCAGGATCAGTCCGGGTGGCAGAAGTTTGATAAGTGACCGTTAAACTTAATCTCATAGACTTTGGGAGTTGACCGAGAAACTGTCTGGGCTGCGGAAGGCAATTAATTAAACCGTCCGAGTTGGTGGTAGCTTTTATTTTAAATCCAAGGTCAATTTAAGATGACCTCCAAGTCCATCGGTGATGATTCTCATCAATGTCGAGAGTCTTATATCACTCGCATCATTTTCAACCCTTGAAATGTAATTTTTAGTAGTCCCGACTTTAAGTGCAAGTTCTTCTTGCGTAAGATGTCTCTTTTTACGGGCTTCCTGAATCAGAACTCCAAGTTTGAATGATTCAAATTCTTGCTCGTATTTTTCCCTTGTCTTGGTTCCGATTTTTCCATATTTCTGATCAAGGTGATCGTCCCAGGATGTCAGATTTTTATCCTTTTGATTTTTCATAATAGTATTCCATTTTTTGTTTTTCTGCCTT
>PLNF01000035.1 GCA_003141715.1 Bacteroidales bacterium | reverse complement strand
ACCTACTGGACGGATGCAGGAGCTACAATAGCTTATGGAACACCCGCAGCGGCCACAACAGGTACATATTATATAAAGGGGATTACAGCAGCAGGCTGTTTTGATATTAAGCCTGTCATTGTTACAGTAGTTCCTCTTCCAACCACCCCTGCAATAGGTGGTGGAGGAAAAACAACTATGTGCAAGGGAACGCCAGGACAGTTCTATTCTGTCCCGTTAAATTTCGGTAATACTTATACATGGTTAATGTCAGGAGGAGTCAATGGTGTTGATTACAAAATTCAGGCCGGGACTGGCGGAGTAACACAGAACTTTATAGTAATTGACTTTATTAATCCTGGTTTACATACTTTAAGTGTTCAGGAATTTACTTCAACACCACAAATTTGCGGCGGACCGATACAAACATTACCTATTACTGTCTATGACTTTCCGACAGCAGATGCCGGCCTTCCACGTACAGTATGTGAAGGAGTTCCGACAACACTTGGCGGGGCACCGACTGCTTCAGGCGGTTCCGGAATCTTCACATATCTGTGGACTCCCTTCTTCGGACTGGATGATCCTACTTTACCAAATCCTGTTGCAACCACAAATGCTATAAGAACCTATACATTGAATGTAACTGACGTCATTTCCGGTTGTGCCCCAGTGATTATATCAGTTGTAGTAACAGTTAATCCATTACCTACTGCATATAATGTCACCGGTGCGGATTATTACTGCTTTGGTACTCCCGGGATAACACTGACATTGAGTGGTTCACAGATAGGTGTTAATTATCAGCTTTATAAAAATGCTGCTATTTTCGGTGCAGTAAAACCAGGAACAGGTGTTGGCCTCAACTGGCCAGGTTTATTCACAGGCACATATACTGTTAAGGCAGCTAACCCGGTCTCGCTCTGCGTGAACGATATGAACGGCAGTGTAACTGTTACAGAGAATCCATTAATATCAATTGTCTCTGTTATAGGAGCTGATCCGAGTTGTTCAGCCACAAGCGACGGAGCTATTCAAATCAATGCTTCAGGAGGTACCGGAGCGCTTTCCTACTCAATAAATGGCGGAACCTCATTCCAGTCTTCACCTATTTTTAGTAATCTGCCAGGGGATACATATAATATTGTTGTTAAGGATATCCAGGGATGCACAGCAACCGGAGTCAAAATATTGACGCAGCCATCAGCTGTTCTTGGCAGTATTTCTTCACAGACAAATGTAAGTTGTTATGGCGGGTCTGATGGATCTGTGACGATATTAGCTTCAGGTGGAACAGGACCTTATACTTATAATATTGATGGAGGAGGTTTTTCCGGATCGGATCTTTTTACTGGTCTTACAGCCGGGCCGCATACTGTCATGGTAAGGGATAATAATCTTTGTTTTGTATTTGTTAATGCAACCATCACTCAGCCTACAGCACTGACGGTGACCACTACACATGTCAATGTACTTTGTTTTGGCAACTCCACCGGAACGGCAACAGCCACCCCGGCAGGAGGAACAGGGCCATATACATACTCATGGAGTACATTGCCTGTTCAGACTAATGCATTAGCTACAGGACTTACCGCGGGCAATTATACAGTTACAGTAACTGATAATAAAGGATGTACAGCTACTTCCGGTGTAACAATAATCCAGCCGTCAGCAGCACTGACTTTAACTACTACACAGGTTAATGTACTGTGCTTTGGTAATTCAACAGGAAGTGCAATAGTGATCCCTTCAGGTGGTACAGCTCCATATACTTATTCATGGAATACGTTACCGGTTCAGACAACTGCGACAGCGACAGGACTTGTAGCAGGACCTTACATTGTCACAGTAACGGACATTAACGGATGTACGGCTACGGCTAGTGTTACCATTACTCAGCCGGCAGCGGCATTAACTGCAACCACCACACAGGTTAATGTACTGTGCTTTGGCAACTCCACGGGAAGTGCAACAGCGATCCCTGCCGGAGGAACAATGCCATACACATACTCATGGAATACGGTACCTGGTCAGACTGCAGCCACAGCAATTAATCTTGCAGCAGGACCTTATACTGTCACTGTTAAAGATGCAAACAATTGTACCACCACAGCCAATGTTATCATTACCCAGCCTGCGGCAGCACTGACAGTAACCACTTCACAGGTTAATGTATTGTGCTTTGGCAATTCCACAGGAAGTGCGACAGCAACACCGGCAGGTGGTACAGCTCCATATACATATTCATGGAATACAATACCGGTTCAGACAACTGCGACAGCAACAGGACTTATTGCAGGCAGTTACACGGTAACAGTAACTGACAATAAAGGATGCACAGCGAATGCAAACGTTACCATTACCCAGCCTACACTTCTGACTGTTTCAACATCACAGGTCAATGTGCTTTGTAATGGGAACTCTACAGGAACTGCGACAGCCACCCCGGCTGGAGGGAAAGCTCCATACACGTACTCATGGAATACGATACCTGTACAGACCACGGCCACTGCGACCGGTCTTGCAGCAGGTGCTTACATGGTTACAGTAACAGATAATAATGGATGTACGGTAACGGCCAATGTAACCATTACCCAACCGACAGTTCTGACAGTCTCAACCACGCAGGTTAATGTACTTTGCTTTGGTAACGCCACAGGAAGTACAACAGCTGCACCCGGGGGAGGAACAACGCCATACACTTACTCCTGGAATACAATACCGGTTCAGACCACAGCTACAGCAATTAATATTACGGCAGGTAGTTACACAGTTACTGTCAGGGATGCCAATAATTGTACCACAACAGCTAATGTTATCATAACCCAACCCGCAGCAGCACTGACTTTAACCACAACACATACCAATGTTCTTTGCAATGGCAATTCAACGGGAAGTGCAACAGTTACACCGGCCGGAGGGACAGTTCCATATACTTACTCATGGAATACAGTACCGGTACAGACGACTGCAACGGCTACAGGACTTCCGGCAGGCAGCTACACAGTTACTGTAACGGATAATAACGGGTGTATAGCAACGGTCAATGTTACTATAACCCAGCCGGCAGTACTGACAGTCAACATAAGCCAGACCAATGTAAATTGCTTTGGTAATTCAACAGGAACTGCGACCGCAACACCAGCAGGAGGAGTAGCTCCATTCAGCTATTCATGGAATACAATACCGGTTCAGACTACTGCCACAGCGACAGGACTTATAGCAGGTAGTTACACGGTTACTGTGACAGATGATAATGGATGTATATCCACAGCTAATGTTACCATAACACAACCTGCTGCACCACTGACTGTTACTACAACACAGGTTGATGTACTATGTTTTGGTAACTCAACGGGAAGTGCCACAGCCACTCCGGCGGGAGGAACAGTGCCCTATACTTACTCATGGAATACAGTGCCTGTTCAGAGTACTGCAACAGCAATTAACATTTCAGCAGGGGGTTATACAGTCACCATAACAGATAGTAAAGGATGTACGGCAACGGCAAATGTTAATATTTCCCAGCCGGCAGCACCTCTTACACTTACCACTAGTCAGACCAATGTAAATTGCTTCGGTAATTCAACCGGGACAGCTACAGTTATTCCGGCAGGGGGAACTGCGCCATATACCTACTCGTGGAATACAATTCCGGTACAGACTACAGCAACAGCAAATAATCTGACAGCAGGCAGTTACACAGTCACTGTTAAAGATGCAAACAATTGTACCACGACAGCTAATGTCATAATTACCCAGCCTGCAGCAGCGCTGACAATAACCACTATACAGGTTAATGTACTTTGTTTTGGCAACTCCACCGGAACTGCAACAGCCACCCCGGCAGGAGGAACAGCGCCATATACATACTCATGGAGTACATTGCCTGTTCAGACTAATGCATTAGCTACAGGACTTACCGCAGGCAATTATACAGTTACAGTAACTGATAATAAAGGATGTACAGCTACGGCCAATGTAACAATAGTCCAGCCGTCTGCAGCACTGACTTTAACTACCACCCAGGTTAATGTACTTTGCTTTGGCAACTCGACAGGAAGTGCGACAGTAATACCAGCGGGAGGAACAATGCCTTATTCATATTCATGGAACACTTTTCCTATACAGATAACACCAACAGCGACGGGGCTTTCAGCAAGCAGTTATACGGTAACAGTGACAGACAATAACGGATGTACGGCTACGGCTGGTGTTACCATTACTCAGCCGGCAGCGGCATTAACTGCAACCACCACACAGGTTAATGTATTGTGCTTTGGAAAATCCACAGGGAGCGCAACAGCGACCCCGGCCGGAGGAACAGGTCCATACACATACTCATGGAATACGGTACCGGGTCAGACTGCCGCCACAGCAATTAATCTTGCAGCAGGACCTTATACTGTCACTGTTAAAGATGCAAACAACTGTACCACAACAGCCAATGTTATCATTACCCAGCCGGCAGCAGCAGTAACTGTAACTACCTCACAGGTTAATGTTCTTTGTTATGGCAGCTCCACAGGAAGTGCAACAGCAATACCGGCAGGTGGTACTGGGCCATATACATATTCATGGAATACAATACCGGTTCAGACAACTGCGACAGCAACAGGACTTGCTGCAGGCAGTTACTCGGTAACAGTAACTGACAATAACGGATGTACGGCTAACGCAAATGTTACCATTTCACAACTCGCCCCGCTTACTGCTATTGTTTCAAAAACAGATGTCTCATGTAACGGTTTTAACGACGGTACGATAACTATAAGTTCACCATCGGGCGGGTCCGGAACATATCAATACTCTGTCGATGGAGGAGCCAATTATGTCGCATCAGGCAATTTTGTCAACCTGGCACCTGCAACATATAATGTACATATGCGTGATATAGCTGACCCGGCCTGTTCGGTATTACTTTACGCGAACCTGGTAATAACCGAGCCGATTCAACTTGCATTGACTTCAACCGGCGACATAGTTCTTGACTGTAATGGTGATATGGATGGAATGGGTACCTTCTATGGTTCAGGCGGAACAATGCCATATAACTTCGTTGTGGTATCAAATACATTGGCAACAATACCCCCATTCAGTTTCAACTCACAGAACTTCTTTAATGCAGGTGCCGGTTTTATAACTGTTACTCTCACTGACTTTCATGGATGTTCTGTCCAGGCTACTGTAAATGTTACACAACCCGGAGTGCTTACACCAGGAACTATTGGTATCAACCAGGTGGTCTGTAGTGGTGTTATTCCGGCACCGCTCAGCGAAACTGTTGCTGCAACAGGGGGACCGGGCGCTTATAACTATCAGTGGCAATATGCTACAATTGCAACCGGGCCTTTCTTCAATATTGCTGGAGCAACAATAAGCACTTACACACTAACTACAGGTGCAACCAGCACTTTATACTACAGGCGAATGATCACTTCAGGCATATGCATGCCGGTTTACAGTAATGTAGTTGAGGTCCTGGTTAATCCTAACCCTCTTGCAATTCTTACAGGCGGCGAGACTATCTGTCCTGCCCAGACTTCAATTCTGAATGTCAATATGATGGTTGGAACAGCTCCGTTCGATGTGGTTATTGCTAATCTTGGAACTATTAATGGGTACAACAGCGGTGATGATATCATAGTATCACCTGCAACGACAACAACTTACACTCTTACATCGGTAACAGATCACAATGGATGTGTAGCCAATACGTCAACAAATCTTATAGGTTCAGCCACTGTAACTGTAAGGGCTTTACCGGCAATAACCACATCACCGGTAAGCAAAACAATATGTGAATACGGTCTGGTTGCCTTTAATGTAGCGGCAACAGGAGCGGATCTTACATATCAGTGGTATGTAAATACAGGCAGCGGATTTAATGCGGTTGCTGATGGAGGAGTCTATTTCGGAGCCACTAATTCAACCCTGAGTCTTTTTGGTGCAACACGACTGATGACCGGGTATGTTTACCATGTTGTGGTTATAGGATGTTCTTCATCTGTCACATCGGCCGATGCAACGCTTACTGTAAACCAGGCTCCGGAGATTACGACACAACCGAAAGACACCACTGCATGTATGAATGCAGGTGCGGCCTTTAGTATCACTGCAACAGGCACCGGTGTTGTTTACCAGTGGCAGGTAAACAAAGGCGCGGGATTTATTAATGTCGTCGATGATGCCAACTTCAGCGGATCGGCCCTGAACACCCTTACCATAACGAATGCACAGGCTGCATTTAATAACTATATCTTCAGGATAATTTTAACAGGAACATGCGGTATTCCGGTTTATTCCAACTTTGCCGTACTGAGGGTGAATATACCTCCGTCAATAACGCTCAACCCTGTTGATAAAGCAACATGCGATGGTACGGGCCCGGTGGTGTTCACCGCCAATGGAACAGGAATTATAGATTCACTGAGATGGGAGGTATTCAGCGGAGGAGTATGGTCGGACGTTCACGACGACGCAATTTACAGCGGATCAACATCACAGCAGCTGACCCTTGCAGCAGTTCCGCTTGCTCTTAACGGGAACCAGTACAGGCTTGCTCTGAAGGCTAAATGTATTACTGTAAATACAACCGCTGCAACACTCACGGTTAATCCGAATCCTGTAGTCGACTTCAGCGCTATAGATCCTATACATGCCTGCGGAAACGTTCCTCTGGTCATGAATGGCAATCCGACAGGTGGTTCGGGTATCTGGTCAACACATCTGTGGACGGGAGATATTGGTCCTCTGAACAATTACTTCGTCCAGTCGCCGACTTTCAATTCGCAGATTGCAGGTACCTATGCACTGAACTATAAGGTTAAAGACAGTAAAGGATGTTACGGAAACGGAGATGTTACAGTTCTTGTTGATGCTCCCGATGCGACCTATACTCAGGATAAGTCTAACGCTTGTACACCTGCAACTGTAACATTCACAAAAGACATGACCGGAATTGCTAAATTCTGGTGGGACTTCGGTGATGGTTCACCAAAGGACTCGGTTAATGCCAATCCTGTACATGTATTCACGAATGTCAATCCTTCATCGATTGAATATTCTAACGTGAAACTGACAGTAAGATCACCCGGAGGATGTCTTGATTCGTTCACTTCAACAGTAACGGTTTACCCTGCTATTGATGCCACGTTTACGGCTTCTACTGCAATCATCTGCAGCGGTAACCAGATCGTCTTCACTACATTGCCGGGAGCAAGTAAATACTTCTGGGACTTTGGTGACGGAGTAAACGGATATTTCACAAATTCGACAAATCATCTCTATACCAACTTCACAGCGGCTCCAGTTGTTCATACGGTTACACTTACCACGACATCGTTCTACAACTGCACCGACGTGAAGACTCTGGATATAACGGTGATGCCGGTACCGCTTCCGCAGTTTACCGCGCTTCCGGTTTTGCAGATCTACAATGCAGCCGGTAATCCTGTTACTTTTACCAATACCACCAATCCGGGTACATGGACATGGTTATGGAGGTTCGGAGACGGAGCTACATCAACAGATCAGAGTCCGACTCATACATATACGGTTCTTGGTACTTTCGATGTAGTACTTAGTGTGAGCAATGCAAATTGTTCAGACAGTGTTACACATTCAATAACTGTTACACCAATTCCTCCGGTTGCGAATTTCGATCTGATACCATCGGGTTGTTCCCCGCTGAATATTGAGATCAATAACACTTCGCTGAATACAAATACCCCCGGTACAACCTACATGTGGGACTTTGGCGATGGTGGCGCTTCTACGGCTAAGAATCCGACCTACACCTACTTTGATCCGGGTACTTTCAGGGTTGAGTTGACAGTAACTGGTCCCGGAGGAGTATCCTCGTATTCTCAGGTAGTCAATTCATATCCTTCACCTAAGGCAAACTTCCAGGTATCCCCGACAGTGGTATTTGTGAATGACGAAAAGGTAAGAATGTTCAATCTTACCCAGGGAGCGGATTCTTATCTCTGGGAGTTTGGTGACGGAGATACCTCGAAGGTTAAAGAACCGTATCATAAATATATGGAAGAAGGAGTATATGATATCACCCTCTGGGCATATTTAAATAATGTGGTTAATGGTGTTACTATTACCTGCAGTGACAAGTTTGTATTGTCGCCTGCGGTAACCGTAGAGCCTTCGGGAGTGTTGAGGTTCTCCACGGTGTTCACACCTAACCTTAACGGGCCGGTTGAGATGGATCATCTGCCGACCGGGGGCACTGAGATTGACCAGTTCTTCTTCCCGGGGATAAGGGAGAAAGTGATTACCTATAAGCTTCAGATTTTCAACAGACTTGGCGTGCTGATTTTTGAGAGTGAGGATATCAACAAACCATGGAACGGTTATTACCATAACAAGCTTTGTCAGCAGGGTGTTTATGTATGGTATGTAGAAGGAAAGTATGCTAATGGTCAGCCGTTCAAGAAGGTGGGAGATGTGACATTGCTGCATTAGAAGGCGCAAAGGAAAATAATATTTAAGAAGCCCGTTGAGAGACGGGCTTTATTTTTGCACCCCCAGTCTGCCCCCCAACCCCCCTGAAGGGGGGCTAATACTCTGTATTCAAGTGTAATTCAGGTAAATACCACAGTTTTTCTCCCCCCTGGGGGAGATGTCCCGCTTCAGCGGGACAGAGGGGTTTTCTAACCCGAGACAGAATTGTTTCAGGGAGATGTCCCGCTTCAGCGGGACAGAGGGGTTTTCTAACCCGAGACAGAATTGTTTCTGGGAGATGCCGCTTCGGCGGGATAGAAGGGTTTTACTCCCGAAGCAGAGTCAATTTAGGGAGATCCCGCAAATTTATTACCGGATTTGTTTGCGATAAACGAAAATTAGCATAACTTTACTTGCGAAAAATATCGTAACGAAATTAATCGGAAGACAATGAATGAAAATCCATTTAAATTTGGGACAGTAGTCGATGGTCAATATTTTACAGACAGGGAAGATGAGATAGCTAAAATCACTTCTTTTATAAAAGGAGAGAATCATCTGATACTGATAAGTCCAAGGAGATTTGGAAAAACAAGTCTGATAAGGAAGGTTATAAATGATTCTGGTCGTCGTTATGTTTACCTTGATATACAGTTAATAATCTCAACGGAAGATCTTGCATCACAGCTTCTGAAGAGAATATACCGTATATTTCCGGTTCAGAAACTTAAAAGATACATAAAATCATTCCGGTTGATACCGTCGGTAATCATGAACCCGGTTACAGGAGAAACTGAAATATCTTTTAAGCCAGGATCAGCAGACCTGACTCCTCTTGAAGATGTGTTGAACATGATTGAAAAACTCGGGACGGACAATAAAAAAATTGTTGTTGTGCTGGATGAGTTTCAGGATATATTCAGGATTAACAATGGACTTGACCGTATGCTACGGGCGGTTATGCAAAACCAGAAGAATATAACTTATATTTTTATGGGTAGCAGTGAGTCGATGATAAGAAATATATTTGAAAGGAAGGATTCTCCGTTTTATCGATTTGGTTCGTTGATGACTCTTGCGAAAATATCAAGGGAGAAGTTTACCCTGTTCCTTGAAGAAAGGTTTTTAAAGATTACTGATCAGGCAAAAGATCTTTCTGAAACTATCCTTAGTATAACCGATTCTCATCCATACTATACACAACAACTGGCATTTACAGTATGGGAACTTCTTATTCGTTCAGGCAAAACTCCTGATATGGTTGAAGTCGCTTCTAATGACATTGTGCAGAGTCATGATAATGATTATGAACGTTTGTGGAACAGTTTGAATCGTACTGACATGACCATATTAACTGGTATGTCAGGCAGCAATTTGTCGCCACTTTCTGATGAGTTTTCCAGGCTTTTTGGCACTGGAGCAGCGAGCACAGTTTTCAGCACACTACTGCGTCTGGCTCAAAAAGGGATACTTATTAAGGAAGGATCGGCATATAGTATGGATGATCCGTTTTTTAAACGTTGGATAATTTTGAGGAGGAAAATGTGATTGCCACCGCCTCTTCCAGTTTTTAGCCTGACTTAGCGAGATCCTACTTTTAGATACACCCCTTTTGAGGGGTTTTCCTCCCACCATGCGTAATCTGAAAAAATACCTGAAGCCGGGACTATATAATATAAGGTATACCTGTTCAAGCATTTTTTAATCGTTCTGCTTTAAAAAAATCACATTTTTATAACATTTATTTGAAATATGTTGTAAATTTGGATTGCTGTGTTTCTAATTCGTAAAGTAATGTCTCTGATAAAAGTGCCTAAAGTGCCTTGAGTTGGGAGTGCCTAAAGTTTGAATTATTTAAGTGCTAGAAGTTATAAAAGTGGAACTGATCCCATTTTCTATATCAAAATTCAGTCTTGAAACCTACCTGATAAACATAACGACCAGGAGCAGGATTATCTATTGGATTATTATTGGGATGATCATGATTGCTATTGGAATTCTTCCTTTTATCTATGTGGATGTTTCAGTGCAGGCCAGAGGCTATTTTCAATCGGATATTGAAAAACAGGTGGTTCTTGCTCCGTTCCAGGGGAGAATTATCTATACATCGATACGTAACGGAGGAGCAGTAAGAAAAGGTGATACTCTTTTAGTCTTTGATACAGAAACTATCAGGGCTCAACATGCTTCCCTGATGCAGAGGATAGGGGAAAATGATGCTTCTATTAAGGATCTGGAAAAACTGACGAAAATATATTTCTTAGAAGAACGGCCTTTTCATATCGGACTAATTACACAACAATATAAGGCTGAATTTGAAAATCTCAGAAATCAGCAAACGATCCAGTTTCAAAAATATCAGAAGAAAAAAACTGAACATGAACGGAATAAACTTCTTTATAATCAACAGATCATACCAAAAATCGATTATGAAAACAGCCTCTTTTTGCTTACTTCCGAGAAAGACAATCTGGATCAGATATTATTATCTCAGAAATCACAATGGCAGAGCGATTTAACCATACGCAGAAATGATTCAGTCAAACTTCTTGCCGATTTAAAGCAATGCTCTGAGGAGTTGACAAACCGGATAGTCCTGGCTCCGACAGCCGGGGAAATCATTCAAAGTTCAGATATTCAGACAGGAAGCATTGTAGCTCCGGGACAGAAAATTGCAGAGATTTCACCGGAAGGAGAACTGGTTGCGACCTGTTTTGTAAAACCTGCTGAAATCGGATTTATCCATGAGAAGCAGAAAGTCAAAATTCAGGTGGATGCATTTAACTATAATGAATGGGGAATGCTGCAGGGTGATATTATTGATATTTCTGATGATATGATTGTTGAAGATGGATCGGTCGCATATTTCAGGGTTAAGTGTAAACCTGAAAAAACATTCCTTTCATTAAAGAATGGTTATAAAGCTGAAATTAAAAAGGGAATGAGCCTCAATACCAGGATCATCGTAATTCGACGGAGTTTATATCATTTATTATTCGATAAGGCAGATAAATGGTTCAATCCTTACACCTATGTAAAGGGGTCATAATATTATGAGTATAAAAGTAAAACAGAGGGATATTACCGATTGCGGGGCAGCGTGTCTTGCCTCAATTGCCGCCCATTACCATCTGAAATTGCCGGTTGCACGAATAAGACAATTTGCCGGAACTGATAAAAAAGGGACAAATGTTTTAGGACTTGTAGAGGCTGCAGGAAAGATGGGATTTCTGGCAAAAGGTGTAAGAGGTGATTGGGATAGTTTATTCAAAATACCAAAACCGGCAATTGCACATGTTATTGTGAGAGAGGTGCTTCATCACTATGTTGTTCTGATAAAAACAACTGATAAGTATATTGAAATAATGGATCCCGCAGATGGGGACTTTCATAAGATTGAACATGAAGAATTCAAAAAAGAGTGGACCGGAGTGTTGGTACTTATAGCTCCAGGTGAAAAGTTTACAGTTAAAAATGAAAAGATTTCAACTCAGGCTCGCTTCTGGAATTTGATAAAACCTCACAGAGGCATCCTGTTACAATCTCTTGCAGGTGCGCTGGTATTTTCTGTGCTTGGTCTTGCAATGTCAATTTATGTAGGGAAGCTTGTAGATACTGTACTTCCGGGCGGAAATCTTAGCCTTTTAAACCTGCTGGGTTTTGCAATGGTTCTCATAATTGTACTACGTCTCCTGCTTAGTTTCTTCCAGACAATCTTTATTCTTAAGACTGGTCAGAAAATTGATGCAACACTTATACTTGGATACTATCAGCATCTATTAAAACTGCCGCAGACCTTTTTTGATAATATGCGAACAGGCGAAATAATATCAAGAATTGGTGATGCAGTCAAAATACGGGTATTTGTAAATGAGGTCACCATAAGTTTTATTCTAAACCTTTTCATTCTGGTTGTTTCGTTTGCACTTATGTTCACCTTCTTTTGGAAATTGGCACTGATCTTGCTTATTGTTGTCCCATTCTATGCACTGATATATTATGTCTCTGACAGACTTAACAGGAAGGTTCAGCGGAAGGTCATGGAACGGGCGGCTGACCTTGAGGCACAACTGGTGGAATCTCTCAACTCAGTTGGAACTATTAAACGGTTCGGGCTCGAAGATTTTTCAAATCTGAAAACAGAGACAAGATTTGTCAATCTTCTGGAGATAATTTATAAGTCAGGATTAAATGGCATTTTTTCATCAAGTTCAACCAGTCTTATTTCCCAACTGATTACAATTCTTGTATTATGGGTTGGAGCGGGATATGCAATTGGATCACAAATTACACCCGGGGAGTTGCTTTCATTTTATTCGGTTGTAGGATATTTTACTGCTCCGGTTACCTCTGTAATCGGATTTAACCGCACATTACAGGATGCAAGGATTGCTTCAGACAGACTATTTGAAATTTTTGATCTGGAGATAGAAGATGAGTCAAATAAAATAGAACTAAAACTGGAAATGGTTGATGACATACATTTTGAGAATGTAAAGTTCAGGTATGGTACCAGAGTTGATGTTTTCGATTCGCTGAATCTTACAATTAAGAAAGGAGATATAACTGCTGTAGCAGGTGAGAGCGGTTCAGGTAAAACTACTCTGGTTTCATTACTTCAAAATCTCTATCCTCTTCAGTCGGGTCATATCCGCATTGGACGTTATGATCTCCGTCATCTTACCAACCAGTCATTGCGTAAGATTGTTTCTGTTGTACCTCAAAGGATTGATCTGTTTTCAGGGAATGTTGTGGATAACATTGCTGTCGGGGATTTTAATCCTGATATGACCAGGGTGATTGAAGTATGCGACAAACTAGGGATGACAAAATTCATAGAGCAACTGCCACATGGATTCAATACATACCTGGGAGAAAACGGAGCCACATTGTCCGGAGGGCAACAGCAACGAATAGCTATTGCCAGGGCACTTTATCGAAATCCGGAGATTCTGATCCTTGATGAAGCCACCTCCTCGCTTGACTCACTGGCGGAGACATTTGTGCAAAACACTCTGAGGTTATTGAGGGAAGAATCTAAAACAGTAATTGTAATTGCCCACAGGCTATCAACAATTCTTATGGCTCAAAGGGTCATTATGCTTGAAAAGGGATTGGTTGTTCAGGACGGGTCATTAACAGAACTGTCAGTAATTGACGGGCCATTTCGCAGGATGTGGCTGCACCAGACAATTGATATTAAAGAAACCATAAAACCATAAAATACAATATATCATGAAAGTCTTTGAATATCTCGATCGCATAAGTATGATGCATAAGCTTGTCTCGAGGCAGAAGACAGGAACTCCGGAAGAGTTTGCACAGCAGCTGGGTATTAGCCGTACCAGTCTTTATGAGTTGATTGATGAATTAAGATCACGTGGGGCGCCAATCGTATATTCAAAATCGGCAAAGACATTTTTCTACCGGCAGCCATATGATATAGCTGTGACCTGTTCCCTACGGCCATTGAGCTATAATGAAGAACAAGAAAATTCCGGTGGAATAAATATTTTCTCCAAAATCCTTTTTTTCCGGACGCTGCTCTACGACCTTAGTATGGTAATATTACCATGCTAAAGCCCCGGGCATGTGAAAGAAATGGGGAAAGAGTAAAATTTCAAATAAAAAATTAAAGTTATGGGAAATAAATTCGGCTTAATTGATTTAAATGAGAATGAACTAAAGGAGTTTAATGGTGGTATGTTTCAGTCTATAATATCACTCTTTTTGACTTCAGGAGGAAAAGTTCTTGAACTAATTGAAGGAATAAAGGACGGTTATGAAAGAGCAATAAAAATTTAATTAAAAATTTTATTTATGGAAAAGTTTGGAGTCATAGAACTTACATCAAAAGAAATGATTTCAATTGATGGAGGGAAAACTTTCAGTTATTATCTTGGACTGATTATTGGTGCTACCGTAGGAGCAGCTGTTGCCTTGATCAAAGGAGTGCAAGATGGGATTGATGGCCAACATGCACAATAAAAAATTTAAATATATTTATTATGGAAAATTTAAAAGAATTAGAATTATCTGAAATGGTACAAATTTCAGGAGGAGTAAATGTTGCTTATGAAGTTGGATATGCTATAGGAAGTGGTCTTAAAAAATTCTTTTTTTTAAGATCCCTCTTTGAGCTTCTTTAGTAAATTAATGTTAGAGAAATGCAATTATTCAATTGCATTTCTCTATATTAGATCTCGTATCATAGACTTTACAATTAATCGATTTTCAAATTGAAAATGATTGATTTTAGTGATTTTATTATATTTCTCAAAAATCCTAGTCTTGAGAAACAATTTGATATTAAATCACTTTCTTCATTTTTAAAGCTGGTCTGGAAATCATTTCTTATTCTTCTGGCAAGCGATATTATTTTAGGGCTACTTTTTTGCGGGCCACTAATATATTTTAATTTATTTCCATCTGTAAAGGGAATAAATTTTAGTTTATTTAATATATTGAAGATTTCCTTATTCTACCCTATAATTGAAGAGTTAATCTTCAGACTTCCCCTACGGAGTTCTAAATTTAATTTGGTAATATCATTTAGTATATTAATTTCTTTGCTGGTCTTTAAACGTTTAATATCCAATGTTTATTTAGCTATATCCCTTTCACTAATTTTGTATTTTTCTCTCTCTTTATTTCTTCGAGAAGACTCCTTCTTCCTCATTAAATTAATCGACTTTTTCACTTTAAAATTTCGAGTGGTTTTCTATTTTCAAGCCTTGTTATTTGGATTTTTACATCTGACAAACTATAATATAGAAATTAAGTATTTCTATCTATTTCCTCTGTTCATAATGAATTATATATTCTCAGGATGTTTTTGGGGCTATTTAAGAGTTAGGTATGCAAAAGGCATTTATTTATGTATTGCCTCACATATACTTATAAATAGCATTTATTGTTTTGTATTATCGCGGTAATAGAGGATTATTTATTACGGTGCTCTGCATCTCTGCTCTCATTCCATAATTTCATTTCTACAAATATTTCGCGGCTCTGCCGCTTAGTATTAAATCAAAAAGGTGCATAGCAACGGAAATATCGATTTGCAATGTGGTCTTATTTAATTAAATTTCTTGCTATTCCATGAGATTGCTTCGTTGCTTCGCTCCTCGCAATGACCGGGGATTTTACTTACCTCGGTTCTGCTCCCAGCCAGAATTAACCTTACTTGCAGTGTCATTGCGAGCCCGACTGTGCCCGCCGAAGCCTCGGCGAAGGCGGGTAAGGAGGGCGTGGCAATCCCAAACTCCCATCCAGAATTAAATTTAAGTTATCCCATTCCGGGTTCGTCTCATTTATCAGTTCAATTTTTTTATTTCTGTTACCCGCCTTAATTTGTTTCTCTCTTTTTATGGCTTCCTTTATCGTTTCGCAACTTTCGAAATAGACTAGTTTGCATATGTTATATTTTGCAGAGAAACTATTCGCGTACTTTTTCGTTTTATGCTGAAGTATACGTTCCTTTAGATCACTGGTAACTCCGGTGTTGAGGGCGGAATTATTGTTATTTGTCATTATATAGACAAATCCTTTCATTTATTTTTGAGTTTTACCCATTTGCCTCCCTTCAGAAGAGGTGAATTCTTATTAGTTTTCATTTCGATGAAAGTGCAATACTCGTATCATATAATATTTGTACTATCTGAATAATAATGTTTATATCGTTAATAATATATAACCCCCCCCAAAAAAAACCCCGGAAGATAATCAGCAATCTCCCGGGGCGGGGTCTCGGTCAGGACGACCTGTCGTTCAAAAGAACGAGACTAATAGCACGAAAAACGCAGCGAGGAACGACCTGTGAAACCGGAAAGTGCTGAATGGCAGGAATTCCTAAAAATCCTGCGACTTGACCACTTCCCGATGCTGATATTAGCTAAATTAAAACCCATCTTAAATTAAATGACAATGACTTTATAATACAAGTTTAAAAAACCACAGGGACAGAAAAATAGATAATCGATATGTTATACAACATATTATTGATAATCTTCGTCTGTTACATATGATCGCCTCGACTGACTGTACCTGAGATCTGTTCCCTCTTCCCGGATTTCTTTAACAATCCTCTTTACACTTCGTTCGCTAATCTCAAATCTTAAGGCCAGTTCAGCAGGCGCCCCCGTGCTCTTTAACATCGCAAGTTTTAGTAACCTCATCTTTAGAGTCTCTTTCTGAAACTTGTTCATTATTGCCAGAATTAATATTGCCTTGAATGTGACTTCAGTTATAAAATTAAACAAAAAAGAGGTAATTCGCCAAATATATTTGTAATTATTTTACATTTTATTTGAAAATAATTCAATTTTCCACAAAAAACTTGATTTTTAAGAAAGGATTTATAGGGTGTCACCACAAACATATGTCACTTTCTTTGTCTTTATTTTCTGTTCATTAGAAAAATTCTCTGAGACCGCTTGAAATCCCAAATTCATAATGAAAGTTTTCGCCCCATTGGGGGAGATGTCCCGCTTCGGCGGGACAGAGGGGGTAAGATACCTAGTACAAAGTTTTCTAATCGGTGGCGCGAAGGCAACCCGGAACCGGAGCGAAGCCAAATGAACAGTAAAGAATCAGTTCATTTCCTAAACAACCACAAAACCTTCCCTAATCTATGAGGATAATAAAGCAACACGCGCCACGTACTTTTACATTTGTAACGGTTCTTCATAAAACTGACAGATGGAAAAAGATCTCCTAAAACATACAGAAACTTACGATGTAATCCGGGAATATCGCCTAAAATATGACGATAAAACCCTGCCTTATCACCAGGCGGATTATCCTTCGGACTCCTGAGGAAGAAAAAAAACTTATTAATAAAATCCTGATTATGCCATTTATCAATAAAATCGTTGAGCCATCCCGGAAAGGATACGCTCCACATATCTCTTAATGGCTCCAGATGCCACGCAAGTATCTCTGACATACCTGCCTTTGAGGCATACTTAAGGAGATTATAATTTAATATCTCATCATTATATTTTTCGATCAGAACAATTAGATCAGTGTATAACCTGAGTTGTGATTCATTATTCATCTCATGCAGCCAGAGATGCTTGACGAGATAAAGAAAAAAGATCTGCGGCTGAGGAAACCAGGTTTTTTCTCCTTTTAACTCAACCTCATAGCTGCTATCGTACAGCAATTTGGTCAGTAAGTTTTTTCTCCCACCGAAAAGCTCATGGTGTATCTCAACAGAAGTCCCGCTCTTAATGAGCGAGGGAAGATGTTTGCCGGAATAGCCAATTATAAGGTTATGAAAAAATGATTTTACAGGAAGCGATTCATATCCGTTACTGATAAGGATCTTTCTTGCTTTGATGCACTCTTCCCTGTTAATCAGGATATCAACATCTGACATCTGCCGTAGTCCCGAACTGCCATAAACGGAATTCTCAAGTGCCAGTCCCTTAAGAATAACCGTTTTGATATTCTCCGCATTCAGCAGCCGGAGAACCTCACCCATTGATTCGGTATTGAAAGTATTCCGGCTCAGGCTTATCATCAATGTACTTCGCAGATAAGTAACAACCTCCTCAGGTATTCCGGGGAAAAGAGAGTGTTTTTCAAGATTATGCCAGACCAGCGCTGCCACACCATGTTCATTGGCAAGGTTCCTGAAATAGTTCCAGTCGGTTATTACAACAACAAGTGACCTGATTTTGTTTAGTTGTTCATTACTAAATTCAAGACGGCATAATCCTAGCAGAAGGTACTCTTCATCCCTTATCTTAATTTTGTTTTTCATTTGTTAAACCTGCTGCTCTGCCTTGTAAACATTGTGAAATAGATTCCGCCTCTCTTCATAAGCTCATCATGCGTACCGGTTTCAGCAATTGCCCCTTTATCGAGGACAATTATCCTGTCAGCCAGGCTGACATTTGTAAACCGATGACTTATAAGAATCGATGTACGGCCTTTAACTATCTCCCTGAACCGGCTGAAGATATCATATTCCGTGCCAGCATCCAGGGCGCTGGATGGCTCATCGAGGATCAGTACCGGAGCATCCCTGAAGAGAGCTCTTGCCAGGGCAATCTTCTGCCACTCCCCCCAGCTGAGTTCACGGCTGTCATCAAACAGGTTTCCGATAACAGTCTCATAACCATTTGGCAGATTATCGATTAATTCATGAACACCGGTAGTTGTTGCTGATGCTTTTATCCGGCCATCAGGACTTTTTTCATCAATATTTCCCATCCGGATGTTCTCTCCGGCTGTAAGATTGTAAAGCATAAAGTCCTGAAAAACAACTGAAAAATGTTTCCTGTACTCTTCAGGATCGATATTCCTGATATCCGTGCCGTCATATTTAATGTTTCCCGAATCGGAATCATAAAGTCTGCATAGCAGCCTCACAAGAGTGCTTTTCCCGGCACCGTTAGGTCCGACGAGAGCTATTATTTCTCCCTTTTTTATTTCAAATGAGACATTACTTATAGTCCTGAAGTTATTCCCCGGATAGGTGAAGGACAGATTATCTACCTCTATTTTTTTCTTTAGCGGAGATGGCACAATTACCGGTTCAGCAGCTGTGACATTTTCTTTCAGATTCAGAAATTCAAATGCGTCGCCGATGAAGAGACTATCTTCATACAGTCCTGCCAGTGAACTGAACAGATCTTTAATATATATCATTCCCTGCCTGAAAGCAAGCAGGAACATAGCCATTTGACCAAGCGAAAGTTTTCCGCTGATTGTTTGGCGTGCGATAAACAACAGGGAAACTAAAAGAGCTGATGCTTTGAAAAGATTAGAAACAAATTCTATCAGTGTTCTTCTTCGGATGATATTGATCTCTTCCTCTTTTTGCTTCAGGAAAGACTTTCTGAAGAGGCTGATGAAATAATTTCCCAGTCCGAACAGCCTCAGTTCCCTGGAAGGCCTGTCACCTGTAAGCAGCCAGTTAAAATATGCAGATTTTCTTGCTTCGGGAGTTTGCTGCCTCTGAAAATTATACAGGATATCTGCATAATAGAGCCGTAACCATATTCCGGGAATATTTGCAACAAGAAGAAGTAAAGCAAGAGTCCAGTGAAGAGTAAAGATAAGTCCGGCCATAAGTAACAGAGAGAGAAGCCCTCTTAGCATTGAAACCAGGTTATTAAGGATGCTGTTCGGGCGCCATGGGGCTTCCCGTGAGGCGCGTGACAGGCAATCGAAATATTCGGGACGCTCAAAGTTGATAAGGTCCAGTTTTATGGCCTTTGAATGCAACAATCCATACATATAGACCTCAAGCTTCAATGCCTGTTTTTTACGGACATAATTGCTGAAATCAGATGAGGCTTCATCGAGAAACCAGATTATAACCACTGCCAATACCGGCCAGAGCACATTTATGTTCGGATTGGAGGGAGCTGCCGTGGCAGCTTTAGTTATGTCATCAATAACTACTTTCAGAAGCCAGATAAGCATTAGAGGGAAGACACTCCGCAGAACAGACATCACAATATTTGTGAAAGTCCATCCCGGGGAGCTGTTCCAGACAAGCCTTAAAGATTCCCTGAATAGTTTAATTTTTTCCATAAAAGCAAACCTATCACTCTTATCCTGTTAACAAAATAATTTGGTTTTGTGTTAATACTGATATCAGCAGGAACCGGGTTTTCTCCCGTGGATTCAGCTCGCACTATCCGTCCTGCTATTTTATCTAATTTAATCGGATTATCGGCATATGCATTACTGTCTCCTCTTGCGATATACCATTTAACTCCATTCTTGTTTATTATTTTAGAAAGACGGTGGACGATAAGACCGCTCTCTCTACGAATTGCAATAATCTCTCCGGAGCGGGGCATCCCCTTGATATTCAACGGTTCGATCAGTATCAGGGAACCTGGTTTAATGCAGGGATACATACTGTACCCGTGAGCTTTTATCCTGATGGTTTTTCCTTCGGCGAGTAAAGTGAGACCGATATCTTTCACAATCGTATGATTGTTCCGCCAGTTATTCATTGTCGAGGATAAGGTCAATTACACTTCTGTCGGGTTTGAAGAATAGCTTTGATGTTGGTATCGTCCCGCACATAATCGAAATAGAACCAAGAAGCCTGGCGATGATGTCTGCCCCCCAGTTATGTTGTATACAGTTCGCCATTACCTGTGTCACTGCATTGGCTCCTTTTAACGGGACCAGCATATTTTCAAGACCATGTTCAATAATAAAAATCTTGTTAAGGGTTGATTCACGAGGTTCATCATTATTATAAACCGGAGTATTAAACATCCTGTAGCCACCTCCTGAATTTCTTAAAATAAGCCTGTCATCGTGGATGACCTTAGCTCCGGAATTATCCCAGAGCTTTGCCATTGTCGATTTCCCTTTTCCTGACACTCCGCTGAAGATATAACCATGTCCTGAATTGTTAACTCCCGATGCATGGATCATTATATCCCCATTTATAACTGTCAGGTAATATAGTATCAGTCCGTCCAGGGGATACTCAAAAGGATCTGTCTCATCCCGGGCACCGTAAATCCAGAGGTCCCATTCCATCGATGTAAGTGAGAATTTCAATACTGCATTTTTCTCTGAAACAGAGAGTGGGAAGATTGTCCAGATAAAAAGTTCGGAGCGATATTTCCAGACACTCCAGAAGTTTGTCTCATTATTGAACTGGATGCCATTTATCTCTTCAACGTAAGGAGCCCTGAAAACCCTTTCAGCTCCTTTTGGCAGATTAAAGGGCTCTGAATGAACCCGGATGAGGATATCCGATAAGTTATTCGGGTTGATATTTCTGAGGAATCTTGCCGACGGTTTAAGCTCAGGTCCGTTGGCTGAAGCTTCAAACCCGATATTATATCCTGCAATATTTAAGTTATAATTCCTCATATTTTTAAAGCATTTGTGTATTAGATTTTTGCCACAAAGACACCAAGACACAAAGTAATCACCAAGAACTAAATCACTATTCTTTTAATACCATTTTTAATTAAAGGAACATTAAAATTTATAAGATAACCTAAACGTTTGTTTGTTAATTTAAGATGGCTAAGTAACTGTGCTTCCCACACTGGATTTACATTCTCTAAAGCCTTAAGTTCGCAAATGACCAGATCGTTGACCATGACATCTAATCTTAAACCTTCTTCGAAAACTAATCCTTCAAATACAATTGGTATATCTAATTGTCTTTTTATTTCAAATCCCTTCTGTGCCAAAACATAACAAAAGCAGACTTCATATACTTTTTCTAATAATCCAGGACCAAGTTGCGTGTGAACATGAAAAGCTGCATTGACAATTTCTTTGCCAATCCGATCTTCTTCCTGTGAAATTTCTTTAAACATACCTTGGTGCTACTTGGTGTCTTTGTGTCTTGGTGGCAATAAAAAAAATCGTAATAGCAAGTTTTTCTATTAATGGATAATAAGATATTTACTCATATTTTCAACAAAAGAAAAAACATCTGCCTCTGCATTTTTAAAGTCAATATCATACTCAGCTGTCAAGGCATTAATGACCTCTTCAACACTTCTTTTTCCGTCAATTTGTTCCCATATGAAAGCACCTGTCTCATTCAGAGTATAAACGCTGTTCATATCTGCTATGTTGTTTGTAATGGGCACAAGCACATATTCATTTCCGGTTTTCCGGTTAACTACTGAAGCAGATTTGGAAAGTATCGATTTCAAACCAGCCATTGCATTCCAATTATCAACCAAATGTATTAAAATTTATGGTTCCTTTTTGTACCTTCGCAAAAACTGAAATATGAGTAAGAAGGGAATGGCCAAAAGAGATTCCGGCATTTCAAGGGAATCACTTATCGGACAAATACTTGCAACATTGACAAAAACCCCCGAACAGGGGTTTAATTATAAGCAGATCGCCAAACGTCTGAATATTATTGATGCTCCCGGAAGGCAGATGATATCAGATATCCTGAGGGATCTTGCTAAACAAGGCAGCGTACAGGAAATATTTCATGGTAAATACAAAGTTAAGGTAACCCGTGGGTATATCACCGGTACTGTTGATATGACCCGTAGTGGCTATGGATTTATCTCAACCGACGATCTTGAAGACGATGTATTTGTCACTGCTAAAAACCTGAAAACAGCTCTTCACGGCGACAAAGTTAAAGTATGGCTTTATGCCAGGAGGAAAGGAGCCAGGCCCGAGGGAGAAGTCGTGGAGATCATTGAAAGATGGAGAACCTCATTTGTAGGCACTGTTGAGATCATGCCGAACTTTGCATTTCTTATCCCCGATAACAAGAACATGCCATTTGACCTGTTTATCCCGACATCAAAACTAAATGGTGCAAAACAGGGGCAGAAAGCTGTTGCCAGGGTGGTTGACTGGGATCCGAAATCAAAAAATCCTGTAGCAGAGATCATTAATGTTCTTGGTTATCCTGGACTGCACGAAACGGAGATGCATGCTATTCTTGCTGAGTTTGAACTTCCGTATAACTTTACTGAAGAAGTCGAGGCCGATGCTGAAAAAATTCCGGGTGAGATCACAGAAAACGATATTAAGGTTCGTCGCGACTTCCGCAAAATACCCACTTTTACAATCGATCCGTCCGATGCTAAGGATTTTGATGATGCCCTTTCTCTCAAACAGCTGGAAAATGGCAATTGGGAAGTAGGGGTTCATATCGCCGATGTGACGCACTACGTGAAAATGGATTCTTTAGTGGAAGAAGAAGCTAAACAGAGAGCCACATCAATATATCTGGTTGACAGGGTTGTACCGATGCTCCCTGAAAGACTTTCAAATCATATCTGTTCACTCAATCCTTCTGAAGATAAGCTTACCTATTCAGCCGTGTTTGAACTGAATGATAAATCTGAGGTCATTAATGAATGGTTTGGAAGAACAATTATCAATTCCGACAAAAGATTCTCATACAATGAAGCTCAGCAGGTGATTGATACCGGAGAAGGTGATATGAAGGAAGAGGTCCTTTTACTTCACCGGCTTGCGCAGCAACTGAGGGCAAAAAGATTTGCGTCAGGAGCTTTTGCTTTTGAGAAGATTGAAGTGAGATTTGACCTTGATGAAGCAGGGAAACCGCTTGGGATTAAATTCCGCGAGATGGGTACAGCTAACCAGCTTATTGAGGAATTCATGCTTCTGGCTAATAAGTGTGTTGCAGAATATGTCGGGAAAAAGCTAAGAGGAAAAACTTTTGTCTACCGTATTCACGATAAACCTGATCCGGAGAAGATAAGCAATTTCAGCCATTTTATTACCCGTTTCGGTTATAAGCTGATTGAAGATGATAAAACATCATTACCAAAAGCAATGAATAAATTGCTGCACTCCGCAGCAGGGAAAAAGGAACAGAATATTATCGAAACACTTGCTCTCAGGTCGATGGCAAAAGCCATCTATTCGACAGACAACATTGGTCATTACGGACTTTCATTTAAATATTATACACATTTTACTTCACCCATACGTCGTTATCCCGATATGATGGTACACAGGCTGATGACTGCTTATCTTGCCGAAGAAAATCCGGGCAGTAAGGATAAATATGAAAAACTGTGTGACCATTCATCAAAAATGGAAAGGCTGTCTGCTGAAGCGGAAAGAGCATCTGTCAAGTACAAACAGGTTGAGTATATGAGCGACAAAACCGGGAAGGTGTTTGAAGGGGTTATCTCAGGAGTTACAGAATGGGGAATATATGTGGAGATCGTTGAGAATCAGTGTGAAGGGATGATCCATATACGGGAGCTTGCAGATGATTTCTATGAATATGATGAGGAGAATTACTGTATTAAAGGACGGTCAACCGGTAAAATCTACACTCTTGGAGATCGTGTTAATATTGAAGTAGTAAAAGCTGATCTTCAGAAAAAACAGCTGGATTACAGGTTGGCCTGATCTTTCTCAATAACCTTCAGCAACTCCTTCACAGCATCTTTCTCTGGAATGTTTTTCAGGACAGGAACTGTACCCCTGTAAATATGAACCTTTTCATTGGCAGCTCCGACATATCCATAGTCGGCCCCTGCCATTTCGCCCGGACCGTTTACAATACATCCCATAACAGCTATTTTTAGTCCTTTCAGATGTCCCGTAGCCTCTTTTACCTTTTTAACAGATTCCTGGAGATCGAATTTTGTGCGTCCGCATGTCGGACATGACAGATACATTGTCCGGGTGATTCGGGTTTCGGTACACTGAAGTATGGAAAAGGCAAGTGCCGTGATGTCTCTGAAATCAACTTCCCCAATATTGGAGACAGAAATTCCGGTAACTCTTTTATCAATAATGTAACGACCTAAAAGTGAAGAAGCTTTAATTTGAAGGTCCTCCAGATTGTTTTCCCGGAAAACAGGATTTAGAATTATATTCTGGCTCAGGTTGTTTTCTTCAAGGGCATTAAGAAAATAATCGGCAGCATACTGATCTTTTTCAGGATTAAAAGTGAACATCACCAGGGTAGTATCCGGATCGGGATCTTTAAGATATTCAATGTTGTAATCAGGAACTGTCAGCAAGACATTTAATTTCTCAGATCTGTAATTGCTTTCATGGAATGTCTCGGGAGAGAATAAAGGGTATAACCTGTCATTTTGTTTTTTTTCATACCATATTTTGTAAGGAAGCACCAGGGAAACATTTTCAGGTATTTTTTCAGGACAATTTTTAACTATAATAAGATCTGCTGAACCGTCAGTTTTTTTAATTTCACCAGTAATTATATCTATGGTATACCCTGCATTTTTATATCCGGCTGCATCTAAGTCAGGATAAGATGTCAAATTTGAAACTACCAACGGACCATTTATTCGTTTAAGAATTTCCGGTTTTGATGAAGGAGATTTAAAGCTCAACGGTTTATCGGGGGCTTTACGAGATATTCCTCTGGGATAGTAACCGGCAAGTTTTTTTGCAACAGGTATCTCTTTTTCCGGGTCTTCAGATAAGGAAACCCTTATTGTATCGCCTATACCCTCTGCCAGGAGTGCACCGATTCCTGCAGCTGATCTGATCCTTCCGTCTTCACCTTCCCCGGCTTCTGTCACACCAAGATGAAGGGGATACGATAGTTCTTTGCTCTGCATCATATTTACTAGCATCCGGGTGGCCTCGATCATAATTTTTGTGTCGGATGATTTCATTGACAGTACAAGATCACTGAAGTTCTCTGCACTGAATATTCTGATAAATTCCAAAGCAGAAAATACCATTCCTTCAGGAGTGTTTCCGAAACGTGTCATAATGCGGTCAGAGAGCGAACCATGATTTATTCCAATACGAATAACTGTTTTATTTTCGCGGCAGATATTTATCAGAGGGAGCAATTTCGTGTGGATTCTTTCAAGCTCCTCGTTATATTCATTTTCAGAAAGCTCTTGTTTTTCAAAGGATGCTCTTTTATCTGCATAGTTACCGGGATTGATCCTTACCTTTTCAACAAGCCGGGCAGCTGTCTCGGCAGCAACAGGATTAAAATGAATATCGGCAATCAGAGGAGTGTCAAAACCAGCTTTTCGCAATTCGTTTTTTATGACAGCAAGATTCTCCGCCTCCCTGATACCTTGTGCGGTTAGTCTCACATAATCAGCTCCGGCCTCGATAATCCTTATGCATTGTGCAACAGATGTCTTGGTGTTGAGTGTATCTGTGTTTGTCATCGACTGGATACGGATGGGGTAGTCGCCACCCAGGGGGGTGGAGCCAATAGATATTACTGAGGACTTATACGAAGACCCTCTGTGGTCTCCCTGGGAGGGGGACAAATCCGTCTTTTCTATGTTGTTTTGCATTTATTTGACCCCCTGTAATCCCCCTGGGAGGGGGACAAATTCTCAGAAATATATGAGATTATCTTATTAATTGTTGAATTAATTTCCGTTTCTATTTCGAAATTGGATAGCCGGGTAATATGATATCCGTTGATTTTAAGAATGTTGTCTCGTTTTAAATCATATTTTGGTTTTTCATTCAGAGAATGAATTTCTCCATCAACTTCAATTATAAGCTTAAGCTCATCACAATAAAAATCTACGATATAATCAAAAATTGGTTGTTGCCTTCGGAATTTATAGCCATTAATTTTTTTTGATCTTAACCTTGACCAAAGAATTATTTCTGCCCTGGTCATATTACTCCTTAATACCCTTGCTCTTCCAACCAACTCTCTGCTTCCGTAGTAACCCATTTTCTGTAATTTACTTAATATCTGTTTTTTTATCCCCCCCTGGGGGGATCATAGGGGGTTCATCTCCCATCCACAACTAACGATAATTTATCCCCCCCTGGGGGGATCGTAGGGGGTTCATCTCCCATCCACAACTAACGATAATTTATCCCCACCTGGGGGGATCATAGGGGGTTCGACTCCCAATCAACACCATCCTTCCGATCCTTAATAGTAACTCCAAGTTTATTTAGTTCTTGCCTGATTTTATCTGAAACATCAAATTCCTTGCGATTCTTTGCATCCTGTCTTAAATTGATAATAATATTAATCAGTTCTCCGGTTAGCTTTTCATCGTTCTTTCCTGATTTTTCATCCTTCAGCCCAAGAATCTCAAAAACAAATGTGTTGAAGAGTGATTTTAATGATTCAATACCGGGAGCATCAATTTTCTCACTGCCGTCTATAACTGAATTGACAATCCTTACACCTTCAAATAGATGAGACAATAGTACAGGACTATTAAGATCATCATCGAGTGCCGCGTAACATTTTTCTTTCAGTTTTATTACATCAAATGTTGAATGATCTGAAGGTTGGAGTTTGTTGAGCGATTCCACGGCTTTCATCAGTTTCTGGAATCCTTTTTCTGCAGCCTGCAGAGCTTCATTGGAGAAATCAATAGTGCTGCGATAATGAGCCTGCAGGATGAAAAACCGTATTGTCATAGGTGAATATGCCTGCGCCAATGCAGGATGATCACCAATGAAAAGCTGATCGAGAGTAATGAAATTGCCAAGTGAACGGGCCATCTTCTGTCCGTTAATGGTGATCATATTATTGTGCATCCAGTAATGAACTGTTTCTTTACCAAGGGCAGCTGTTGACTGGGCTATCTCACACTCATGATGGGGAAACATCAGATCCATTCCTCCACCGTGAATATCAAACTCTTCACCAAGATATTTGATACTCATTGCGGAACATTCCAGATGCCATCCGGGAAAACCCTCGCTCCATGGTGAAGGCCATCTCATAAGGTGTTCAGGGCTGGCCTTTTTCCAGACAGCAAAATCGAATGAATTCCGTTTTTCATCCTGTCCTTCGATATCACGGGTGTTGCTGATGAGTTCATCCAAAACCCTGCCCGACAGTTTTCCATATTGATATTTCTGATTGTATTTTAATATATCGAAATAAACAGAACCGTTTGATTCGTAAGCGTAACCACTCTTTATAAGGATTTTAATAAATTCGATCTGTTCAATGATATGTCCTGAAGCCCTTGGTTCAATTGATGGATGAAGTGTGTTTAGCTGATCCATGTTTTTATAGAAGGTGTTCATGTATTTCTGGACAACTTCCATTGGTTCAAGATGTTCGAACCGTGCTTTCTTTTCGATCTTATCTTCCCCCTCATCAGAGTCATTTTCGAGATGTCCCACATCCGTTATATTACGAACATAACGCACTTTATACTCCAGATGTGTAAGATAACGGAATAACATATCGAAGGTTATTGCCGGCCTTGCATGCCCGAGGTGGGCATCGCTGTATACAGTGGGCCCGCAAACATACAGGCCGACAAATGGTGCATGTAACGGTTTGAAAAGTTCTTTCTTCTTCGAAAGAGTGTTATAGATGAAAAGGTTGTTCTGCATTATGTAGCTGTTTTGTAAGACAAAAATAAGGTAAATTTTTATTTTTTTGCCCGCTAATACTGTGCATCCAAGTGTAATTCAACTAAAAATACAGGTTTTTCTCCCCCCCGGGGAGATGTCAGCGCAGCTGACAGAGGGGTTTTACAACCAGATCAAAAGGCACTTTAGGGATATTCTTCGATTCGTTACACCCCCTTTTTATTTCCCCCTTCAAGGGGTAAACACTTACTGTTTTAGTGTAATTAACCTAAATATTTTGCATTTCAAAAAATCCTTCTTACCTTTGACCCCACAAATCAAATATTCCTTCCTTTAAAGGGTGTTTGGTTTTTATTAAGAAGGGTGAAGAGATTAGGCTCTGCGAAACCCTGGCAACCAATCCTGAAGTTTAGGAGAACGGTGCCAAAACCTAATCCCGGAAAGCCGGGAGATGATAAAAATTTAACACTGAAATTATGAATTCGATTCATTTGACCCACAACAACTTTATCATGCCGCTCATGCCTATGTGCATGTGCCGGTAAAAGCTTTGATTTGCAATCAGTCATTTTCTCAGTTAACAACCGGTAATCCTGGAGAGATACTTGTATCTGTCCGTCCGGTATTTGTAAAATTTAAAATTAAATAAAATGAAAAACGGAAAAATAAAATTTGAAACACTGCAGGTACATGCAGGTCATCAACCCGATAAAGATACCCTGTCAAGAGCTGTACCTATTTACCAGACATCATCCTATGTCTTTAAAAATGCAAAACATGCAGCAGATCTTTTCGATCTCGCTGAATGGGGCAATATCTATACCCGTATAAATAACCCTACCACAGATGTATTCGAAAAAAGAGTTGCAGCCCTTGAAGGAGGAGTCGCTTCTCTGGGAGTCTCATCGGGACATGCGGCCCAGTTCATTGCACTTACGACTATTTTGAAGCACGGAGAAAACTTTGTTACATCACCATTTCTCTATGGAGGCAGTCACAATCAGTTCAAAGTCACATTTGCCAATTTCGGTATCGAAGCAAGATTTGCAAAAGATCTCAGTCCTGCATCTTTCGAAAAACTTATTGATGACAATACAAAAGCCATTTATGTCGAGACAATAGGTAATCCCGGCTTCGAGATCCCTGATTTTAAAGCTTTTTCAAAACTTGCAGTTAAACACGGGCTGCCGCTGGTTGTCGACAACACGTTTGGTGCATGCGGTTATTTGTGCCGTCCAATTGAATATGGCGCCAACATTGTTGTGGAATCGGCGACAAAATGGATAGGAGGGCACGGTACAAGCATCGGTGGAGTAATAACCGATGCAGGAAATTTTAACTGGAACAATGGGAACTTTCCTGTTTTTACTGAGCCGGCTGAAGGTTATCACGGGAAAATATTCGGTGAAATCTTCTCACAGACTTCTCCTGCAGGAAATATTGCTTTTATTGTGAAAGCACGCGTTGAGGGATTACGGGACCTGGGTCCTGCAATCAGCCCTTTCAACTCTTTCCTGCTTCTGCAGGGACTTGAGACTCTTTCTCTCAGGATGGAACGTCATATTCAGAATACACTTGCCCTGGCAAAATGGCTTGAAGCCCATCCTGGTGTTGAGAAAGTAAATTATCCTGGTCTGAAGGGAAGTCCTTATCATGAACTCGCAAAAAAATATCTTCCTAAAGGAGCCGGCGGAGTTCTGAGTTTTATCTTGAAGGCAAAGAAATCGAAAGCAGTAAAACTGGTTGAACATTTTGAGCTGGTAAGTCACCTTGCAAACGTGGGAGACGCCAAAACACTTATAATTCAACCCTCTGCCACAACTCATTCACAACTCTCATCCAAAGAGCAGCTTGCCGTGGGTATCGATCCCGGTCTGTTCAGGGTTTCAGTAGGGATAGAGCATATAGATGATATTATTAACGATTTTGACCAGGCGTTCAAGCAAGTACTATAGTTATGACACAGGAAAAATTAAGAATTGGTTTATTCGGTTATGGCTGCGTTGGTCAGGGCTTGCATGATGTGCTGAACAGCAGTAAAGGTTTCAAAGCCGATATTGTGAAGATTTGCGTTAAGGATCGGACAAAAAAGAGAAGGATCCCGATGACAAATTTCACCTACGATAAAAATGATATCCTGAATGATTCTTCAATCAACCTTGTGGTTGAGCTAATTGATGATGCAGATGAAGCATTCAATATTGTTACAACAGCAATGAAAAGCGGGAAAAATGTAGTGACTGCCAATAAGATGATGGTAGCTAAACATTTTAAGAAGCTTGTTGAGATGCAGGAAGAGTACAAAGTATCCCTTCTTTATGAAGCCTCAGCGGGAGCGAGTATTCCCATAATACGGAATCTTGAGGAATATTATGATAATGAGCTGCTGTACTCCTTGCGTGGAATCCTTAATGGAACCACTAATTATATTCTTACAAAAATGCATAATGAGGGATTACCCTATGCAGAAGCTTTGAAAGAAGCGCAGGAAAAAGGTTTCGCAGAATCCGACCCGACTCTTGATGTTGAAGGCTGGGATGCAAAGTACAAACTTTGTATAATTACCGGTCATGCTTACGGACTGTTTCTCGAACCTGAGCAAGTCTTTCATTATGGGATCAATAAAATATCAAAATTTGATATACAATATGCAAAAGAAAAGGGATTTAAGATTAAGCTGGTACCTTATGTCGGCAAGACAAATGAAAACACAATAACAAGTTTCGTCCTTCCGCGGTTTATTTCATCAGATAAATATCTCTATAATGTTGATAATGAATATAATGGAGTAATTACAGAGGCTGCCTTTGCCGACAAACAGTTTTTCAGCGGAAAGGGCGCAGGTGGTCATGCAACGGGCAGCGCAGTTCTATCGGACATATCCGCGAACTCATACGGTTACAGGTATGAATATAAAAAGTTCCGGCAGGGGACAGTATCTAAATACACCCGCGACTTCAAACTGGAAGTATACTTAAGGTATAATGATGAAAAGGATAAAGAATTATTTGGATTTGAAGAAGTGTCGGAATACTTTAGCGGTAGATTTTATAAATATGTTATCGGAGTGGTGAATCTGGAAAGACTTTACACTTTACGGGAACAACTTCGCAATCTTGATGTTTTTATAGTGAATACAGGAAGAAAAGTTATACAATAATGAAAAAATCTCTTGAAGCAGCGATAAAAGAAAAGATTTTGATCCTCGATGGGGCAATGGGGACCATGATCCAGAAACACAGGCTTCTGGAAAATGATTACCGTGGTGAAAAGTTCAGAGATCATCCAATGCTTCAGAAGGGGAATAACGATCTCCTGTCTATCACGAAACCTGAAATAATTAAAGGTATACACCGGCAATATCTTGAAGCAGGGGCAGATATAATTACAACAAACACATTTAATTCCAACAGGATCTCCATGTCGGATTATGGAATGGAGGATCAGGTTTATAATATGAACCTTCATTCGGCACATCTGGTTGCTGAAGCGATTACTGAATTTGAAAATTCCACTGAACCGGAAGAACATTTTATAGCCGGAACCCTGGGACCAACAAATCGCACTGCATCAATGTCTTCCGATGTAAATGATCCGGGCGCCAGGGCAATATCTTTTGATGAACTGGTTGAGGCATATTCTGAGCAGGCCCGAGGACTTATTGATGGAGGTGTACATATCCTTCTCGTTGAGACAATATTTGATGTTCTGAACTGCAAGGCTGCTTTATTCGCAATTGATTCGGTATTTGAGGAAAAGGGTATAACACTTCCTGTGATGGTATCAGGTACAATCACCGATGCCAGTGGGAGAACCCTGACTGGTCAGACTCTCGAAGCATTCATGGTATCTGTCTCACATTTTCCTCTATTCAGTATAGGGCTGAACTGTGCCCTTGGAGCTGAACAGCTGCGCCCGTTTGTTGAGGAATTATCATTAAAGTCGGGGTTTTATGTTTCGGTACATCCAAATGCCGGCCTTCCAAACCAGTTTGGTGAATATGATCAATCGCCATCATTCATGGCCTTAATTGCGGAGGATTTTATGAAAGAGGGATGGGTAAATATTATCGGGGGTTGTTGCGGCACTACTCCTCAGCACATCCGGAAAATTGCAGAGGCATCAATACACTATAAACCAAGAATAAAGCCTGAAATTAAGAAATATACAAGGCTCAGCGGCCTTGAGGCTCTGACAATTACACCTGAAACTAACTTTGTGAATATTGGTGAACGGACCAATGTATCAGGATCAATAAAATTTGCAAGGCTCATAAGGGAGGAAAAATATGATGAGGCACTCACGATTGCCAGGAATCAGGTTGAAGGAGGAGCTCAGGTAATTGATATATGCATGGATGAAGCTATGCTTGATTCTGAAAAAGCAATGGTGAAGTTTGTTAATCTGATCATGGCTGAACCCGATATCTCCAGGCTTCCGCTGATGATTGATTCTTCACGCTGGAATACTATCGAATCGGCACTTAAATGCATACAGGGAAAATCAGTTGTAAATTCCATAAGTCTGAAGGAAGGAGAAGAGATATTTCTTGACCATGCCCGCATATTAAGGAAATTTGGAGCTGCTGCTGTAGTTATGTTATTTGACGAAACCGGTCAGGCTGATACCTTAGCTAAAAGAATCAGTGTTGCTGAAAGATGCTATCGCCTTCTTGTTGACAAGCTTGCATTCCCGCCTGAAGATATAATATTCGATCCTAATGTGCTGGCAATTGCAACAGGGATTGAAGAACATAACAATTATGCAGTTGATTTTATTAAAACGACAGAATGGATTAAACAGAACCTTCCTTATGCCAGGGTAAGCGGGGGAATTAGCAATCTCTCATTTTCATTCCGTGGTACAGACAAGGTTCGCGAAGCCATACATTCGGTTTTCCTGTTCTATGCTGTTAAAGCCGGACTGGATATGGGAATTGTTAATCCTGGTATGCTGCAGGTTTACACGGGAATAGAACCAGATCTACTTCATCTTGTTGAAGATGTTGTGCTAAACAGGAGAAAAGATTCTACTGAAAGGCTTGTAAAATTTGCAGAAGGGATAAAGAACGAAGGGAAGAAAGAGGAAAAGGAAGATGCCTGGCGTCAGCTCCCGGTTACTGATCGTATAAAGCATTCCCTGATAAGAGGTCTCGATGAATTTATTGAACAGGATGTTGAGGAGGCCAGGCCTCTTTACAGCCGGTCAATTGAGCTGATTGAAGGGCCTTTGATGGGAGGAATGAATGAGGTGGGAGATCTTTTCGGATCAGGGAAGATGTTCCTTCCGCAGGTTGTCAAGAGCGCCAGGGTGATGAAAAAAGCAGTTTCAAAACTTGCTCCATATATTGAAAAAGAGAGTGAAGGGAAGGCAAAAAAAATTGCAGGGAAGGTTCTGCTCGCGACTGTCAAAGGGGATGTTCATGATATCGGAAAGAATATAGTCGGAGTTGTATTGTCATGTAATAACTATGAGATTATTGATCTTGGAGTTATGGTACCGGCTGAAAAGATCATTGATACTGCTGTTAACGAAAAAGTTGATATTATAGGTCTTAGCGGATTGATAACCCCTTCTCTGGAGGAAATGGTTCATGTTGCTTCAGAAATGGAACGGAGAAAAATAACTCTGCCTCTGCTTATTGGAGGAGCGACAACCTCCGAGATCCATGCTGCCGTAAAAGTTGCACCGGCATATTCAAATTCAGTTATTCATGTTAAAGACGCATCGAAAGCAGCCGGAGTCCTCTCATCTCTGCTTCAGAAAGACAACAGTTCTTATGTCTCCTCGGTAAAAGCAAAGTATAAAAAGATGCGGGAAGATCAAAGTTCACGTCAGACTGCAAAGAATTTTCTTTCATTAGACGAAGCAAGGGGGAACAGATATTCTACTGACTGGCAGACTTTTAAAATTTTTGAACCGGAGAGACCCGGACTTCATGTTTTCCACGATATAGGTCTTAATGAACTTAAGAATTATATCGATTGGACCTACTTTTTCTTTGCATGGAAATTATCAGGTAAATACCCTGCAATTTTCAGTGATCCGGTAAAAGGTGTTGAGGCAAAGAAGTTGTTTGATGATGCCCAAATTTATCTGAAGAAAGTAATTGATCATAAGCTTCTGACAGCAAAAGCTGTTTTTGGATTATTCCCTGCGGTATCAGATGGTGATGATGTTAAGGTATTCTCGGATAAAGGCAAAAAGAAGATAAAATCTGTCTTCAGGTTTTTAAGGAACCAGGAGCCAAAAGAAAAAGGGGTGCCCAATCTTTCACTTTCCGATTATATTGCTCCTGAGAGCTCCGGAATGAATGATTGGATCGGAGCTTTTGTGGTGACAGCAGCACTTGATAATGAGGCGTTTGATAAATATAAGGAGGATGATTATGCTACTATAATGATCAGGATACTCAGCGATCGTATAGCCGAAGCTGCAGCTGAATGGCTTCATGAAAAAATCAGAAGGGAATACTGGGGTTATGCAAAACAGGAGAATCTTACGATTGACGAGTTGCTTAAACTGAAGTACAAAGGGATAAGACCGGCTCCGGGTTACCCTGCCTGCCCCGATCATACCGAAAAACAAGTTATATTTGACCTTCTTGGAGCAGAGAAGGCAATTGGTGCAAGACTCACGGAAAATTTTGCAATGATGCCACCTGCATCGGTAAGCGGGTATATTTTTTCACATCCGGGATCAACATATTTTAATTTAGGAAAAATAGACTCTGACCAGTTGAAAGATTGGGCTAAAAGAAAGAACTTTACGAAAGATGAAGCTGCTAAATGGCTCTCTCCAAATTTATGATATCACTTTGAAATGACTGTAATAGATAAGATTAATAACGCAAAAGGACCATTATTCACATTTGAACTCCTTCCTCCCCTGAAAGGGCATAGCATCGAGAGAACTTATGCAGCAATTGACAGGCTCATGAAGTATGAACCTGCTTATATTAACTTCACATCCCACCGGAATGAAACCATTTTAAGAGAACGGCCCGATGGTCTGCTTGAGAAAAGGGTAGTGCGTCTTCGTCCTGGTACATTTGCTCTTGCGGCAGCTGTAAAATATAAGTACAATATACTTGTGGTTCCGCATGTTCTTTGCGGCGGCTTCACTAAAGAGGAGACAGAAAATGTACTTATTGAGATGAGGTTCCTCGGTATAGATGATGTCCTCGCATTGAGAGGTGATCCGCAGAAAGGAAGCCGGATATTTATTCCCGAGAAGAACGGTCATACCCATACATACGAGCTTGTGCAGCAGATTGTTGACATGAACAAGGGTAAATATCTTGAGGATAATCTTGAAAATGCCGATCCTACCAATTTTTGCATAGGCGTGGCAGGTTATCCCGAGAAACACTTTGAAGCGGCTAACAGGCAGGTAGATATGGAGAACCTGAAACGAAAGGTTGATGCAGGAGTCAGCTATATTGTAACACAGATGTTTTTTGATAATAACAGATTCTGCAGGTTCCGGGATGAGTGCAAAAAGACAGGGATTACTGTTCCGATAATACCGGGCATAAAACCCATCTCGGCACTTAATGATATTAAGCTGCTTCCCCAGACATTTCATATAGATCTGCCGAATGATCTGTTTTCTGCAGTACAGAAATGCAAAAATGACTCTGAAGCAAGAGAGGCTGGAATAGAGTGGGCTATAGCGCAATCGAAGGAATTAATTAAAATGGGTGTCCCGGGTATCCATTACTACACACTTGGGAGGTCTGATAATATCGCCAGGATAGTAAAAGCCTCTTTTTAATACCCCTTTTTAATTCCCCCCAAGGGGGGAAAAACATATATTGTTTTAATATAATTTGCCTAAATACCAGAGCATTATCTCCCCCCTCGGGGGAGATGCCGCGAAGCGGCAGAGGGGTTCATTTCAATTAAACAGATTCTTCCCGGGGGAGATCCCGCCCTTGCTTCGCCGAAGCGGCTACGCGAAGGCAAAGGAAGCGGGAGAGGGGGTTAACTCCCATCTCCAGAGTAACTTTGTTTTGTGTCCTTCGTTTTACAATTTAAACGCCTTCTTTATCTTATCAACATAATCGAGTTTTTCCCAGGCAAAGAATTCGACTTTTTTCTGGTAAACCTTTTTCCCGTTTCCGTTCAGAGCTTTTGGCTTGCTTCCGGGTACCTCATAATATACATCAACAGTTTTTGAATAGCTATCACGTCCGAAATGCCCGTATGATGCTGTTGGAAGGAATACCGGGTTTTTCAGGCCAAAGCGCTGGACTATTGAATATGGCCGCATATCGAAAAGTTTATTGATTGTCTGAGCAATCTCTCCATCGTGCAGAACATTGCCTTTTTTATCATTTACCTTTGCAGTGCCATAAGTATTTATATACAAACCAACAGGTTGAGCAACGCCAATAGCATAAGCTACCTGGATCAATGCCTGGTCGCAAACGCCGGCAGCCACCAGGTTCTTCGCAATATGACGTGCGGCATAAGCAGCTGATCTGTCAACTTTAGAAGAGTCCTTACCCGAAAATGCACCTCCACCATGAGCACCATGGCCGCCATAAGTATCAACTATGATTTTACGGCCTGTCAGCCCGGTATCCCCATGAGGACCTCCGATTACAAATTTGCCAGTGGGGTTGACCAGAAGTTTATAATCGCTGTTAAACAGTTTCTGAATTCTTGCAGGAAGTGTTTTTTTAACTCTTGGAATGATGAATTTTTCAAGATCTGCCTTAATCTTTTGTTGCATTTCTTTTTCAGCAACCTGTTCAGCTTTGTGTGATTTGTCTTTTGGCATAACAAATTCATCATGCTGGGTGCTGATAACTATTGTATCGATCCGGAGAGGTTTGTTATTATCATCATATTCAACCGTAACCTGGGATTTACTGTCTGGTCTGAGATATTTCATCTGTTTGCCCTCATGTCTTATAGCTGCCAGTTCCTGGAGAAGTCTGTGGGCCAGCTCAATTGTTAATGGCATATAATTATCCATTTCACGGCAGGCATAGCCAAACATCATTCCCTGGTCACCTGCTCCCTGTTCTTTAGGATTATCACGAACAACCCCCTGATTTATATCGCTTGATTGTTCATGTATGGTCGAGATAACACCGCATGAGTCGCAGTCAAAACGGTATTCGGCTTTTGTATATCCGATGTTACGTATTACTCCTCTTGCACTCTCCTGGTGATCAACCCAGCCTGTGGTGCGGACTTCTCCGCCACAGACAACGAGTCCGGTTGTTACAAATGTCTCGCAGGCAACTTTTGATTCAGGGTCCCAGCGAAGGAATTCGTCGAGTAAAGAATCTGAGATCTGATCGGCTACCTTATCGGGGTGGCCTTCTGAAACTGATTCGGAAGTAAATAAATATCCCATAATAATATTATTAATTTATTATTAAACATCATACAGGAAGATTGGTTGATTGTAAAAAGGGAATTATCCGCGGTTTAGCATTTTTTTCCTGTGGTTGCAATCAGCACAAATCTTTCCACTAATCTATTACGGTACAAAGCAACAAAAAAAAATCGGAATAGCAAAAAATTTATCTGTTGGTCAGATGTCTGAATACCTCTTCAAGATTGCTCTCCTGTTTATTCAGTGAAAGAACAGTCAGATTATTTTTAACTGCAAAGTTAAAAATTGAGGGACGGATATCCTCATCACCTTCTGCCTCAATAACCCATATATTGTTACGGATTTTTTTTACACTGCTCACGTTTTCAATTTCTGCCAGAGATGAATCCATTGCATCCTTATCGAACTCAACCTGTATAACTTGTTTGGGGCGTTTAAATTTGGAATATATTTTACTCTTCTCTTCATCAGCTACGATTACCCCTTTATCAATGATTATCACCCTGTCGCATATTGCTTCAACCTCCTGCATAATATGTGTTGAAAGCATCACCGTTTTTTCCTTTCCGGCCTCTTTTATAAGGTTTCGTATCTCAACGATCTGATTCGGGTCAAGGCCTGTGGTAGCCTCATCAAGTATCAGTACGGCAGGATTATGGATAAGAGCCTGAGCCAGTCCGACTCTTTGTCTGTATCCTTTAGAAAGAGAACCAATCTTTTTATTCTGTTCAGGTGCGAGTCCGGTTAGTTCAATTATATCATTTGTCTGCTTTTTCACCGATACGCCTGTCTTATAAATCGAAGCCACGAAACCAAGATATTCCCTGACATACATTTCCGGGTAAAGAGGATTGTTTTCAGGAAGATAACCTATTTGTTTTTTGACTTCGAGATTATCAGCTTCAACAGCAAGACCATTAACACTTACTTTTCCCGATGATGCAGGTATGAAACCGGTAATGATCTTCATCATAGTCGATTTACCGGCGCCATTTGGGCCAATAAACCCGACTATTTCGCCGGTCTTTACTTCGAGGGAAACATTATCGAGTGCTTTCTGACTACCATAAAATTTTGAAACACCCTGAACTACAATGGACATAATCTGGATATTATTTTTTCATTACCTCTTGCAAAGATAATGTACGGGAATTCTTTTATGACCCCCAGCCACCCATAAATTGTCCCACACTGGCAAACGATGCTTTTGGATTTACACAGCAGACAGGTATCCTGGAACTGTTGGCAATAATATATTGCTCTGAAGCTCCTACTATATAATCAGCAAACGTAATATTCTTCGTAGTCACAATCAGGATCAGGTCGGCATTAATCTTTTGAGCAAAATCAATTGTCTGTTCAGCTATCTTACCTTTTGGCATATCGTGGATCTCGTAATCTATATTATTTTGAATCAGGTATTTGATAGCAAAATTCAGATTAGTTTTTGTCTTTTTTAATATATTCCTATCGCTGCTTACGGAAACAACCATATGAATCTTGGATTCAAAGTATTTCCCCATAAAAATGGCCATTTTTATCTTCTCCTTATTTTCACCCCTGAAATCAACAGGGAAGACAATATTATGATACCTCTCCTGATCGGCAGGAGGATCCTGTACAACAATAAAAGGGATCTTTGATTTTACAATGACTTTTAATGCCCAGCTGCCGGTAAGCTTTTGCATCCCTTTCATCCCATGCGTGCCCATAACCACCAGGCTGGCTTCCTTCTCATTTGCAAAATCGGCTATTGCAGAAAATATACTTCCTTTAGAAACATGGTAAACAATTGGGACATTATATTTTTTGCCGTTTTCTTCAACTAAACGTTTTAGATGTGTGGTTTTTTCTGCATAGGCTTTTGGAGTGATGCCTGTATCCACTATATGCAAAAGACATATATCATTGCCTACCATGCGGCTTATCTTTACTGCATGAGCTAATGCGTGTTCAGCAACATGAGAAAAATCCCATGGTACAACTATAAGTTTCTTCGGTTCTTCCATAGCTTCTGATTATTTTCAATTTTATATCCAAAGTTATTCAGATTTTACCAATTTTCAAACCAATATGCAATAAGGACTTTATTTATCTTAAACTCAGCCCTTATTTGATGAGATTCCTCATTCCACTACCCTTGTTGCCCGCTAAATGTCCTGTCATCCTGAGCGGTAGCGAAGGATCTCTCTCTCCCAATATTCGCTTCCAATAGAAAACCGAAACCCCAAATAAAAGATTATTGATTTTCAAGCGACTTTAAATGCATATCTAAATTTAATCCTTTTTTGTTATTAGAATTGATTTATATAATAACTGTTATCCAGGGTAAATATTATTGATCCCGGTCAAATAAACTGAATAAGGAGGCTCTGGCTTACAAAAATAGTGCCATAAAGAAATAATAGCGGTCTCTTCTACCTATGCGGCTAACATTTTATTATTTTTGCACATCTGTTTTTTTTGATATTAAATGCTTATGATGAAAAGAATTAAGGTAAAAAACCTGTTATCCAACCCTGTGTTGGGATCAGATGTATTGGTGAAAGGATGGGTACGAACCAAGCGGGGAAACAAAAACATTCTCTTTATTGCTCTGAATGACGGATCGACAATAAACAATATCCAGGTTGTAGTGGAAGTGGCATCTTTTGATGAGAATCTTCTGAAAGAGATATCAACAGGAGCCTGTATAGCTGTTACAGGTAAGTTGATTGAGTCGCAGGGACAGGGTCAGAATATTGAAATAAGCGCTGCCGCTATTGAACTTTATGGGAAAAGCGATGCCGAAACATACCCTCTGCAGAAGAAAGGGCATTCAATGGAGTTCCTGAGAGAGAATGCCCATCTGCGCTTCAGAACCAATACATTCGGTGCTGTCTTCAGAATAAGACATGCAATGGCATTCGCTATTCATAAGTACTTTAATGATAAGGGATTCTTCTATCTTCATACTCCGATTATTACAGGAAGTGACTGTGAAGGAGCCGGGGAGATGTTCCATGTTACCACTATGGATCTGAAGAACATGCCTCGTAATAAGGATGGTTCTGTAAATTACAATAACGATTTTTTCGGAAAAGAGACAAATCTGACAGTTTCCGGCCAGCTCGAAGGTGAACTTGGTGCTCTTTCTTTAGGAGATATCTACACATTCGGACCAACTTTCAGGGCTGAAAATTCCAACACACCAAGGCACCTTGCTGAATTCTGGATGATAGAACCTGAGATGGCATTCTACGACCTGATTGATAACATGGATCTTGCAGAAGATTTTGTTAAATACCTGATCAGATATGCACTCGATAACTGCCTCGAAGATCTTGATTTTCTTAATAATATGATTGATAAAGCCCTTCTGGAAAGGCTTAAATTTGTCGTTGAGAAGGAATTTGTAAGAATTACATATACAGAGGCGGTCTCAATTCTCACATCCTCAGGGAAAAACTGGGAATACCAGGTTGGCTGGGGCCGCGACCTGCAAGCTGAACATGAAAGGTATCTGGTTGAAGAGCACTTCAAAAGGCCGGTAATTCTTACTGATTATCCGAAAGAAATAAAGGCATTTTATATGAAACAGAATGAGGATGGCAAAACTGTAAGAGCCATGGATGTTCTGTTCCCCGGGATCGGTGAAATAATCGGCGGATCTCAGAGAGAAGAGCAATATGACAGGTTGCTTTCACGTATTAAAGAGCTGAAGTTGCAGGAAAAGGATTTCTGGTGGTACCTCGACACAAGAAAATTCGGATCCGCACCTCACAGTGGATTTGGTCTTGGGTTTGAAAGGTTAATCTTGTTTGTTACAGGAATGTCAAATATAAGGGATGTGATACCATTCCCAAGAACACCAAAAAATGCTGAATTTTAAAAAAAATTGATTCCCGGATAAATAATTTGGGGAGAAAAGGATGTTAAAGCAAAGGTTACAGCAGAAATTGCTTCAGAAACTTTCACCGCAGCAGATCCAGATGATCAAACTGCTGGAAGTTCCTACTTTGCAGATTGAACAGCGTATTAAAAAGGAACTCGAGGAAAACCCTGCCCTTGAGGAAGGTGCGGAGGAAGAAGAGATTCCGGCAGAAGCAGAAGAAGATCAGTTCGAGGAGACAGATAAAGATCAGGAGGAATTCACAATCGATGATTATATAGAAGAAGACGATATCCCTGATTACCGCCTTCGGGAAAAAAACTACAGCAAGGATGAAGATAAAAGAACCGAGATACCCTTTTCTGTAGGATTTTCATTTCATGAGCATCTCGAATCACAACTTAGTCTGAGGGAACTTACCGACAAACAGAAAATTCTTGGAGAATACATCCTGGGAAATATTGATGAAGATGGATACCTGAGAAGAGAACTGATAAACATTGTTGATGATCTTGCTTTCCTTCAGAATGTCGAAACTACCGAAAGCGAACTTGAAGAGGTGCTTCAAATAATTCAGGATCTTGAACCTGCAGGAGTCGGAGCTAGATCCCTCAGGGAATGCCTTTTGCTGCAGATTGAACTCCGCGACAATTCGCAACCCCCCATGAAGCTTGCACATACAATTCTAGATTTACATTTTGAAGAATTCACGAAAAGGCATTACGATAAAATCATTTCACGACTTGGTATCACCGAAGATGAACTTAAAATTGCCATCGATGAGATTTTAAAACTAAACCCCAAACCGGGAGGAGTTTACAGCGATCCATTTAATAAAACATCGCAACCGATAATCCCTGATTTCATCCTTGAGTTTTCTGAAGACGGTTTCGACCTTCATCTTAATTCAAAAAATCTTCCCGAACTAAGATTAAGTTCCGCGTATAGCGAAATGCTTCATTCTTACAGCAAAGATAAAAGCCAGAAAAAAGAAATGAAAGATGCTGTACTTTTTGTGAAGCAGAAAATCGATTCTGCCAGATGGTTTATAGATGCTATTAAACAGCGACAAAATACTTTACTTCTTACTATGAATGCTATTCTCGAATACCAGCAGGAGTACTTCATCGACGGCGATGAGACAAAATTAAAACCAATGATCCTGAAAGATGTTGCTGAAATGACAGGTCTCGACATTTCAACAATCTCAAGGGTCGCCAATAGTAAATTTGTTCAAACTCATTTTGGGATATTTCCCCTGAAGTTTTTCTTTTCAGAGGGACTGCAAACAGATAGCGGAGAAGAAGTATCAACCAGGGAGATAAAGCGGATTTTGCAGGATTGTATTGAAAATGAACAAAAACGCAAACCGTTGACAGATGAGAGTCTCACGGATATCCTCCAGGGAAAGGGGTACCAGATAGCACGCCGGACAGTGGCAAAATACCGTGAACAACTAAATATTCCTGTCGCAAGACTGAGGAGAGAAATATGATTACAACTGACAAACCGAAAGATATTCTCGATACTATGGCAAAAGTAATTGCCGTAATTTTTCATCCGTTGCTGATGCCTGTCTATGGTATGACAATCATTTTTTCAGCACCAACACTGTTTGGGTATCTTCCTTTTACCGTGAAGAAACTATTATTGCTTATAATGCTGGTAAATAATGTTTTGTTACCGCTTTCTTTATTACCTTTTTTCATTCAAAGGAATATTATCACCTCATGGACTATCAGTGAAAGAAAAGAAAGGAATATTCCACTGATAATTACCACTATCCTCTATTGCGCTACTTCATTTATAATTTTCAGGTTCCCCATTCCTGTGTTTTTGAAATCATTTATTTTTGCTTCTGCATTTCTCTCACTAATAGTTACTGTGATCAATTTCTGGTGGAAGATATCGCTTCATTCTGTTGGTGCTGGTGCCCTTATTGGTCTGGTGTTAATCCTTTCTTTAAAAATGTTAACCCCGTTAGAATGGTATCTGATATCAGCAATAATTGCAGGAGGATTGATACTTTCATCAAGACTAAAACTTAATCTCCATAACCCTCAGCAGGTGTGGGTCGGATTGTTAGCCGGATTCTTTGGATTAACCCTCTCAATGATGCTTTTCCAGAAGCTCATTTAAAGCTTCAGTCAAAAGGATACTGCTTTGCCTGTTTATTTCACCCTGCCATATTGTTTTCCCCTGGCGGAGCGATATTCCGGCTTTTAGTTCACCCTGCGAAACAGTATAAAACCACCCCTTCTCTGAAAGGTATTCCGCCAGGTATTCCTGTTCTGTCTGTCCCGGTGTTGGGATAATCAATGCAGTACAGTTCAGACTCACAAGCTCCATAATTGAGGTGTAGCCCGACCTGGTGATAATGCTGTCACTGTCTGCTATAATCTCTTTCATCCGGGAAGCAGGAAGATGGCTATAAAAGGTAATGTTCCCATTCCTGGCTATTTCCCCTCTCTTCCCCGGCTTCCCTTCAAACATAATAGTATTGGGTTCTTTGTCTTTCAGAAGTGTTACAAGTTTCTGTTTAAGAATTTCCCTTTGAGGTTCAGGGCCTGAAAGGATAACCGTGTTATGATGAGATTTTACCGGATTCTCATGCAGGGATTGCTCAGGATCGATAAACCTTGATAAGATCCCTATATACCTTATATTATCAGGTAGTTTGATGCCATGTGATAACCTGCCTGTAAGGTTCAGATCGCCGGGCAAATCGGGAATAAAGCAAAGAGAATATTTTTTAATGATTTCCCTGTGTAATAACACTCCTATGGGCTCCAGGAATTTCAGAGGCTTTGGGAAAGGTATGAGGGGCATATGGGTTACATACACAGAGGTGACCTTCATGTTCCATAACCCGAACCGGTTATCGCTGATGATTATATCAACTGCGTATTCCGCGATAATTCTTTTTAGCCTGTGGTGTTCCACTATTATATGGTACAGAAGAACAGGTATTTTAAACAGGAGGGAAAGATATTGGGGAAAGAATCGGGAGTAACCGGGTTTGAAGCCCGGGAAGCTGATATAAGATAGTCCGGGTAATTCATTACGGAACAGTGATAAATGTTCCTCTCCCGAGGCAATAATAACATTATTATTCATTTCCCGAAGTTTCCTTGCAAGAGGAATCATTCGGGTGGCATGACCCAATCCCCACTCCAGGGGACATATTAGTATGTTGTAACTTTTATTCAATCTTAACCGGAAACCCGTGTTCTGATACCCATTGATTCTACTAATGCAGCTATTCCCTTTAGTTCAATGAGCGGTATCTTGTTTAATCTGGAACCCTCAGGAGTATCCCTGGAAATTGTATAGATCATAACTTCAGAGGGTTTTATTCTTTCAATTGCTTTAAGCCATTCAGTAATTTCAACCGGAGTTGTATTATCAATTACTTTTCCGTTATGTATCCCCCGCAGAAAGAGTGTCTGGATGATTACCTTTCCGTTGAATCCGATGAGTCTGTTAATAAACTCTTCAACATCTATATCAACTCTTGGCTGGTTATGAATTTTAATAGTGGAATCAAATGCAGAGTCGAGTTTAAGAATGTTCTGATCGACTTTTAACAAAGCTGCTTTTATTAAAGGATTTGAAATTGTCGTTGCATTTGACAAAACAGCGATTCTTGCTTTAGGGAAGTATTTGTTTCTCAATGTTATACTGTCATCGATAATACCCGGGAAATCCGGGTGAAGAGTGGGTTCTCCGTTACCGGCAAAAGTTATCACATCGGGCGCAAAGCTCTTTTTATTCAACTCCGATAGTTTGAAATCAAGAGCCTTATAAACTTCTTCACGACGGGGAAGACAGCTGACAGCTTTTTCAATATTTCTTGTCCATCCGCATTCACAGTATATGCAATTGAAATTACAGATCTTTTTTTTTGTTGGCAATAAATTTATTCCAAGTGAGACACCCAGCCGCCTGCTTTTGACTGGTCCGAATATTATCTCATCAAAAAGAAATGTGGCCATTTTAGCTTCCTTTTAACGGGTTCAAAATTAACAATAATTGCAGGATATTCCATGAGATTGCTTCGTCTCCCGATTTCATCGGGATCCTCGCAATGATCGTCAACTTTATCTGGTTCGTTTTAATTCCCAGAACGAATTCCGATAACAGGGGATGTCATTGCGAGCCCGACAGAGGAGGGCGTGGCAATCTCAAAATCCCATTCTGTATTAAGTTTAAATTGGTCGGGGAGTAAACTATATCAGCCTGGTCACAAAACTCTCCGGCAGTAACTTCATATTCTGCAGGTCAACATTCTCAAGAAGCAGAAGCCCTGGTTTTTTGCCGGTTTCAATCCTCCCAATCCGATCCTCTTCTCCCAGAGCCTTGGCCCCATTTATAGTCGCCCACGATACAAGATCTTCGAACGGTATTTCAGGGAAACTAAATTGAAGCGTTTTAAGCTCTTCAAGAATACTTAGATTAGAATTCGAAGCGAGACTATCGGTTCCGATGACAATCTCACAACCCTCATCAATCAGCAGATTTAGCGGAGGGATTTTATTTTCGATATAAATATTTGAGTTAGGGCAGAGACACCAGAATAAATTTTCCCTCTCCTTAATCACCCTTATAGTGGTTCTGTCAGCATAAGTATTGTGGACAAGAATCAGATTTCCTGACTTCGTTACCTCATTCAGGACTACATCAGCATGACTTTTAGATGTTTCCAGCCTCGATGGTATTAATCCTGATCGTTTGTATGAAGACATCAGAGGTCCGGTCCGGTTTTTAAGGAAAGTTTCTTCCCCGTCCGTCTCCATAAAATGAATGGAAGTTATCTTGTTATTTAGACTCTCATTTCTGAGAAGTCTGAAAAGAGTCAACGACGTTGAATATGCCGAGTGGGGAACCAGTGAAAAAGGAAGATCCATTTCCTTAGCTATTCCGGCAACATTGATAATATCATCCATTCGCCTTCCGGCTTTATCCGGATCAAGTCCAAAAACTTCAAGAAGGTTAATGTACCTGATCCTGCTCTCTTTTTTTATTTTGAAGGAATCGGAAGTGTTACAGACATCTGCGCATAAAACAATTCCTTCCTTAAACATATAATTATCAGCAGAAAAGGCGGAAGAAAATATATTTTCTTTATTGTTATCCCTGGTGCTTCTGATTTGTTCGATAAAACCTCCAAGACCCTTTCCTTTTGGGGTATACCCTTTCATGTGAGATAGCTCCAGATGACAATGACAATTGACAAAGCCGGGAATTATGATGCCATTATAAAACTCTGTGGAATATTTTTCTTTCAGATTACCTTCTGTTTTTTCGACACTGATTATTGTGCCATCGTCTTCAGTTGTTATCACAGCTCTTTTAAGCGGAGGACCGGAATTGGTAATAATGTATTGAGCTGTCAATCGTTTCATACCACCACTAATGATCTATAGGTAAGTGAGATATTCTCTATTTTAACATGTTTCTCAAGACCATAAGGAGGGTTATCAAAATCATAGAACCATCCTCTTAAATGACGAATTCTATTTTCAGGAACAGTTAAGGTCAGCTTATAGGTATGCGGTCGGCCATCTTTTATGTAATTAATTGATTTAATATATTGCCTTCTTCCTGTATCTATACTGTCAGGAGAACTTGAATATACAGTTGCTCTTGGATTAATCGACTGGTCATCAGGAAAAAGAGTAGCAGAGAATGAAAGTGTATAAATGCCGCTTCTGTTAAGTGGTATATCAAACAAAGTCGAATCGTTGCCTGAAAGAGAGGGAATTGAATAGAAATCCTTACCATGCCATAGGTTCGAAATGCGTGCCTGTTGTAAAATAAATTCTTTTTCAACACGTGATTCCATCTCACTTAATATCCCAAGAACCTGATCATATATCTTATTTAGTTTTTTTGGGTTATTTAAAAAATAGTATTTCATTGTTTTGTCCATGATTTCTTTTGTATAACCATGTTTTTCAATAACCTGATAATAGGATGAGATAGAGTCAAGGGAAGAAGCCCAGGAATAAATTTTAGGAAGGGAAAGAAGTCCATCCGCAATATGGATATCGGTCAATAATGAAACCAGTTCTTTTTCAGGGATCAGATTTTTTTTGTCCAGTTTATGCTTTCTGCCGGAACAAGATCCCGTAATTAATGAAATAATGATCAATATGAGAAAAGCAAACCTGATCATAGCATTTTATTATTAAGGGTTTTTCTCATTTAGTTTTTGTAAACAGGATATTCGTAAATATAATAATTGATTATCAATTGTTTTTATTCAGATACTTTTTCGTGAGAAACCTCACTGGGTACCATGCTGCCCAATATCCGATTAAAAGAACCGTTCCGGGAACAATTATAAAGTCTTTAATCTTCATGACAATCGGGTATGAATCCATGATAAGTGATTGGCTATGAAGCTTTACAAGTCCGTAAGTCTGCTGCAGCCAGCAGACGACAAAACCCAGAATAATTCCTGAAAATGCACCGATTATCGAAATCAGCCATCCTTCAAATATGAAAATCTTCCTGATAAGGTTGTTATCAGCTCCCAGACTCTTTAGTATCTCAATATCACGCTCTTTCTCGATTATTAGCATTGTGAGGGAGCCTATTATATTGAACGATGCAATAATAAGAATAAGTGTAAGGATGAAGAAAATGGCAAGCCTTTCGGATCGCATCACCTTATAAAATATGGCCTGCTGTTCATACCGGTTCTGAACTGTAAAGCCCTTCCCGAAGATTTTTATAATGTCCTTTTGAACAGCCTGCGGATCGGCATGCTCCCTGAATTTGATCTCAATGGTAGTTACTCCCTTTTCAGTTTCAGTCAGTTCACGTGCGAAATCAATAGGTATATAAACATATTTGGAATCATATTCTTTTTCAACTTCAAAGATCCCTGACGGGAATATAAACTTATGATTTAATGAGTTTTCGGCATTGATGTTTGTACCGGACCCTGTTTTTCTCGGGAAAATTATTTCCAAAGGAGTTATAAAGTTAACTCTGATCCCAAGATATTGTGCAACCCCGATACCCGGAATAGCATAGGGACGGCCTTTTTCGTTCCTAAGCATAAATTCGCCCTCCCACATAGAGCTGTCGATATTTGAAACCATGGCATAGTTGTCATCAATGCCTTTAATAGTGGCAATATACTGACGTGAACCATATTTGAGCAGAGCATTGTCTTCAATTGTAAGAGAATAACAGGATAATCCTTCAACTTTTGCAAGAAGTTTCAGACGTGCAGTGTCGGCAATGAATGTTTTGCCCTCTGCAGCCGTTATTTTAATATCCGGATCAAAAGTGTTGAAGATGGCACTTACCATTGTTTCAAGTCCGTTAAAAACGGAAAGAATAATTATCAGGGCCATTGTGCCAACTGCTACTCCGGCCACAGAAACCGCCGAAATAATGTTTATTGCATTCCGCGATTTTTTTGCGAACAGGTATCTTTTTGCTATGTATAATGAGAGCTTCACTTTTCTTGCTTTCTGGCGGTGACCAGCAACCCGGTTCCGATTTTATGAGTTAAACAGAGATCAAAAATGTTAAGAATTATTGAAACAGGAGAAAGAATCAAATAATAAAAAGGAAGAAGCAGGAAAAAGAGGTAAGAGACATTCAGCATCTCAATCGGATATTTCATAGACAATCGCCATGAGATATTTCCGGGTTTTCCGTAAGTATAACCTGCCTCAATAGTTCTGAAGCCGGCAAGTGAAAGTTTTTCGGTAATATCATTAATGCTGTATCCATCTCTTACATGTTCATCTATGAATGATTCTTCCTGTTCACCGTGTACATCGGAGCCACCTTTATCAGAAGGAGTGGATATCAGTAAAATACCATTGTTTTTAAGCGATTTGTAGAAATTCTGAAAAACCAGGATATCTTCTTCAATATGCTCCATTACATCTACCGACAGAATGATGTCATAATAATCGAGGTCATTCAGAGTTGTGAGATCACAAGTGTAAAAAGAAACCCGGTGCGACAATCCTGTTTTTCCGAAAAAAATGTTACAGTCGTCAATCTGTTCTTTGTTGATATCAATAGCTTTGAACTTCCACCGGCTGTTCATCCTGACCATACGCCAGGTGTATTGTCCAAATCCCGAACCGGCGTCCAGAACAGATGCTTCACCAGGGAATTGACGGGCAATCTTCCTTAATGCTTTTTTAACATGCCAGGTACGGAGAAGCAGGAGGTCAAGAAGAAAATAGAGAGTCTTTCTCAGAAACAGAGATCCTGCGAAGAATCTGCCGAGTGATCTTTTTATTGGCTCGTACTGCATATATATATATATCAGGATTTCAGCAACTTGTCTATTTTATCAATATAGTCAAGGCTATCATCAATATGGAAGGCAATATCCGGTACTATCCTGAGTTGGGACCTTACTTTCTGACCAAGGTTAAATCTGATCTTAGAGCTGTGTTCCTCTATTGCCTTGAGTACGATGTCCTGGTTTGTTGTCGGGAAAATACTTATATAGACTTTAGCAAAAGAGAGATCGGGACTGACCCTCACCCTTGTTATTGAGACTAACTTTCCGTGGGCGAATTCGTTTCCTCTTTTAAGAAAGATGTCGGCCAGTTCTTTCTGAATTAAACGCGATACTTTTTTCTGTCTTGTCGATTCCATGGCCATTTTTATTTTAATCGGGCAAAGGTAGTAAAAAAGGCTCAACGGTACAACGACGTTGAGGCACAACGGTTCAACGGCTTAACGATTTTCTGGAATTCCCATTATGCCATTGTGCCATTGCGCCATTGCGCCATTTTTTATTACCTTTGCGGTGAAATTTTATTGAAGATTACAATGGACACTGTTGTTAGCGGTATCAGATCGACGGGAAACCTGCATCTTGGAAATTATTTCGGTGCTATAAAGAACTTTCTCAAAATGCAGAATGAGAATAACTGTTATTTCTTTATTGCAGATTATCATGCGCTTACAACTCATCCTAAACCCGAAGACCTTCACGGGAATATCAAACAGATCTTGGCAGAATATCTTGCATGCGGTATTGACCCGGAAGTTGCAACCGTTTTCATTCAGAGCGATGTTCCGGAAGTTTCAGAGTTATATCTTTTGCTGAATATGAATGCCTATGTTGGTGAACTGGAAAGAACCACTTCGTTTAAGGAAATAATCCGAAAACAACCCGATAATATTAATGCAGCATTATTGACTTATCCTGTACTGATGGCTGCCGATATTATAATTCATAAAGCTAATAAAGTTCCCGTAGGGAAGGACCAGGAGCAGCACCTTGAGATGACACGCAGATTTGCCAGGAGATTTAATATGATGTATGAGGTAAACTACTTTCCGGAGCCTGATGCATATAATTTTGGCCAAGAGCTTGTTAAAATACCTGGACTGGATGGTACCGGAAAGATGGGTAAAAGCGAAGGAAATGGTGTTTTTCTCGCTGATACACCAAAGGAGATAAAGAAAAAAGTGATGAGAGCGGTTACCGATACCGGTCCGACAGCACCCGGCCAGGAACCAACAGAGCCTGTGAAGAACCTGTTTACCATTATGAATGTAGTTTCAGATCAGGAAACTGTTAAATATTTCACAGATAAATTTGCCTCATGTGAAATCCGCTATGGAGATATGAAGAAGCAACTTGCTGAGGATATTATAAAGTTTACAGAACCAATACGGCTAAGGATCAATGATATACTCTCTGATAATAAATTTCTTTCAAAGGTTGTTGCAGATGGTGCGGAAAAAGCCAGGGCCAGTGCCTCAAAAACTGTGAGAGAAGTGAGAGAAATAATCGGGTATCGGCCATTTTAAGCTAAAAAAAGCCAGGGTTTTGACCTGGCTGCCCTGAGTGGTCAGGGATATGATTGAGATTGTCGGTATAATAACCATAATTCAAATTACGTGCCAAACAGGTCAGGTTCCAAAGGAATCTTGACTATTTATTGTTAAATAACTGTCTGCAACAGGTATAAACTTTTATTTGCTAATTTTGGATAAAACTATTAATAATCCGAGAGTGGGTAAGAGAATCGCTATTATATCGGTGATACTCCTGATTTCAGGTCTTGCCATAATGGGATATTTTCTCCAACAGGGCAGAAAGAATCTTTTTACAGATCCTTACAAAGCAATTTCTCCGGATGCCTGTGTTGTAATAGAAACGGTTGACCTTAAGAGTTTCCTGAATTCACTGACAACCGGAAGAGGATTATTTGGAGAAGCAGGAAAGGTAAAGGAACTGGACAGGTTTAACCAGGAGCTGAAATATCTTGCTGACCTGTTGAATAAGCAGAACTTTAAGAAGTTATTTAATGAGGGTGCTGCAATCATGTCATTTCACCCCGACAGGAAAGGGGGAATCATTCCTATGCTTTCTATGCCGGTATCAGGCGACATAAGGTCAAGGCACATCAAAGAGATGTTGAGTTCATCGGGAATTAGAGAGGTGACAGAAACCAAACTAAATGGGAATTCAGTTATTGAGATTCCTTTTAACGCTGACAGCCGGAAAGACACGGCATACATTTCGCTTATTTCCGGGTTAATAGTATTCAGTAATTCGAAAGCGTTGGTTGAAGGAGCAGCTATTCAGACAGGAAGGGGTAATGATGTCAGAAATGTACCGGGGTTTTCAAGAGTATTACTGGCATCCGGGAAAAATGCGGATAAAATATTTGTAGTATTTCCTAATCTCCCGTATCTTCTCCAGCCTCTGTTGATTAAAGGCAGAAAAGAATTTTCAGATAAAGTTGCCAGGCTGGCCGGAACGGCAGGAGGAGATATTTATATCAGTGAAGATGGACTCGTTCTGAGCGGTTATACTGAAAGTCCCGATTCATCTGAATTACTTTACAAGTACAAAACACTTCCTTCCAGGGATTTTCATACTTATAAGATATTGCCGTCATCAACGGTACTTTTTGAAACACTGATTCTCCCCTCTCTGAATCTTCACAATGTGTCTGATACCTCCGTATCAAGGGAAGCAGCAGATCTTGCAGGTAAGATTAAACCATATACAGGCGGAGAGATAACACGGGCAATAATTGATATGAAAGGAAGACCTGTTATTGATAATACTTTGATTATATATGAATTAACTAATCGTGTTCAGGCTGAGCAACTTTTTCTTGAAGAACCTGGTGCAAAAAATGAAATTCTCTATTTTGAGCCAGACGATCAGGTTAAAATCCCCGTCTACAGGACCTCTTTCAAAGGCCTGATAAGAGTTCTGCTGCCAGGATTCGCCCCCGATTTTAATGAAACCTATTTTGCATTTTATGATCATTATATGGTTGCAGGAAACTCATATGCTACAATATCAAAATTACTATACGACAATATCCTCAACAAAACACTGGCAAATGATCTTACATATCGCGATTTCCAGAATACTCTGCCCAGTCGAGCCGGGTATTATTTCTTTTGTATTCCGAGCCGTATTATCGATTACCTGGCAGGGTTCCTGAATGAAGATATCATTAATGCTCTCAAATCGAATAAAAACTCACTCAAAAAAATTCAGGCTGCCGGCTACCAGTTCGCATCGAGTAATGGAATGATATATAACAGCCTGTCAATCAAATTCAGGGAAGAGGCCAGGGAAGAATCTACAACGGAATGGGAAACCTTGCTTGATACTGTGGCAAGTATAAAACCATTCTTTTTTACAAATCATACAACAGGAGCGAAAGAGATTTTCATTCAGGATATGAAGAATAATACATACCTGATTAACGCAGCTGGTCGTGTTCTGTGGAAAGTACCACTGAATGAGAGGATTACAAGTACAATTTATATGATTGATTATTACGGGAACGGGAAGTATCAGTTACTGTTTTCCGGCAGGAATTATATTCATATCCTCGATAGAAATGGTAATTATGTTGAGAGATATCCCGTAAAGCTCAGATCCCCGGCAACTAACTCTATGGCAATGTTCGACTATGACAATAACCTGAATTACAGGCTATTTATCGCCGGCGAAGACAAGATGATATATTCATACGACAAAACTGGTAATGTTGTAAAGGGATGGACTCCTTTCAGAACCACCGGCAATGTAAAGGCAGAGATAAATTATTTTAAAGTTTCAGGGAAAGATTATATTGTAGCTGCTGATGAAAGCGCCGTCTATTTTCTTGACCGAACCGGGAACAGAAGGATGAACCTGAAAGAACCGGTCACTAAAGCTGTCGGGTCATCAATGCGCTTGAACATGGCATCAGATCCCTCTGTGGTCTGTTCATCTCCCGATGGAACAATACAACATATATATTTCGACGGCAGCGTTAAAAAGTTCAGTATCAGGAAATTTTCAGATCAACACTCATTCGATATTTTTGACGTAGATGGTGATGGTTTTGGCGAATATATTTTTATTGATAAAGGTATATTGTATCTTTATAACCATAACAGATCGCAGATTTTTACTAGGGAATTTGGCTCAGATGATCTTGGTGGACCGATTAATTTTATCTTCTCATCTACCGACAGAAAAATCGGGGTGTTTGATGTTAAAAAGAATCTGATCTACATGATCGGAAAGAACGGCAAAACAATGAATGGATTCCCTCTGAGAGGGGCATCTATGTTCTCAATCGGGAAGTTGTCGGATAAAAGCGGCTGGCATCTTATTGTCGGCGGCACAGACAGATTTCTTTATAATTATAAAATAGACACAGAAATTAAATGAGAAAGATTATGATTAAAAGATCATTCCTGTTTATTTCAATGATAATGGCTCTCTCAATCACAGGATGCATAAAAGGGACCTACGGGCTCTCGAAGCAGGCGCATATCTCACCCACTTTGGCTATATCTGGCGTCAAGGGCGATATTTCACTCAGTGACATTGTAAAAGCTAATGACACTGTAGTATACGATCAGGACAAGTTTGTTACAATCGTTTTCAGAAAAGACTCTGTTGTCGATTTGAAGATATCCGATTTTTCAAAAGGAACTCTCGTTCAGAAGATTGCAATTATTGATCCAACCAGCTACGATCTGAATATTCATAATATTTTGAGTCACATCTCGGGAGATTTTCAGTTCCTGAACCCTTCAATAAAGTTTAATTATTCTAATTCTTTTCCGGATCCTATTAAAATAAATTTGAATGTTTCCGGGCAAGGGAAAGATAAAACTATACCTCTCAACCTTGCTCCGTTTACTCTGGTCAGCCCAAATATACCGGCCCAGCAGGAGATTACAGCATCATATATTATAGATAAAACCAACTCCAATTTACAGAACCTGATCTCACTTCCTCCTGAGATGTTAAACTTTTCCGGTACAGCTATATTGACCTCTTCAGCTAAGAGCAATCAGACCGGAGATTATATTTTAGGCCCCAACCACCTTTTAGGGTCACTCGAAGTTGATTTGCCGATGGAATTGACAATAAATAACCTGCAGTTTACCGATACTGCTGACAATTTTATGAAAGATAACTCGATGAAAACTGAAGACTTTCAATTTTTACGAGTTGACATTAAAGCAATAAATGGGTTTCCTCTAGGGGTTTCTTTAAAAATGAGTCTTTATGATTCAAAGACTAAATCTATTAAGAGCACAGTTAATGCAACAGACATTCTGGAGCCGGCACCTGTAGACAATAATGGCAAATCCTTGGGTGTCACAGAAACTTCCACCACTATCGAATTTACCAGAGAGTTTTTCAGCTTTTCCAAAAATGCTGATAAGCTGATCTTTTCGTTTACTCTCAATACTGCAGGAAATGGATCCCAGGATGTTAAGATCTATTCCGATTACAGGATTAATTTTAGCGCCGCACTGGTTGTTAAACCAGATATAAACCTAAATTGAACATTTATAAGCAAGTTATATGATCGGGAAAATAAAATACGTACTGATACTATTACTGGCAGTTATCCTGGCCGATGCAGCAGCTCAGAACAGCCAGGTAATGTACTTTATGAATCTGCCTCAAAATCATATACTAAATCCTGCATTAAGGCCATCCAACTCGGTATATATCGGACTACCGGTAGTGTCTGGTATTAATCTGAATATTAACAACAATTTTGTGAACTTCTCGGATATATTCATGAAGGGTCAGTCAAAAGATTCAATAATTTCATTTCTTCATCCCGATTATGATGTTAATAAGTTCCTTGCCAAGATAAAGGACAAAAATTCAATAGTGCCTGAAGTTGCAATTCAATTATTAGGGGTTGGATTTTCAGTTGGGAAAGACGGGTATGTTTTTCTCGATATAAATGACCGGATTGATGGTAATATTGTGCTGCCGGGAGATCTTTTTAAACTTGCTTTAAAAGGAAATGAAGAATTTGTCGGAAGCAAAATAGATCTATCCTCCCTGAGAGGCGATATAAAATATTACCGAGAGTTTGGATTAGGATATTCAAGAAATTTTACTGATAAATTAAGGGTTGGAATAAAGGGCAAACTGCTATTCGGAATTGCTGACGCCTCAATTGACAATAAATCATTAGGAATAACTGTAAATGATGATTACACTCACACTCTTGATGCCGACCTTTCTGTTAATATAAGCGGTCCGGTAAATGTTTCTACGGATTCAAAACAAAATATAGAAAGTATTGTGATTGATGACAACAGATTTAAAACATCAAGTGGTATAGCTGACTTTGTTTCTGGGAAGAAAAACATGGGTCTCGGTCTGGATATCGGCGCTACGTATGATTTTACTGACAGGATAGTTATTTCAGCTTCGATTACTGATCTCGGATTTATAAGATGGACTAAAGATGTAACGAACTTAAAGGCCAATAACCAGTTTGAATTCAGTGGCTTGAATATGCTCGATGTTTTCAATGGCACAAAAAGTTTTAAAGAACTTGGAAACGATATGCTGGATTCTCTTAAAAACGCTTTCATTGTTTCCAAAACAAATGCACCGTTTACTACTTACCTCCCATTTGGAATTTCACTAGGGGGGAGCTATAATGTTACAAAACAAATCACTTTAGGCCTGTTATCATACAGCAAGATAATTGGAAGCCAGATAAGAGAGGCTCTGACTTTATCTGCAAATATTAACCTTGGTAATGCTTTTTCAACAAGTCTGAGTTATACAGCTGAAAATTATCAGTGGGATAATCTTGGCGCAGGACTGGCCTTCAGAGCCGGCGTAGCCCAGTTTTACCTGGTTACCGACAGAATTCCAATTATGTGGAATATAATTAAGAATGATAACAGCTCCATTCCTCTTCCGGCCAACTGGAATACATTTAATTTAAGGTTAGGAATGAACCTGGTATTTGGGAACAGACCCAAGGAAAAAAATGACAAGCCAATGATTCTGATTGAATAATTATTTTAACAACTATGATTCTGATTCGATATATATTAATCGGCATAATTGGTTACCTGATAATCAGATCTTTCATAAATTTCGGGAAAGAGGGGAGGTCTTCATCACGCATACACAAAACGGATAGGAAAAATAATATGCCTCCCAAAAAGGTTTCTAAGGAAATAGGTGAATATATCGACTACGAGGAGATTAAAAAATAGATGCTCGTGGTTATTTGCTTACAGTTCTAAGCTTTTTCGCAAGAGAATTTGCAAATACAAAATCATTAAGTGTTCCACAGTCTGAATTGAGAATGTCGTTTTTATTCCCTTCCCAACATTTAACCCCGTCACTTATAAAAATGATTTTTTCTCCGATCTCCATTACGGAATTCATATCGTGAGTATTTACAATTGTTGTCATTGAATACTCTTCTGTCAGTTCTTTGATGAGTGCATCAATAAGGATGGCTGTAATGGGATCGAGACCGGAATTGGGTTCATCACAAAAGAGATACTTTGGATTTAACGCAATTGCTCTTGCGATGGCCACTCTTTTCTTCATTCCTCCGGATAATTCAGAAGGGAATAGATTGTTAGCATTGATAATATCAACTCTGTTGAGACAAAAATTTACTCTTTCAATTTTCTCTTCTAAAGAACTATCAGTGAACATATCTAGAGGGAATCGGACATTCTGTTCAACTGTCAGTGAATCGAAAAGTGCACTCCCCTGGAATAGCATACCCATCTCGCTCCTGATCTTTTTTTTCCCGGCAAAATCGAGTTTATTAAATAATGTGTCCTCATACCAGACCTCTCCGCTATCGATCTCATGGAGTCCAACAATGGATTTAAGCAGAACTGTTTTACCCGACCCGCTTCTGCCTATTATGAGGTTAGTTTTGCCTGTTTCGAATATTACTGAGATATTCTCCAGGACAGCCTTCCCATTGAAAGATTTATTCAGTTTTATTACTCTTATCATGACAGCAGAATTTGAGTCAGTATTACATTGAAGAGCAATATTAATACACTGCTGTAAACAACAGCCTTCGTGCTTGCACGTCCTACTTCAAGTGATCCGCCATCGACATAGTATCCCTGGAAAGCTGAAACGCTGGTTATTATGAAGGCAAAGAATACTGTTTTTATCAATGAATAAACAATATAATAGGGTATGAATGCATATTGAATTCCATAGATAAAATTCTCCGAAGTAATAACTCCGGCAAGTGTGCCAGCTATCCACCCTCCGAAAATCCCGATAATTATTGCGATCAGTGTAAGTATTGGGTTAAATAGAAGGGTTGCAATCATTTTTGGGAGTATAAGGTAAGAAGCAGAATTGACTCCCATAATTTCCATGGCGTCTATTTGTTCTGTTACCCTCATTGTTCCGATTTCAGATGCAATATTAGAACCGACTTTTCCGGCAAGGATGAGTGCAGCAATCGTGGACGAAAACTCAAGGATCATTGAATCGCGGCAACCGAGACCAATTAGATACTTGGGATAAATCGGATTTTCAGTATTATACGCTGTCTGCAAGGTTATAACTGCTCCCATAAAGAAGGAGATAATAGCAATAATGCCAATTGAATTCAGACCCAGATATACCAACTCCCTTAAAGTTTGTTTGTAATAAAGAACTGGTTTTTCCGGTTTTGAAAACACCTTCTTCAGGAGCAGGAAGTAACGCCCGAATTGTGTAAGGAACTTAATCATTCTTCTATATTTAAGCACCCTCAAAATTACTAATATTTATGGTATTTCTGTTAATAAGGTTTTTGAAACCCGTCTGCATAATTAATTATATATTTGTATAAATTGTTGTAATAAATGTTTCTTATGGATAATAGGTATGTAATTATAATGGCAGGAGGAGTAGGGAGTCGTTTCTGGCCTCTGAGCCGTCGTGAAAGACCAAAACAATTTCTTGACATTGTAGGAAATGGGGAGACCCTGATTCAGCAGACATACAGGCGGTTTAAAAAAAGCTGCCCCGAAAAAAATATTTTCATAGTTACAAATGCTGAACATAAAGATATTGTTATTGAACAACTGGGTATTGATCCATCCCGTGTACTTGGAGAACCTTTTCGCCGAAATACTGCACCATGTCTTGCCTATGGAACATTCAGGATTTTAAAGGAAAATCCGGATGCAGTAATTGCAGTTACTCCAGCTGATCATTTGATTGTTAAAGAAGAAAAATTCAGTGATGTAATTCAAAACTGCTTTGACTTTGCAGAAGGGAATGATGCACTTATTACTCTCGGAATAAAACCCGACAGACCCGAAACGGGATACGGGTATATACAGGCCGATCAGAAGAAACCTGTAAAAGGGCATAGGAACCTGTTGAAGGTTAAGACATTTACTGAAAAACCGGATATTGACCTTGCAAAAGTCTTTATTGAAAGCGGTGATTTTTACTGGAATTCGGGGATCTTCATCTGGAATATTAAGGCAATCCTTTCGGCATTTGAGAAGCATATGCCGGATATGTATACAGTGTTCAATGAAGGCAGAGATCTGTTTGGAACAAAACAGGAACATAGCTTTATAGGAAAGACTTATGCTGAATGCAGGAGCATTTCAATTGATTACGGGATTATGGAAAAAGCCGAGAATGTATATGTTATGTGTACAGATATAGGTTGGTCCGATCTTGGAACCTGGAGTTCGCTTTACGAGCATTCGTCTGTCGATAAAAAGGGAAACTCATTGATCAGGGGAGAAATATTTTCGTATGAAAATGAAAGAAATATTTTTAATATTTCTCCAGGGAAAATAGCTGTTATCCAGGGACTCAAAGACTATATCGTTGTTGATTCCGACGATGTCCTTCTGATAGTTAAAAAGGAAGAAGAACAGAATATCAAGCAATATCTTGAGGATGTTAAGAACTCGACTAAAGAAAAGTTCTTATAGAAGAGCCCACATCCCCCCAAAGGGGGGGCAAGATATTCAGACAAAAAAAGAGGCTGTATTATGACAGCCTCTCTTTTTATACAATATATTAGTATTCCCAAAGATCGTGTTCAAAGTTGAACAGTTCGGTTTTAATGCGGTCAGCTTCAAAAAGAGAGGACTTCCCTATCTGGTAGTCTGAAATAATTCTGTCGTTGTAAACATTTGATTCTCCAACAATATTACCATCGAATCTGCGTTGCATGAATAGATCGTCAAAGGATATTCTCTGAGCATCGTTATTACTTGAAAAAACCTCTTTTTTTGCGAGGGCATCTCTTACTTCGTCAAATTTGATCCAGAATAACCCTATCTTCTTTGCTCTTCCAACCTGCTCATCAAAACCCATATAGACCGGTTGTATAGCTATAATTCTGACATCGAGTTTTGAAAGTTTCTTGTCGAAATACCATTCTTCGTACAGAAGCAATGATTTCACTTCCTCCGGTTTTGCTTCCTGTTTAACTACAGAATCTTTTACGGCTCCTGCAGCATTTAACTGAACGGATACATGCTTATCAACGGCTCCCAATTTTATTTGTATATCACCATAAGTGGTAGGTACATTTCTATTTTGAGTATCATAAGCAATAAGCTTGCCTGACTTGATTTCATCGAGAATAATATTTATGAAACTTTGCCTGCCATCGAGAGTTGGGGCTGTTGGATAATACAGCGATTGATTCATCTTCTCACGAAGATCAATCATCCGGTACACTTTTCTTGACCAGATAACATCGGCTTCCCTGAGATATGGGTAATTTATTTTTTTAGCATCCGGCATCGATTTCTGGTAAATATCACCAAAACTCTGGGCATTTACGAGGCCTGAAAGTGAAAGGGCGATAATTCCCAAAAGCATTTTCTTATTCATGATGATATGTTTTTTGATACTAGTTTATCTTTAATATTATGGCATTCAGGTCTCGTATTTTACCATCGGGACCTACTGCTTTGATATCTTTAATCATAAGGTTTTTGCCTCTTGTCAGCCCATTCAACGCCTGTTTCTGTTTTGGAGTCAGATTACTCGATGAACAAGGTTCCTCAATGTCCATTCCTTGATTGGTATAAAAAATTGTAAAAGCCGTAACAGTGTAGTTAAGCTCAAAGTCGAAATCAGGCATTATGGCAAAGACACCCTGCTGTACAAGAGCATCAGCTCTTGAAATGCTGCCTGTACTTTTACCACCAAATACCGCAACAGGCGTAGGAATAGATTTTACCCTGAATGGATACGGAGCATATTGTGTTGGTTTGCCATTAATATCAGCTGTTACAATAACTTGTACATCTTGTCCAACGGCATTAGGCTTAACGGCCCAGCTCCCTTTAAAATAATCCTTTCCGCCTGATTTTTTAACTCTTTCTGTAGAAAAAGTTCCATTTACAACTTTGATATGAATCTTATCAGGACTAATACCCGGTACAGAAACGTCGATCGGGTTAGGAATACCCATATACATAACATTCATAGCAGTGGGAGATACTATAACATTCGGTTCGCCAACAAAATATGAATTTTCGAACGAGTAATTTTTAGTTGAACCATCCGGAGCTTTAAGAGCGATTATCCCACCCCATTTTTTAGGACCGGTTGAGGTAGCACGAACTTTATAAATTCCTTTTCCTGATTCATCAAGAGGAAGTTTAGTATCGCCTACAGTAATTACAGGAAACGAAGTTGAATCCGTAGCGGAAATAAATACCCGTGCTTCGAAATCGCTTCCAAGGGTAACATAATTAGAAGTTGTAGGAATAACAATCGGATCGAGTTTAGTAAATTTAAAGGAGGATGCATCAATCTGGGAATAGAGGTAGTTAAGAACTTCAGTCTCCCCGTTTCTGACGTTGACCTGATACTCTGACAGGATACAAATAACTGCAACCATGGGTAATGTCTGGAAGTTAAGATTCTCCCAGCGTTCCTTTTCGCCATCTTTATTTATCCCGTCATCGGTGCTAAGGCTTTTTTTCAAAGCCTCTTCTGCAGTAGGATTTTTACCGTCAAGGGTGGTGATAAGAAACTGGCGGTACTCTGCAAGAAGAGCCTTCAGGTCGTTGGCTTTTCCATTTTCGTTAGCTCCGATCAGAATTTCAGATGGTACGTTAGTGTCATCAATATGCTTTTCAACTTTGTCAATAATAACTTCATTTCCTTTAACAGCAGGAGTTTCGGGATCTTTTTCAGTTTTTTTGATTATTTCGATCTTAAGTCCCTGTATAAAATTGTATGCCTCATCTGCCCGCTCTTTAACCTGGTATGCAGCTGTTTTGTATTTTCCGGCCTTTGTAGGGTTTTCAGCAGCTGCCCTATCGAATTCGCGATATATTACGTCATTTTTAAGAGAATAGTTTTTAATTGTCTGCGTAAGACCATTATCAACTTTTCTAAATGCTTCAACAGCCTCTTTTGATACGTTAAGTGCAAGCATGGCGGTAAGCACCAGGTACATCATACCGATCATTTTTTGTCGCGGAGATAGCTTTTCGTGAGCCATTTTGTAGGTAGTTTAGTTAGATAAAATAAGCCACGTTATTTAACATTCATAGCAGCGAGCATATTCCCATAGACATTGTTCAATGCCGAAAGGTTATCGTTGAGCTTTGTTATCTGTTCGCGGTATTTTTTAGTATCTCCGGCTGATTCTGAAAGATCTTTCATTAAACCCTGAATTCCTTTGTAAAGTGAATCAGATTCTTTTAGATGATCGTCTACTCCTTTACGCTGGAGTTCATAAACTGCATTAAGAGCAGAAAGGTTTTTGTTAAGTGATTCCAGTTGTTGCTGATATGATTTTCCACCTACTTCAATTACTGATAATGAATCAGCCATATTACGATATGTAGAACCTGTTTCATTAATTAACTTGGTTGTTGACTGGTAAGAGTCTGATAGTTTTCCAAGTGAATCATTAGCATTGTTAATTGTATTCATATACTTTGAAGAAGCGGCAGAAACATCTCCCATGGCATTCATGTTTGCGGTTGATTCGCTAAGCTTTTTCATTCCGACACCCAGTTTCTGGAATAAATCAGGAGAGATCTCTGCTTTCTCAAGCATCTCATCAAATTTAGCAAGGGCAACTGCTCCGGAACCTCCGCCATAACCACCGCCTCCGCCAGAAACACCACCATGGTATTTTCCTCCATGCGATGCAAGCTCCGGGGTTTCGTCTTCCGGAATTCCTGCAAGTTCAGGATATACCAGTGACCAGTCAACCTCTTCATGTAATGGTTCAAATGCTGAAAAGAAGAATATAACACCCTCTGTCAGAAGACCAACAGTAAGCATGGTTCCTGCCATTGGCCAGTGCTGTATTTTAAACAATGCACCAACACATACAACCGAAGCTCCTAAACCATATAATTTAGCGATGAAATTCTTCCATCCGCTGCTTTGTACTAATTCTGCTAGGCTCATTTTACCTGATTATTTTAAGGTTATTTCTAATTATTTAATTTACACCAATATAAGATCTAACGTTACGAAATCCGACATATGATTTTGTAGAGTCCTGATATTCATAATCTCTTGCACTTGTCTGAAGGAAATATGCTATGTCTTTCCACGATCCGCCACGGATTACTTTCCTTTTCATTACCGGGGGATCCTGTGGTGTGGCATTATACTCATAGTTTGGCTGAAGATCGTGCTGGAAGATGTATGCTGAAGGTGAGTATGCACAGCATGTCCACTCAGCAACGTTTCCTGACATATCATACAATCCATATTCGTTTGGTTCATATGATCCTACTTTTCCTGTATAAACATTTCCATCGTCAATATAATTACCACGTAAGGGTTTGAAGTTGGCCAGGAAGCAACCTTTATAGTTACGGGTATATGGTCCGCCCCATGGATACATTGAAAGGTCAAGACCTCCTCTTGCTGCATATTCCCATTCTGTTTCAAGTGGCAGCCTGTATGCATGCACATCGGCTACTCCGTTCTTTCTGAGAGCACTGTTCATGTAGTTTGTCCTCCAGACACTGAATGCTGTAGCCTGTACCCAGGATACACCCACTACAGGATAGTCATCATAAGATGGATGCCAGAAATAAAGTGAAGCCTGAGGATCGTTGAATGAATAGGTAAAATCACGAATCCAGCACAGAGTATCGGGATAAATATTAATGATATTGTGTTTGATAAAGGATGAGCGGTCTTTTACATCTGTACGTGTACCGTCAATATTTGTAACCTTACCTTCGTATTTACCTGTATTATTTGCGTAATCATATTTGTAAGTTGATTTTGCAGCCTGTTGGTAATCAACCCAGAAATAGGAATAGTTTAGCTTTCTGACATCAACCTGTTTTTTTCCGTCGAATCTTTCTTCAGGCGGATAATACATCTCTTCAATTGTAGCTTTTGTAGTCTCTTCTCTTGGATCTATCTTTTCATCCCAGTTAATCACATTTGGTTCGATAGCATTTCCATCTTTATCAACCATAAAATACTGTCTGTCAGGAACACTGGCATTCCCAAGTTTTGTCCTCAGAATAGAATCACGAACGTAATATACAAACTGGCGATATTTATTATTTGTGATTTCGGTTTGGTCCATCCAGAAAGCGTCAACAGTAACAGATTTTGAGATACTGTTCATTGCCCATACGGCATCCTGATCGCTTGGTCCCATCATAAAATTCCCGGCAGGAATAAATGCCATTTCAAAGGGTTCCGGTTCAAAGAATTTTTTCCGCCCTTGAACGCCAGTCAACTCTCCGTTGTTTGAAGAGCCACAACCAGTTAACAGAACTATCAATATTAGAGCAGATAGGGTTACCTTTTTCATAATACTATAGAATTTTATATTGCAAGTAAGTTATTTTTTTTTAATAATCATAAAAATCTGACACTTTTATATTTCATCGGGCTTTTGCCCAGGCTCAGATCGAAGCAATAATTGATCATGAATTCGTGAGACCCACCGCTGGTTTTTCCTATGTCAGAAATAGTGAAATCATAAGAATATCCAAGTCTGATTCCATTAAAAAGTTCCAATCCTACAATTCCGATCAACGCATCTCCGGCTCTGTATGAAACGCCTCCCCATACTTTTTTATTGTATCTGACCAATGAAGTTACTGTAATCTGAGCCACCTTCCCATCGCTGAATGCAAAGAGGGAAGGGATTAATTCAAGCGAAGGATTTGCCAATTGTAAAGTATAACCGCCTGTCAGATAGTAATGTCTGCTGACATATGGTGTACCTTTACTGAACTTGATTTTTGGCTCATTAATGTGTGTGATTGAAAGTGAAGCATAATATTTATCGGCTTTATAATAGAGCCCCAACCCGGCATCAAAAGCAACATAACTCTCTTTATTTTCGGGTATCAAAGGATCGCCGGAAGCGGGTGTAAATGCATCACCTGAAGGTATCTCCCAGGTCGGAGTAAGTGTTGTATTAAGCATACCCAGACTTAAACCGATGCCGAGTTTCCCCATGCCAAGATCCATAAGATAGGAGTAAGATGCGGAAAGGTTTATGTCTTTATCAAAACCTATATTATCACTTTCAACTACTAATCCTACCCCGCTTCTGATACCGAAAAGCGAAACAGGAGCACTGACGTTAAAGAGTGTTGTCGAGGGAGCCCCTTTAAATCCAACCCATTGCTGGCGATTCAGAGCAGTTGCACAGATCATCCCTGAAGTACCTGCCACACCCGGATTATAAGTAAGTGTGTTAAACATATATTGACTCGATAGAGGATCTTGTTGCGATAAAACCGGCTGTAGTAGAAGTACTAAAAAAAGAAATGCAATATTTAGTTTTTTCATCTCTTAATTTGCAGGTGCGATGCACATTTATTGAACAAGTAAAATAAATAAAAATCTAAGTCGAATACAAATTTACCATTATTTATTTAAAATTTCGAAATACCTGTTATACGAACGTTCTAAGATTTTGTTTGTTGTACCAGGCACATTTGTTTCAGGAGTGATGCAGGGGTCTCAGGACTTAAGTCTTTCCACTGCCTGAACCCATCTGTCGGGAACTTCGTTACGGTTGGCCTTAAGATAATCTTCATGTGAGCAGGCAACATAAAGGTTCTGATCTTTTTCAGCCTGAAGTTCAATCCACCATCTGTCAGTCAGATTACTTTTTACAAATATGAGATCATCATCGAGATCTGTTACCCGGACATGATATTTAATAAATCTCCCTGAATTGCTGATATTTAAAACAGGGGTTTCATATTGCTTTTGTGAAAAGCCTTCAAGGAAAAACCAGAGGATCTGGGCAGCAAGACCGGTAGTCTGGTTACGGATATCAAATTCGGGATTGACATCAAACAGACCAAATACTTTCAGTTTATCAGATATTCCTGCATATCTTGAAAGCAGGCAGATCTCTTCTCCGTAGAATCCATTCGGGGAAGGACTGATTGTCCCCGGGGCATCCGATTGTCTCACAGAAGAAATATCAAATATTGCTACATCAGAATCCCTGAACAGAGGTTCTGTCAGGTGGATAGCCTGTCTTACATCACCTATCCTGAGAAGTTCCGATCTGCGTTTCAGAAATCTGTTTATTATCTGTTGATCATTAAGATAGGTCTGGTAACCTATATTGATGTAATGAGAGAAGGCACTTTTGTGATTATTTATTATAGCATTTAAATAATTAAAAGAATCCGGTTCTTTCCGTTCATTGCTGAAATCGATCCGTGGATCGACAGCTGTTAATGTATATCTGGTGAAAAACTGAGAAATGGCCCTGTCAATAGCCGGAATAAGAGCACTGCTGCCTCCGATAATTACCGGGAAAATATTTTCACTGATCAATAATGATAAAATATCCGTAAGCCCGGCTAAAGTATCGTTGAAAGTAACACCCTGTTTCATGTTCCCGAGATCAATTATTTTAGATCTTCCGGGGATTTTTGCAAGTTTGTACAATTGCCCTCTTATCATGTCGGGTCCTCTCAATGAACCTCCATTTGGTGAGTTCCTGCCCTCGGGTACCCCAAATATTGCAATTTTGTACTTACTGATATCTTTAACAGGTATGTTATCAGTATGAATTGTGATATTATGGGGGAAGCCGGCTTGTGCAGTCAGGTGCTCAAATTCAGGGCCCTCGATGCTTATAGGATTAAAATAATCATTCAGGTCTACCATGGTAAATTTTAAGAACTCTTTTTGGTTTTATCACTGTTTTCGATAATCTTACTGCAATCTTCTTTGGTAAGTTTTTCCGCATCTGTACCTTTTGGGAGTCTGTAGTTTTGTTTATCTTTAAAAAGGTAAGGCCCGTACCTGCCGTTCAATAGCATAATATCGCCAAAATCTTTCAGGACCTTCTTTTTATCGCTCTCATTCTTTTCTTGGATTATCTCAACAGCTCTTTCAAATGTCACGGTATAAGGATCATCCACCCCCTTTTTTAAAGAAAAGAATTTGCTTTTAAATCTGATATACGGGCCGAATTTGCCTATGCCAACTACCATCTCTCCACCATCATATTCACCCAAAGAGCGGGGAAGACGGAAGAGATTCAATGCCTCATCGAGGGTTATTGTCTCGATCAACTGGTTTTTCGAAAGGCTTGCAAATCTTGGTTTTTCATGGTTTCCTGAATCGCCTATCTGGGCAACAGGACCAAACCGTCCCATCCTGACAGTAACAGGTTCGCCTGTTTCAGGATGGTTTCCCAGTACTCTTACCCCGGTTTTTCTTTCTTTCTTCTCAAGAGTATTTGTAACTGTCTTATGAAATGGAGAATAGAATTTTTCAATCATCCCGGTCCATTTAATATTACCTAGAGCTATCTCGTCGAATTGTTCCTCAACTTCGGCAGTGAAATGATAATCAACGATTTCAGAGAAGTTTTCAATAAGAAAATCATTTACGATCATTCCGATATCCTGGGGAAAGAGCTTTGATTTTTCTTTTCCTGTCACCTCTGTCTTGGTTGAATTTGCAAACTTGCCGCCAAGAAGAGTAATAATTTTTATGTGCCGCTTTTCTCCCGGTCTGTCCTCACGCGAAACATAACCGCGATTCTGGATTGTTGATATTGTAGGAGCATAAGTTGATGGCCGGCCAATACCTAATTCCTCAAGCTTTTTTACAAGGCTCGCTTCGGTATATCTGGGTAGAGGCAAGGTGTATTTTTGTGTTGCTGTTATATTATTATATGAGAGAGGCATCCCCTTTTTTACCGGAGGGATCACATACCTGTCTTCATCGGCGTTTTCCTGATCAGATGATTCAGTATAGACTCTGAGGAATCCATCGAACTTAACAACTTCCCCGTTCGCCTGGAACGTAACCGGAGAATTATTCATATCAATTGAAATAGATGTCTTTTCGATCAGGGCATCTGCCATCTGGGAGGCTACTGTACGTTTCCAGATCAGTTCATATAGTTTTTTCTCATTCTGGCTGCCTGCTGTGGTCGGGTTATCGAGATAAGCCGGACGAATAGCCTCGTGAGCTTCCTGGGCACCCTTTGATTTGGTTTTAAACTGGCGTGTCTTTGAGTATTTTTCACCAAACTCAGAAGTGATCATCTCCCGCGATTTGACAAGTGCAAGGTTGGAAAGATTTGTTGAATCGGTTCTCATATATGTAATCTTTCCTGCTTCATAGAGCTTCTGTGCCACAGCCATTGTCTGAGCAACAGAAAACCCCAGTTTCCTGTAAGCCTCTTGCTGCAATGTCGAAGTGGTAAACGGTGGAGCAGGTGAACGGGTTCCGGGTTTAATGCTGATATTGGCAATAGAATATTTTGAATTATTACACAGCTCCAGAAATTTATGTGCCTCTTTTTCATCAGGGAATCTTTTGGAAGCTTCTGCCCTGAGAGTAGCATTCTCACCTTTAGCCGAATCGATTGTGAAAATTGCTGTTACCCTGAATGAGGATTCAGTCTCAAAAGAGATAATCTCCCTTTCTCTTTCAACAATCAGGCGTACGGCAACCGACTGAACCCTGCCAGCAGAAAGCGATGGCTGCACCTTTTTCCAGAGCACCGGAGATATCTCAAAGCCTACAAGCCTGTCGAGAATCCGGCGTGCCTGCTGGGAATTGACAAGATCCATATCAACTTTCCTCGGATTCTCAATGGCATTTGAGATAGCCTCCTTGGTTATTTCATGAAAAACAATTCTCTTCGTTGTCAACAAATCGAGTTTCAATACACTGGCAAGATGCCACGCAATAGCCTCTCCTTCACGGTCCTCGTCAGATGCGATCCAGATATTCTTGGAATCTGCAGCAGCTTTACGCAGCTCGCTTACAACTTTTGCCTTTTCCTTAGGAACCTCATAATCGGGTTCGAAATTATTTTTTATGTCAATACCAAGGTTCTTTTTAGACAGGTCTCTGATATGCCCGAAACTCGACACAACACGGAACTCTTTTCCCAGGAATTTTTCTATAGTTTTNNTTTTCAGACGACAAAGTAAATCATTTAGGTACCAAACTTCAAAATAAACCGTTAAGATTCTTTATTATTTACTATTTTTGGGCCAAACTTCTTAAGTAAATGAAAGGCAATACAAACAACAAAAAATACCTGATCTGGTTCTGGGCACTCTTCATTTTCCCGTTCGCTTTTGTTATAACATTATTCATACTTATTTCAAGGGAAAAGCTTGGTCCCATGCCTTCTTTCGGAGAGCTTGAAAATCCGGAATATTATTTGGCAGCGCAGGTTCTTTCCGAAGATGGAGTCCTGCTTGGAAAAATCAGCATTGAGAACCGGACATGGACTGAGTATAAAGATATATCACCCTATCTTACAGCAGCACTTATTACAACAGAAGATATTCGTTATTACAGACATTCCGGTATTGATATCCGTGGTCTTGGACGAGCAGCTGTAAGAACTATCATCCTTGGTCAAAGCACCGGTGGCGGAAGCACTATCACACAGCAGCTGGCAAAGCAGCTTTATCCAAGAGACACTGCAAGAAATTCTTCCCTTATGAGAAGGATCAAACTTGGTGTTACAAAATTCAAAGAGTGGCAGACAGCGGTTAAACTCGAAAGGAGCTACACCAAAGAAGAGATAATAACCATGTATCTCAATAAATTCGATTTCAGTTACAATGCTATAGGAATCAGATCTGCAGCAAAAGTATACTTCAATACAACACCCGATTCACTGAATCTTCAGCAGGCAGCGGTTCTGGTCGGAATGCTCAAAGCGTCAACAAGGTATAACCCACTGAGGAATTATGACCTTATGCTTCAGAGGCGAAATGTCGTAATCTCACAAATGGCAAAATATGGTTATATAGGCAATTCTCTTGCAGATTCAGTGATAAAATTGCCGATTGAAGTCGATTTCAGGGTAGAGGATCATAATAGCGGCATGGCAACTTATCTCAGGCAATACTTAACAAACATAATGAGGAAGCCTGAACCTGACAGAAATAAATATGTCCAGCAAGCGTCATATGATGATGCATTATGGGAATGGAATAACAATGCTCTGTACGGCTGGTGCAATAAAAATAAAAAACCTGACGGGACCAGTTATGATGTGTATAGAGACGGGTTGAAGATATATACGACTATTAATTCCCGCATGCAGAAATATGCAGAAGAGGCATTGACAGAACATCTCTCCAAAGATATACAGCCTGGCTTTTATAAACGGGCAAGATGGTTTAAGAATCCTCCGTATTCTGACGATATTAAGAAAGATGAAGTTGAAGATTTGATAATGACTTCACTTAAACAAAGTGACAGGTATTATATAATGCATGCAAGAGGTGTCTCTGAAGATTCTATCATGCTGGCTTTTAATACCAGGGTTAAAATGAGGGTTTTTTCATGGAAAGGAGACAGGGATACTACAATGACACCTCTTGATTCTATCAGGTATTATAAATATTTTATCCGATCATCATTTATGGTGGAAGATCCTCATAACGGAAACGTCAAAGCTTATGTAGGAGGACCGGATTTCAGATACTTTAAATATGATGCAGTAACCCAGCAGAAGAAACAGGTTGGGAGTACAATTAAACCTTTTCTTTATACAGTAGCGATGCAAAACGGTTATTCTCCCTGCTATGAGGTGGAGAACATCCCGCGCTCTTTCGATATACCCGGCGATACTGTTCCTTGGTCACCAAGAAGTACCGGACCAGAGAAATACCACGGCAAGATGGTGACACTGGCCTGGGGGCTGGCTGAATCTGAAAATTATATTTCAGCCTGGTTAATGAAACAGTTCAAACCGACAGCTGTCACAGATCTTATGCACAAGATGGGAGTCAGAAGTTTTATTGATCCCGTGCCATCAATATTTTTAGGCACATCAGATATTAAACTGGAAGAGATGGTAGGCGCTTACGGTACTTTTGCAAATAAAGGAGTATATACAAAACCAATGTATGTTACCCGAATTGAAGATAAGAATGGAAATACAATTTCTAGGTTCACGCCAAAAATTGAAGAGGTTCTGAGTGAAGACCAGGCCTATCTGATGCTTAATCTTCTGCAGGGTGTTATCAGATCCGGAACAGGGAACAATATAAGAAAGGAGCCTTATAACCTGATGAACCAGATTGGAGGGAAAACAGGAACAACCCAGAATCATTCCAACGGGTGGTTTATGGGGGTAACACCTAATCTGGTGGGAGGCGTATGGAGTGGTTGGGAAGACCAGGCTATCCATTTTGAAACATTAGGAGAAGGATCGGGGGCACATATGGCACTTCCGATAATGGCTATCTTTCTGAAAAAGGTATATGCTGATCCTCAGTTCGGAATTATGGAGGCTGATGAATTTGAGGTTCCATCGAATTTCAATATGCAACTTGATTGCAATAAGGTTAAGAAATCCAATTCCCGGGGAGATAGTTCGAGAAGAGTGAGGTACTAATAAGGCGCAACGGCGTAACGGTATTCGATTAATTATTCCTGCCCGGGTTAATGAGATTGCTTCGTCTCCCGATTTCATCGGGAGACGAAGCAATCTTAAAATCCCAACCACAGATTAGCTAAACAGTGATCTTATCAGGTTTTCAATTTTCCCCACATGTATAACTTCTATATCTAATCCTTTTACCGATAAATTTCTGTGGTATTTAGAAATATATATTTTATTAAACCCCATTTTTGATGCTTCACGGATTCGCTGTTCGATACGCGAAACGGGTCTTATTTCTCCCGACAAACCAGTTTCACCCGAAAAACATATCTCCCGGCCTATCGGAATATCAAGATTTGAAGAGAGAACAGAACTTATAATTGCCAGATCTATCGCAGGGTCGTTTACTTTGATGCCTCCTGCAATATTCAGGAAAACATCTTTTACACCTAATTTAAATCCTGCTCTTTTCTCGAGCACAGCAAGCAGCATATTGAGCCTCCTGATATCGAAGCCGGTGGAGCTTCTCTGCGGAGTTCCATATACAGCGCTGCTTACAAGTGCCTGTGTCTCAATAAGGAACGGCCTCAGTCCGTCAACAGTAGCTGCAATTGAAATGCCGCTGAGGGCCTCATCGTGCTGATTGATAAACATTTCAGAAGGGTTGTCGACTTCCCTTAATCCTGTTTCAACCATTTCAAAGATGCCTAATTCAGCTGTTGAGCCGAACCGGTTTTTAACCGACCTGAGAATACGGTAAACATAGTTATTATCACCTTCAAAATAGAGAACCACATCGACGATATGTTCAAGAACTTTCGGGCCGGCAAGTGTGCCATCCTTGGTAATATGGCCTATCAGAACTATTGGAATTCCGGTTATCTTGGAATATTTAAGTAGCTGAGCAGCACATTCCCTAACCTGTGAGACAGAGCCTGCAGAAGACTCTAGCAACGCATTGCTTATTGTCTGTATAGAGTCAATTATTATTAATCCGGGTTTGATATTCTCGGCATGTGTAAGGATACTTTCAAGTTCTGTCTCGCAAAGTATATAACATTGAGGATTGGAGTTCTTCATCCTTCGAGCTCTGAGACTGATTTGTTCTTCGCTCTCTTCTCCTGAAACATAAAGGATATTTTTTCCTTTCAGGGCAAGAGCCAGCTGAAGTGCAAGGGTTGATTTGCCAACGCCCGGTTCTCCACCGAGAAGAATCAGTGATCCGCCTACAATACCACCCCCGAGTATCCGGTCGAGCTCTGAGATCCCGGTCTTCTGACGACCATGTTCATCAGCCTTAATACTATCAAGAAGTTCAGGTTTTCTTTTTCCCTGGTTCATAACGAATGAGACCTCACGTGAAGATGCAGGAGCAATTATTTCTTCATGGTAGGTATTCCACTCTTTACACGAAGGACATCTTCCGATCCACTTTGCCGATTCGACTCCGCAGTTCTGACAGACGAAAACTGTTTTGTTTTTTGCCATAATTTCTAGCCCCCCAACCCTCCATCCGGGGGCGTCTTATCTTTTCTGAAAATGATGAAGAACGATATAGTTCCGATAATTGCAATAAAAATCAATTGCGATTCATGAGTTAGTAATGCATATGCCAATCCGTCTTCAACGGGTATTCCGTTAACAATAAGAAGACCGCGCGAAACAATATAATGAAATGCGCCGAGCCCGCTTTGAACCGGAGCCGACATTGCCAGGCCTCCTATTACGAGAATGAAAATGCTGTTTCCGAAAGTCAGATGTGAGGTACTTGGAAGAGAGAATACAACGACCCAGGTCATAAGGGCATAGTTGATCCAGATGAATATTGTATGGAAAATGAATTCCCATCTTCTTTTAAGATTTGTAATAGTTTTCAGTCCGTTAATTATTCCTCGGGCAAGGTCGAACATCTTTGAAAAAAAACGGATCTTACGCAGCCTTTTTTTGTACCTGATCATCAGAAACATAGTGATTACTCCAAGCGAAAAAAGAACCACCCAAAGGATCCATATGTTTCCAAAGACTGAAAATACTTTTTGCTGTATCGGTACCAGAATACTTTCTTTGAGAAAAAGACCTATCTGTTCTCCGCTTGTGAATATCAGGATTATCATTATAAGAAGAAGGGAAAGAAAGTCTATAGTTCTTTCAATTACTACTGTTCCGATCAGTTGATCGACCGGTATTTTTTCCTTTTTACCCAATGCCACACAGCGGGTAATTTCTCCGATCCTTGGCAACGCAAGGTTTGCCAGGTAACCGGTCATTAAAGCGTAAAAAGCATTTTTAGTTGAAGGCTTGAAACCGAGAGGGTTTATGAGCAGCACCCATCTTCGTGCACGGCTTATAAAGGCAAACAACCCGAAGAGAACTGATAGAAGGAGCCATGAATAATCAGCTTCTTTCAATTCTGCCCAAAGTTTTGAAAAGTCAATATTATGGAATGCGAACCAAAGCAGGAGTACCCCGATAGCGAAGAAAGCTATAAACTTAAGAGTCTGCAGAATACCTTTTCTCAACTTCAGATCAGTTTATTGGTTTTTGTATCGGGGAAAATGATTACCGGTTTAAATGATTTTGCTTCCTGAAAATCGATTAACGCGAACGACATAATGATTATAATATCACCAACAATTACCTTTCTGGCTGCAGCGCCATTAAGATAGATATCTCCCGAGCCGCGTACACCTTTAATAACATATGTCTCAAGGCGCTCTCCGTTGTTAAGATCTAAAACATGAACTTTTTCGTTTTCTATCAGGTTTGCTGCATCCATAAGATCCTCATCAATTGTTATACTTCCAATATAATGGAGGTTTGCCCCGGTAATTGTAACCTTGTGGATTTTTGATTTTATTACTTCTATTAACATGTTTTGATATCTTGTTGATCCTAATTACAGTGCAAAGGTAATTAACCTTTTGGTTCAGACCAATCCAATTTCAATATTATCTATCAGACGAATTTTTCCGGCAACTACCGCAATGCATCCAAAGTACCGTTTATCTTTTCTCATTTCATCTTTTGTGCTTAAAGGGATCAGGTCTATATCATCCACAATCTCAAAATATTCGACTTTGAATCCGGGAACATTGCTAATGCTGTCTCTTACGAATGATTTAATTTCAGCTATATTATAATTTTTAATCATTAGAGTAATAGCGGAGATAGTTTTATAGATTATAGCTGCATGGTATCTGATTACCGGGTCAAGAAGACGGTTCCGGCTGCTCATTGCCAATCCATCATTTTCACGGATGATGGGATTACCAATTATTTTCACCTTGTTGCCTGTCTGTTTTACCAGAGCTTTGATAACGGCAAGTTGCTGAAAGTCCTTCAAGCCAAAAATGGCAATATCGGGTTTTACAATTTCGAACAATCTGCTTACAACCTGTGCAACACCATTAAAATGACCCGGACGGTGAAGAGCTTCCATTACATTATCGAGGTTCCCAAAATGAAATTCCCGTTTATCTTCTTCCGGGTAAATTTCTTTGATGTCCGGAGTAAAAACAAGATCAGTTTCTCTAAGGACTTTCTTAAGGAGTTCAAGATCACTATCAGGCGTTCTCGGATAATTCTTCAGATCATTTTTATCATTGAATTGTGTAGGGTTTACAAAAATGCTCAAAACGACTACAGGACATTGCTGTACAGCGCTTTGTGCCAGGGATAAATGACCTTCATGGAGAGCACCCATCGTTGGGACAAATCCAACGGGAGAAAGATGCATTTCTTTTAACCGGGTTTGCAATTCAATAACAGTACGTATTATCTTCATCTTTTATATATTTATTTCGAAACTAAAATAGATCATTTAAGGATCTTAAATACAAATTTATTGATTTTTTTCGTTTACCCCGGCCCCAAGGGGAGCGCAGAAAATCAATTTACTCCCCTTGGGGTTGGGGTAAATAAATTGATTTTCAAGCGTCGTATAATATGAATTAAAGGGATATCTCTGATTATACTCCTATTTATTATGTTATTAATTTTTACTATCTTTGCACCTTAAATCGAAATGGTATATCCAGGCAGGTAAATGGAAAGCAGGAAGGTATTATTCATTTCACAAGAGATCACTCCGTACTTAGGTGAGACAAAGTTGTCGAAGATCGGAAGGTTTCTCCCCCAGGGCATTCAGGAAAGAGGCAAAGAGATCCGTACTTTCATGCCGAGATATGGTTGTATCAATGAAAGAAGGAATCAGCTTCATGAAGTAATACGGCTTTCGGGGATGAATCTTATTATTGATGATACTGACCATCCGCTCATAATCAAAGTTGCTTCGATTCAATCAGCACGAATGCAGGTCTATTTTATTGATAATGACGATTATTTCCAGAGAAAACATATCATCAGCGATGCTTCAGGGCGGGAATTTGAAGATAATGATGAAAGGGCACTGTTTTTTGCCAGAGGTGTAATTGAAACTGTTAAGAAACTAAGATGGGCACCTGATATTGTGCATTGCCACGGATGGATGTCAGCCCTGGTGCCGGTTTATCTGCGAAGTATATACAATGATGATCCGCTTTTTCATAATTACAAAATAATCTATTCCATTTACAATAATGATTTTAAAACTCCGTTTAGATCAACATTCGCGGATAAGCTGCGGTTCGATGGAATAGATGGGGAAAACCTTAAGCTTGTTAAGAAAGCAGATTTTGTTAATGTATCAAAATTGGCCATCAAATATTCTGACGGAATCATTATCGGAAGCGAGGATATAAACGAAGAATTGAAAAAATACCTGATTACAGTTAACAAACCGGTTCTTGAATTTAAGGATGAGACCGAATATATTGATGCCTATAATGATTTTTATGACAAGATATTATAATAGTTCCCAACTCACTAACAGAATTGTTTCTGTCTCTCAAAATCTCTTTAGAATATTCCTCCCGGCCCTCTTTGTAATGATAACTGTTTTTGCCAGTTCATGCAAGAAGGAGATTTTAAAAATTGGAGGGGATATTCTTCCCGAAGGTGATTTTGTCTCAATTAAATCCATAGATACATTAAGTGTTTTTTCTTATACAATGTATGATGATTCAGCCAGGAGCGACCTACCCACAATTTCTTACCTGGGGCATGACTATGATCCATATTTCGGGAGCACAACAGCTGAATTTGTCACACAAATAAGACTCAATGCTAAATGGGATGGTCAACCATTTACTGTAGATTCAATGAAATTTTACCTGCATATATTAAGTGTAAAGAATGGAGGTTCAGGCGGTGTAAATACTTTAAGCTTCTCCGAGATCTCAGACCAGATTTATGTCGATTCAGCCTATTATCCAAACACACCTGTAAATCTTACAGGTTTTAAGGTGACCGATATTGTACTGCCTGCTCTGAGAACCGATACAATAAACGATATTGAACTGAATTTACCGGGAAAAGGATTAGAGTTCGGGAATTACCTTACACGCGACACATCAAAATTATTTTATAATAATAACACACCTGATTTCAGATCTTTTTTCAAAGGGTTGTATTTCCAGTTGAATTCAACAAGTTCTGACCCCTTCCTTATTTCTTTAAGTCTTTTATCAGACCAGACGACCTATTATAATTATTTTGTTTTATTCATACATGATACCACAGGGACTGCAAAAGAATATTCTTTCGCCCTTGATGCAAAGAACATTAATGCATCCTTTAGCAAGTTTTCACATGATTTTAATACAGCCACCATTGGGGATAAGATGGCACACATAAATACAACCTATAAAGACACACTCTCTTACGTGCAATCTCTTGCCGGAGTCTATACAAAAATAGCTTTGCCGGGCCTTAAAAATATAAAAAATGATGTTTCTTTTGGTAAAATTACAATAAACAGAGCCAGGCTTGTTGTTCCGGTCCATTTCAAGCCTACTCCTGCTAATCCGTATATAACACCTAATGTACCAACTCAGCTATTTCTCAGATATAGATCAAAAAGCGGAGCCAGATATACGGTGCCTGACTATTCACTTGCATCGACTGTAGATGTTAGTCATAACTTTTTTGACGGTAGGCTCGATTCCACAGCCCAGGTATATAATTTCAACATACCTGCTTTTGTTCAGGCATATCTTGAAGATGCTACAGGTAATTTAGAACCGGAGGTGGAAATTTTTGAGGGTTCCGGAACAAAGAATGTTATCCTGAATGCTAATAAAAACAAAACGCCTGTTAAATTTGAATTTACCTATACCAAGTTCTAGATTTTGTGAACCAAAATAACTAATTTCGTACTTACATTCTAAACCCTATTGAATATGTGCGGAATTATTGGTTATATAGGATCAAAACAAGCTCGTGAAATAATAATTAATGGTCTGAAAAGACTTGAATATCGCGGATATGATTCTGCCGGTATGGCTCTTGTAAACGGAGAAACCAAAATATTTAAATGCGCGGGCAGAGTAAAAGACCTTGAGGATCTCGTAAATAAATCCAATTTTAACGGTACAACAGGGATGGGGCATACAAGATGGGCCACGCATGGCGAACCTAATGAATTAAATGCCCATCCACAGGTCTCCTATAAAGGCAACTTCATCGTTGTTCATAACGGTATAATTGAGAATTATGCACGTCTCAAGAAACACCTCGAGAGCAGGGGTGTAATATTTTCAAGTCAGACTGATACCGAAGTTCTTGCCAATCTTATTGAGCACATGTACCTCGAGGGTGATCTCACTGCTGAACAGGCAATTACACTGGCACTTAACAGGGTTGAAGGAGCGTATGGCCTTGTGATAATATGCACCAAAGAGCCAGACAAATTGTTTGCAGCGAAGAAAGGTAGCCCTCTTGTTATAGGAGTGGGAGAAGGTGAAAACTTTATTGCTTCGGATGCAACCCCGATTGTTGAATATACACAGAGGGTAATCTATCTGAATGATGACGATATCGCTATAATAAAGAAGGATGAACTTATCCTCAAAACCATTAGAATAGAAAAGATACAACCGGAAGTCAAAGAACTGGATCTTAAGATAGGGGAGATTGACAAAGAAGGTTTTGCTCATTTTATGCTAAAGGAAATTTTTGAACAGCCAAGGGCAATTCACGATACTTTCAGGGGCAGGATATTACCTGATTATTCAGGTGTTATGCTTGGAGGTCTGCATAATGTTTTTGAGGCATTGACCCAGTCGGAAAGAATCATAATAATTGCCTGCGGTACCTCATGGCATGCCGGATTGGTTGGGGAATATATTTTTGAAGAGTACACCAGGATTCCGGTTGAGGTGGAATATGCATCAGAATTTCGTTATAGGAATCCGATAATAAAAAAAGGCGATTTTGTAATTGCCATAAGTCAGAGCGGTGAAACTGCCGATACCCTTGCTGCTGTTAAACTTGCCAGGGAGAAAGGTGCAAAAGTCATAGGAATATGTAATGTTGTAGGCAGCAGTATTCCACGGGAAACTGATGCGGGTGTTTATACACATGCTGGTCCGGAAATCGGTGTTGCATCAACAAAAGCATTTACTACACAGGTTTTGGTTCTGGCAATGATGGCATTTGAAATCGGTCACAAGAAAGGGATTATCTCCGATTCAGCATATAAAAAACTTATAACTGAACTGGTTGCAATACCCGGTAAAATTGAGAATGCGCTTAAGGTAAACGACCAGGCCCTTGAACTTGCAAAAGTTTTTCAAAATACGCATAATGCTCTTTACCTTGGAAGAGGATATCTCTTCCCCGTTGCCCTCGAGGGTGCACTTAAACTGAAGGAAATTTCATATATCCATGCTGAAGGATATCCTGCTGCAGAAATGAAACATGGTCCGATTGCCCTTATTGATGAGAATATGCCTGTTGTTGTCGTTGCAACAAAAGATGACACTTATGAAAAGATTGTGAGTAACATTCAGGAGATTAAAGCGAGAAAAGGAAATGTAATCGCAATTGTCACTGAAGGTGATGAAATAATCAGTAAAATGGCTGATTATGTTCTTGAAGTTCCTGAAACTCTTCCAATCTTTTCAGGTTTGCTCGCTGTAATCCCGCTTCAATTATTTTCATACCATATTGCTGTTTTAAGAGGATGTAATGTTGACCAGCCCAGGAACCTGGCTAAGTCGGTAACAGTCGAATAAAAATTCTTAAATATCCGAGATGAACTTGAGAGATGATTTCAGTGTTATCTGCCAGAGTACATAAGGTCGTAATATTTACTATAATCTCCTGATAATACCCTGTCGAGCCATTTGCTATTTGTGAGATACCATTTGACCGTTTTTTCCAGACCATCAGCAAATTCAGGTATCGGCGACCAACCAAGTTCTTCCTGTAATTTTGAGGAGTCAATTGCATATCTCAGATCATGTCCGGGCCTGTCTTTTACATAGGTAATAAGCTTTTCGGATGTACCTGCTACTCGGTTAAGTTTCTTATCCATTATCTTGCAAAGAAGCAGTATCAGATCAAGGTTTTTCCATTCATTATTTCCCCCGATATTATATGTTTCCCCAACTTTCCCTTTATGAAATATAAGATCTATTGCTGAAACATGATCTTCAACATATAACCAGTCGCGGATATTTTCACCCTTCCCGTAAACAGGGATAGGCTTATTATTTTTAATATTGTTTATTGCAAGAGGTATAAGTTTTTCGGGAAACTGGTTTGGCCCATAGTTATTTGAACAATTGGAGATCACTGCCGGAACTCCGAATGTATGATTATAAGCTCTGACCATATGGTCGGAGCTTGCCTTGGAGGCAGAATAAGGGCTTCTGGGATCGTATGCAGTCTCTTCTGTAAAGCGGCCCTCTTTTCCAAGAGAACCATAAACCTCATCAGTCGAAATATGATAGAAAAGCTTTCCTTCGAATGCGTTCTTCCAGTTGTTAAGAGCCGCATTAAGCAGATTTACGGTTCCGACGATATTAGTAAAAACAAATTCATCAGGACTTGTTATTGAACGGTCGACATGCGATTCGGCAGCAAGATGGATTACTCCATCGAAGTCAAACTTTTCAAAAAGATCCAGAACAGATTGTTTTTCAACGATATCAGTTTTTTCAAACTTATAATTCTTTTCTTTTTCGATATCGGTAAGGTTTTCCAGGTTACCTGCATAAGTTAACTTATCGGCATTGACAATAAGGTATTCAGGATATTTGGCAACGAATCTTCTGACAACATGTGAACCAATAAACCCTGCACCACCTGTAATGAGAATAGTTCGTTTCATAATTATAATTTATTTTTCCTGATGACCTTTTCCCAATCCCAGGCTGTTTTCATTGCCTCATCAAGAGAACTTAAGGTTTTCCAACCCAGCTCTTTATTCGCAAATGATGGATCAGCCCATATTTTTTCAATATCTCCGGCTCTTCTCCCTACTATTTTGTACTTCAATTTAATTCCCGAAACACGCTCGAATGATTTTATTGCCTCAAGAACGGAAACGCCATTGCCTGTACCAAGGTTAAAGACCTCATAATTGGTCTTGTTTTTGCCTTCAATAAGTCTTTTTATTGCAATTACGTGCGCTTTTGCAAGATCCACAACGTGAAGGTAATCTCTTATGCATGATCCGTCGGGAGTGTTATAATCATCCCCGAAAACTTTGAGTTCTTCCCTTATGCCATATCCTGTCTGAGTCAAAAATGGTACAAGATTTTCAGGAACACCTCTTGGCAATTCTCCGATCAAAGCAGAAGGATGTGCCCCGATCGGATTAAAGTATCTTAACGAAATTGCTTTAATATTTTTGTCTGAGACTGTCGTATCCCTTATTATTGTTTCACCGATTTGTTTGGTATTACCGTAAGGGGAAGTAGCGGGTTGCAGCGGGGCATCCTCAGTCACCGGGAGCTTCTCCGGCTGTCCGTAAACTGTACAGGAGGATGAGAATACCAGGTCGGGGATCCCATAGCGTTTCATAACATCCAGCAGATTAACCAATGATAAAATATTATTGCGGTAATAATCAAGGGGTTTATTTACTGATTCGCCCACAGCTTTAAAGGCTGCAAAGTGGATGACAGCTGAGATATCTCTGAGTTTCTGAATAAATCTGTCAAGTTTTTCCTGGTCACAAAGGTCCAGTACTTCAAGAAGAGGTTTAACTCCGGTTATCTTATGTATTCTGTCGGCTACATCTGCTTCAGAGTTGGACAGGTTGTCTATAATTATTGTGTCGAATCCTTCCTCAATTAGTTCAACCACTGTATGTGAACCGATATATCCGGTTCCCCCGGTTACCAGGATTTTCTTATTCATTTACAGGCTCCAGTATGTATGATCTTTTATTTTTCCGCGAAGAACACCCTTCACATCAACAACGATTCCATCTTTATTTAGCAAAGGAGTAAAAAATGTTTCATCCAGCTTTAGATATTCTTTATGACTTACAGCCAGGATTACAGCATCGTACTTTCCTGAAGGTTGTGTTTTAAGATCAATCTGATATTCCTCTTTAACCTCATGTTTTCCTGCACCGGGATCAATAACATCAACTGATATTCCGAAATCATCGAGCTCATTGACAATATCCATTACCTTCGAATTACGGATATCTGTAACATCTTCTTTAAAGGTTATGCCCATAATGAGAACACGTGAACCCTTAAGATTCTTACCGGCTGCAACTATTTTTTTGACAGTCTGTTTTCCAATATATCCGCCCATGCTGTCATTGACAAACCTTCCCGAATCAATCATCTGGGGGTGATATCCCAGAGCCTTTGCTTTGAATGATAGATAATAAGGATCGACACCAATACAATGTCCTCCAACCAGACCGGGATAAAATTTAAGAAAGTTCCATTTTGTTCCTGCAGCTTCGAGTACTTCATATGTATTGACACCCAGTCTGTTAAAAATAATTGACAATTCATTCATAAATGCGATATTAATGTCGCGCTGGGTATTTTCAATGATCTTGGCCGACTCTGCCACCTTAATTGAGCTTGCCCGGTGAACACCTGCTTTGATTATAAGTTCGTATGTTTTTGCTATGTTTTCAGCCGATTCGGCATCGCATCCGCTTGTAACTTTTACAATTTTGGTCAGAGTATGATTGTTGTCCCCCGGATTTATTCTTTCAGGTGAGAAACCAACCTTAAAGTCAATACCGCATTTTAATTCAGAATACCTCTCCAGCATAGGAATACAATCCTCTTCGGTGCATCCCGGGTAGACAGTCGATTCATAGACAACATAATCTCCTTTTTTTAAAATTCTGCCAACTGTTTCAGATGCTTTAAGAACAGGTGTAAGGTCGGGCAGGTTAGTCTTTGTTGTAGGAGTGGGAACCGCTATAATATGAAATGACGCAGTTTTTAACTCTGAAGGATCGCTTGTCAGAACAATATCAGTATTTTTAAATGCCTCAGAAGTGAGTTCATTACTTGGATCTATGCCCTTTTTCATGAGGTTAATCCTTTCGGGTTTGATATCAAATCCAACAACCCTGATCTGTTTTGCAAATTCAAGAGCGATTGGCAGTCCTACATAACCAAGGCCGATGACTGAAAGTTTAGTCTCCTTATTAATAAGTTTATTGTACATATTATATTGTTTTTAAAATAGGATGATAGTCTCCCTGAAGTCCTACAGGCTTTGAATTTCTGATTGTGTATGCAATTTCGACTGACTGACGTGCCTCCTTAAGTCCAAATCCTTTTCCGGCAAGTATTTCTTTGTATGTCAGGGTATGGAGGTCTGCAAATCCTTCACTGAATTCTATCTCCTCACCATCGACAGTGATAGCCCTGAAAGTCCTCTTCCCTGTCTCTTTAATTGAAACCGGAATATCATTATAATCGAGACTCAGGAACCATCTGACTCTTGCATTTTCAAGTTCAAGATAACCTGCAGCTTTATGAGCTTCTGAGATATGAACAATATTTTTCCGGGTATCGCCGAAGATCCAGCTCAGCATGTCGAAAAAATGAATACCGATATTGGTTGCCACGCCTCCTGATTTCTGAATATCTCCTTTCCATGATATTGAATACCAATTTCCCCGGCTGGTTACATATGTCATGTCAATATCATAAATCTTACCCTTAGGTCCATTCCTGATCTTCTCCCGCAGTTCCAGTAATTTCGGGTGAAGACGAAGTTGAAGAACAGTATAGATTTTACGACCGGTCTCATTTTCAATCTCCTGCAATGCGTCGATATTCCATGGATTTAGCACAATCGGCTTTTCACAGATCGCTTCAGCCTGATGGCGCAGAGCAAATCTTATATGAGAATCGTGAAGATAATTCGGAGAACAAATACTTACGTAATCAATTTTAGTCCCTGTCCGTTTAAGTTTATCAAAATGCCTGTCGAACCTTTCAAACTCTACAAAAAAATCACTTTCAGGGAAATAACTATCAATTCGTCCGACACTATCAAACTTATCAAGACTGGCAAGGAGGTTGTTGCCTGTTTCCTTTATTGCGTGAAGATGTCTGACGGCTATATAACCTGCAACACCTATTATCCCGAAATTTTTTGGAGACTCTGCCATGCTAATATGCTTAAAAGACGTATAAAAATACTAAAATATTTTAGAAACTTTGCCATCCTCAATCTTGTATCTCTCTCCACTCTCAGGACAGGAAGCAAATCCGGAAGTGTCAAAATTAAGCTTATGCCCGTATTCACTCATCCAGCCGGTCTGCCTGGCAGGATTACCAACAACAAGAGCATAAGGTTTTACATCTTTTGTAACAACTGCTCCTGCACCGATAAATGAATATGTCCCGATTTTATTTCCGCATACAATCGTGGAATTGGCTCCTATTGAGGCACCCTTTTCCACGATAGTGGTATAATAACTGTCTTTCCGGATTATTGCGCTTCGGGGATTTATAACATTGGTAAATACCATTGAAGGTCCCAGGAAAACATCATCTTCGCAAATGACACCGGTATAGAGTGAGACATTATTCTGAACTTTGACATTCTTTCCTAGTTTTACTCCCGGCGAGATGACAACATTCTGGCCGATATTACAGTTTTCACCGATTTCCGAACCTGTCATAACATGGCTGAAGTGCCATATCTTCGTTCCTTTTCCAATTTTGCAGCCATCATCTATGACAGCTGTTTCGTGGGCAAAATATTCCTTCTTCATTATTATTATTTATCGAAGAATTCTAAAACATTAAATGTAATATAATCAATCTGTTCCCTGTCCATATCAGGATGCATCGGTAAAGACAGCACCTCTTTACACAATGATGTTGTTATGGGAAAGTCATTCTCATTATAACCCAGGTAACTATAAGCATTCTGCATATGAAGAGGACCAGGGTAATAAACCATTGATGGGATGTTTTTTGACTCCAGAAATTTTTTCAGCTCATCTCTTTTCCCGTTTTTTACCTTGATTGTATATTGATGAAAAATATGGGAAGAATAACTTACTCTTTCCGGAACAGATATTGAGCGACACCCTTCAAATGCTTCGTCATAGCGGTCAGCAACTGTTTTTCTTGCCGCATTGAACTCTGAAAGATGTTTAAGTTTTACCCTGAGGATTGCTGCCTGAATCGAATCCAACCTTGAATTGACACCAATATCATCATAATGATACCTTTCTTTCATCCCATGGTTAGCAATGCTCCTCAGCTTCCTGGCAAAAGTCTCATCGTCAGTATAAAGAGCACCTCCATCACCGTAACAACCCAGATTTTTGGAAGGGAAGAATGATGTTGTCCCGATATGCCCTATAGTTCCTGCTTTTTTAGCGGTTCCGTTTTTAAAGATATAATCAGCGCCGGTCGCCTGTGCGGCATCTTCTATGACAAAAAGATCATGTTTTTTAGCAAGCTCCATAATGCTCTCCATGTCAGCACATTGGCCAAATAAATGGACAGGAACAATTGCTTTTGTTTTTGGGGTGATAGCTTTTCGGACAGCTTCCACAGAGATATTAAATGTTCCGGGCTCCGGATCAACAATAACCGGTCTAAGGCCAAGCAAGGCAACAACCTCAATCGTAGCAATAAAAGTGAAATTTGTTGTAATGACCTCATCCCCCGGTTTCAGGCCGAGAACCATCATAGCAAGATGCAGTGCATCAGTTCCGTTTGCACAGGAAACCACATGTTTAACACCCATATATTCCTGAAGCTCTTCTTCAAATAGCTTAACATCAGGGCCTTTAATAAAAGCTGTTGATAAAAGGACAGATTTTATTGCATTATCTATTTCCGACCCGATCTTCTCATACTGAGCTCTCAGGTCTACCATCTGTATCTCTCTCATTTCATGCAAAAAATTTGAAATACGAAGATAATATTTTTTTGAAGAATTTCCTTCTAAACCCCTTACGCCCCTCAATCCCTGCCCGTTTTTGCCCCCCAACCCCCCCTAAAATGGGGCTAACTTTTCTGTTATAGTGAAATTGAGGTAAATCCCAAAGTATTATCGCCCCCTTGGGGGAGATGTCCCGCTTCGGCGGGACAGAGGGGTTTTACAACTGATCCTGAATAAATATTGCAATTAACTTTTTTTTATTAAATTTGTATTGATTAAAAGAAGAAATGGCAGTGGATGTAATAGCTATCATAAGGGAATTATTATTCGGACATGATTGTGTTGTTGTCCCGGGGTTTGGTGGCTTTATAGGGAACTATACACCTGCAAGAATTGACAAAAGCACGGGTACCTTTTATCCCCCTGTAAAGCAGATATCCTTTAACACGAACCTGAATCATAATGATGGCCTTCTGGTAGGGAGGATCTCTATCACTTCAAAAATTAATTATGGTGATGCCAGAAATATCGTCGAAGAATTTGTTACCGGACTTCGAAAGAAACTTGAAAAAGGAGAGAAAGTTGTTTTTGATAATATAGGAAGTTTTGTAAATAACCAGGAGGGTAATGTTCAGTTTGATCCGGACAGGAATGTAAACTATCATCTTGATTCTTACGGGCTTGAGCCTTTCCAATGTTTGCCTCTTGAAGGATATGATGTAAGAAAGCGGATCATCAGACATTTAGAAAAGGATCCTGTAAAACAGGCATCAATAAGAAAAGTACTCTGGAGGGCAGCAGTGATCATTCCTCTCCTTTCCCTTCTAGTTGTGGTTCCGTTGAAAACAGATCTCTTCAAGGCAAAGGTAGAAATAACAACTATGAATCCACTTGTGACAGCTGAATTTGAAAATAATAAAAAGGCTGTGGATGAAGGTAATAACATTGATGTACCAAAGAAAGAAGAGAAAGCGAAACTAATCTCCGATGAGACTACTGCTTCGGAAGTCGTTACCCCTGTTCTATCAGAGACAAATACTTATTTTGTGATAACGGGTAGTTTCAAATCAAAAGAGAACGCTGATTCACAGGTAAATATATTGAAAGATGAAGGCTTTTCCCCCGAGATTGTGACCGCCGGTAATGGTTTCTACCGAGTTTGTGCTATGATATGCAGTGATCTGAATACAGCTGATATCAAAAAAGACAGCATCGCGAAAAAATTTCCCGGAACCTGGATTTCGAGAAAGAAATAGTTATTTTATCATACTCCCGTTACTCACTTTATCAACAGGAGCAACCATAACTAATTTCCCGTTTTCATCTTCAGCCATAAGGATCATACCTTTCGACTCAATACCTTTGATCTTTCGTGGTTCAAGATTGGCAACAATAGATATCTGTTTACCAATGATGGCTTCCGGTTCATAATACTCCGCGATACCTGATACTATGGTACGGATATCGATTCCGGTATCAATCCTGAGTTTAAGCAGTTTAGTGGTTTTAGGGACCTTCTCAGCTTCAAGGATGGTTGCTGTTCTGATATCTATTTTGGTAAAATCATCAAAAGTTACAGGCTCTTTTCCGGGTGTGGTTTTTGTACTATTTTCTTCATTGGTTTTTTTTGTAGCAAGGAGCTTATCTACCTGACGTGTGATCTCTTCATCTTCAATCTTTTCAAAGAGCAATTCTGGTTTGTTAATTACATGTCCGGGAGCAAGCAGGTCCGATTTACCGGCATTTTCCCATTTCAACTCATTCATATTAATCAGAGTGCGTAATTTTCCCATCGAGAAAGGGAGAAACGGTTCACAGATAATTGTCAGATTTGCAGTTATCTGCAATGCAATATTCATAATAGTTTTTACACGTTCAGGATCGGTTTTGATAACCTTCCAGGGCTCAGCATCAGCCAGATACTTATTGCCAAGTCGTGCCAGATTCATTGCCTCCTTCAGAGCTTCGCGGAACCTGAAAGTTTCAAGACAGGTTTCCACATTTTCTTTAAACCGTGTTATTTCATTCAACACAGAATCATCATTTAAATCAGTTTTGCCTCTCTCAGGAACTTTCCCACCATAATAATTATTGGTAAGTACAAGGGTCCGGTTGACGAAGTTTCCAAGAATAGCGACAAGTTCGTTGTTATTTCGTGCCTGAAAATCTTTCCAGGTGAAGTCATTATCTTTTGTCTCCGGTGCATTAGCGCAGAGAGAATATCTCAGAACATCCTGTTTCCGAGGAAAATCTTCAAGGTATTCGTGAAGCCATACTGCCCAGTTTCTTGAAGTTGATATCTTATCGTTTTCGAGATTAAGAAACTCATTGGCCGGGACATTCTCAGGGAGGATATAACTGCCCTCGGCATTAAGCATCGCGGGAAAGATAATGCAATGGAACACAATATTATCTTTTCCGATGAAATGAACCATTTTTGTCTCCTTATCCTTCCAGTATTTTTCCCATTCGGGTGTAAGTTCTTTAGTAGCAGATATATAACCAATAGGCGCATCGAACCAGACATAGAGAACTTTTCCTTTTGCACCCTCAACAGGTACAGGAACACCCCAGTCGAGATCGCGGCTGACAGCTCTGGGTTGCAAACCCTGATCGAGCCATGATTTACATTGTCCATACACATTTACTTTCCACTCTTTATGATCTTCGAGGATCCATTTTCTAAGCCATGGTTCGTATTTGTCTAGGGGGAGATACCAATGGAGTGTCTCACGCAATACCGGTTTACTGCCACTTATTGTAGAGTGAGGATTTATAAGTTCATTAGGACTTAGTGAAGTTCCACATTTTTCACACTGGTCACCGTAAGCATTCTCATTTCCGCAATGCGGACATGTACCCATTATATACCTGTCGGCAAGGAAACATCCAGCTTCCTCATCATAATACTGTTCAGATGTTTTTTCAGTGAATTCACCTTTATCATATAAAGTTTTGAAGAACTCTGATGCAGTTTCGTAATGTATTTTATTTGATGTGCGTGAGTAGATATCGAAAGCAATACCAAAATCCTCAAACGCTTTTTTATTCATGGTATGGTATCTGTCAACAATCTCCTGTGGTGTTACCCCTTCTTTACGTGCCTTGAGAGTAATCGGAACTCCATGTTCATCAGATCCGCAAATAGATATCACGTCCACACCCTTCATTCTCAGGTATCTGGTATAAATATCTGATGGGATATAAACCCCCGCAAGATGACCAATATGTATCGGGCCATTTGCATAGGGAAGTGCTGATGTGACAAGATATCTTTTGAAATTCTTCATGATATTGATAATGAGGTATTCGCTTTTTTTAAAATCGAACAAAGATAATTACTTTTACAAAACATAATGTAAATATGAGATCAAGAAAGATACAACCCCCTTTTTTGAAGCCGGGAGATGAGGTGGCAATAGTTTCCCCTTCATTTTACATAGAGGAAAATATTCTAATTGAAGCTGTGGCATTTCTTGAGAAATGGGGATTGAGAGTCCGTATTGGGAAGAACGCAGCGAAAAAGAATGGTCCCTTTGCAGGGAGTGATGCAGAAAGGCTTTACGATCTCCAGGAGATGACAGATGATCCTGATATTAAAGCAGTATTCTGTTCAAGAGGAGGCTATGGGCTTTCAAAAATAATCAACAGGGTCGATTTTTCGGCATTGAATATTACTTCAAAATGGTATTCCGGATTCAGCGATATCACAGTACTGCACATGTGGTTAAACGAAGTATGCGGAGTCATGTCGATTCATGGAGAAATGCCTCTTAACTTTAATAATACCGAAAAGACAAGTGGCACATTCATCTCTTTGAAAAATGCATTATTCGGTGATCTCAGGTTTCATAAATGGACCGGTAACATTTATAAACCGGCAAATGTAACCGGAGAACTGACAGGAGGGAATCTTTCACTTCTTTATAGTCTTTCGGGAACTCAGGCAGAACCCTTAACAAAAGGAAAGATATTGTTTGTTGAAGAGGGAGGAGAGTATTTTTATCACATCGACAGGATGCTGACATCTCTAAAACTTTCAGGTAAGCTTGAAGGCCTGGCAGCACTGGTTATTGGTGGAATGAATAGAATTGAAGAGGTGAAGATACCATGGGGGAAAAATGTTGAAGAGACAATCCTTGGGATCGTCAGTGAATATAACTACCCAATCCTATTTAACTTTCCCGCCGGTCATATTGCTGATAACAGGGCATTCTATATAGGGAAGCAGGCAAAGATTGAAGTCAAGGGTCATACGGCTACCCTTCGATTTGTTTGATAATCAGAAGGCTGAAATCAGAAGATCGAGGTCTTTAGATATGATTCCGAACTTCTGGCCTAACGTTTCATTTGTGAGCATACCATTATAAAGATAGGCGCTGTTTCGAACACCCTGATCATACTTCAGCAATTGAGTAATCCCACCTGCATCAGCCATACTTTGAAGCAAAGGAGTAAAAATATTGCTGAGAGATATTGAAGCTGTACGTGCAACACGCGACGGGAGGTTCCAGGCAGAAAAATGAATAACACCATGTTTCTCATAAACAGGATCCTTTAGGGCACGGCATTCAGTTGTTTCGATACAACCACCACGGTCAATACTCAGGTCGATAATCACTGCGCCTTTTTTCATGTTCCGTACCATATCTTCTGTTATGTAATACCAGGGCCTGAGATCCTCAAGTTCAATAGCACCGATCAGAACATCGGCTGACTTAAGAGCTTTCTTGAGAACCTGAGGATGAAATACTGAAGTCTGAAGACGTTGCCCCAGCAGATTCTGAAACTTTCTCAGGCGAGGAAGGGAATTGTCGAAAATTTTTACAGTAGATCCAAGTCCGATAGCTGCTCTCGCAGCAAATTCACCTGCGGTATTTGCACCTAAAATGACAACTTCCGTTGGAGTGACTCCGGTAATTCCGCCAAGCATCACTCCCTTGCCTCCATGCATATTACTGAGATATTCCGATGCAATCAGAAGAGATGTTATTCCTGCGATTTCGCTCATTGATTCCACAACAGGCAGTTCCCCGTTAGCGTCACGTATCTTTTCAAAAGCGAGAGCAGTTACTTTTTTTCGTATGAGCTTTCCAAGAGTTTCTTCACTAAGTTTTAGAACATTAAGGTATGATAAGATTACCTGATTACCTTTAAGAAATTCAGTCTCTTTCTCAGAAAACGGGGCAACCTTTATTACTGCATCGGCACTGAAGACCCTGGCAGGGGAGTCACTTATTATAGCTCCGTTCTCGCTGTAATCCTTATCAGTATAATTTGCTCCCAGTCCTGCACCTTTCTGAACAATAACTTCATTGTCACTTTCAACGAGCAAACAAACCGCTTCCGGAGTCAGCGCAACTCTTTTCTCGTCATCTTTTTTGTCGCAGGGAATACCGATCGAAATTCTGCGGTTCTTAACGGCAGTTTCAAGGTGTTCCTCTTTTGGCATGAAAACAGTATTTTCAAAACTTACTTTTCCGCTCTTAGCTTTACCATTCATCATCGTGAGGAAGTTATTTCCTCAAAGGTAAATAATTTGGAATAGAGAGCAAAATCAGATAATTTTAAGATATTGAAAGGGTCCTTTGTTCGTGGTTATCAACTGAAATTCTCACAATTACTGTCTCAGGGGGGAGTAATTCTTCTATAAGTTCAGGCCACTCCATAAAGCAATATGACTCGCCGGTAAGGTACTCCTCAAAGCCAAAGTCGTACACCTCTTCCTGTTTCTTTATTCTATAGAAATCGATATGAAATAATGATTCTCCGGCAGATGTCTTATATTCATTTACCAGTGTGAAAGTAGGGCTGCTTACAATATCTACAGCACCCAGATATTCACAGATGGCTTTGATAATTGTTGTTTTACCTGCACCCATAGATCCGTAAAAGGCAAATATTTTCTTATCTCCTGAATATTTCAGAAGTTGTTTGGAAGCAACAGATAGATGCCTTTTATCTTTTATTAAAATTTTCATCGGGTTAAAAAACAAATGCTTAAACAGGTTCAAGATATGCAACAGGTATCATTATCTCCTGCATAGAAATTCCTCCATGTTGAAAGGTATCTTTGTAATAGCCGGCATAATGGTTATAATTGTTCTGATAGACAAGGAAGTCCTGGTTCATGGCAAAAATATATCTTGAACTTAAATTGGTTTTCGGAAGCATTGCTTTTTCGGGGCTGGTCAGCTCAAAAACTTTTTTTGGATCGTAATCAAGGTTTCTGCCCATTTTATACCTGAGATTTGGGGATGTTTTTCTGTCTCCTATTATTTTTATCGGGTTCTGTACTCTTATTGTACCATGGTCAGTGCTGAAGATTACTTTAACAGGATGTGAGGCAAGTGTTTTTAGTAATTCGAACAAAGATGAATGCATGAACCATGAACGGGTCAGGCTCCTGTATGCAGGCTCATCGTTAGCGAGGTCGCGGATCATACTTATCTCGGTTCTTGCATGTGATAACATATCGACAAAATTGAAAACAAGTATATTTAAGTCATTTTCAAGCATCGACCTTACTTTATCATTTACTTTTTTACCTTCAAGGCTGCTGCTTATTTTAGTATACGACCATTTGTATTTAAGCCCTTTACGCTTTAACTGGTCTCTGAATAACTCTTCTTCAGAATTATTTTTACCCACCTCTTCATCATCGTTTATCCATAAATCAGGCCTAAGTTCTGCAATTGCAGACGGCATTAAACCTGAGAAAATAGAATTCCTGCTGAATTGTGTTGAAGTTGGCAAAATGCTGTAATACAGATCCTCTTCAATGATCCTGTACAACCCCGATAACTCAGCGGAGATAGTTTTCCACTGGTCATACCTCATGTTATCGATAAGGATAAAGAACAGGGGTCTGTTTTGATCTATCCGGGGGAAAATTTTCTGCGAAAAAAGTGCAGGGGAAAGCAACGGTTTATTTGTACTTTCAGGCCTTAGCCAATCGAGATAATTATAAGTGATGAATTTCGAAAACGAATTATTTGCCTCGTTCTGTTGCAGTTTAAGGATATCAGTCATACCCGGGTCGGTAGATTTTTCAAGTTCAGATTCCCAGAAGACTATTTTCTTATACAACTCTGTCCAGTCGGTAAAAGTTGAGGCCGAAGAGATCATGCTGCTGATCCGGTTGAATTCCTGTCTGTAATCAGTGGTTGTTTTTTCCGTTACCAGGCGTCGTTGATCGAGAATCTTTTTTATTGCCAGAAGTACCTGCTTTGGCTTGACCGGTTTAATCAGATAATCAGCAATTTCTGATCCTATGGCAGCTTCCATTATATCTTCTTCATCACTTTTGGTGATCATCACAACAGGAATATCGGTCCTGACCTCCTTTATCAGCTTTAATGTCTCAATTCCGCTTAAGCCGGGCATATTTTCATCTAGAAAAATCAGATCATAACGGTTCTGCCTGACAAGGTCGATTGTATCGTTACCGTTTGAGCAGGTGTCAATCTCATAACCTTTCTCTTCAAGGAAAAAAATATGAGGTTTCAGTGCCTCTACCTCGTCATCTGTCCAGAGTATTTTTATTTTCCTCATTTTAAATATTTATCCTTAAAGAAAAGCTGATAACGTCCGGGATCCTTATCGTTTTTCAGGACTTTGAGGTTGTTGTCGCTTATTATAAATGTCATCATCTTTGAACCAGTCGGATTTCTAACATTCTTTTCAGTTTTAAAAGTATAGTAATAATCGAGTGCCTGAGTAAAATCAGAAAACCCGGAAACAATTATCTGTATAAATTTATTATCAACGAGTGCTCCAACTGTCTTGTAATTTTTATTTGTAAAATTATCAATATTATAGCTGATTACATCAAATGATGCCTGGTTCAAATTAAAAGCAGGATCGGTGATAATCAATACAAAAACATGATTTACAGTCGTATCGGCAGTGTAAATTTCAGTAGCAATTTTTTTATCTTCTTCAACTTTAAGTTCAGGCATCTTCTGGTTGAGGTATGCAATTATCTGGGCAGCTTTCTTACTCTCAGCTGTTTCAGGCCATAGTTTAATAAGATTATTAAGTTCTTCCTCGAAAGTTCTTTCATCAGTTATTTTGCCAACCGAATAAGCCCGGATAAGCAAAAATTTAGGCGCGAGCTGATCCTTAGGATATTTTTTCAGTGCATCATCGCTGATAGAAATTGCATCTTTGAATTTTTCACTTGTGTATGCGGTATAAGCATCTTCATAAGTTTTTTCAGCCATTTTCAGTTCAGCCATTTTTTTCTCGTAATAGGCAGGATCTGAAAGTATTCTGGCAAACTCATTATCGGGATACTTTTGCAGTAATCGTTGTCTGTAGGTTTCGGATTTTGCATTATTCCCCTCTTTATTTACATTATACAGATTATATAATGTTTCAGGAACAAGGTCACTGGAAGGGAAACGGTTAATAAGCGACTCGAATGTTTCAGTTGCTTTGACAGGGTCTGGAATGCGTTCAGCATATGCTTTGCCTGCATTTAGCATGGCAATAGCTATTTTATCGTTAGAAATAATAATTAAAGAGTCCTTTAGCGGTAGATTTTTTAAATAGAATTGAGGTTTTTTATAATCGGTTTCGGCTGCCAGGGTGTCAGATACATGCTGCGCAGCCTCATTGGGATTATTGGAAGCCTGTACATTATTTACTCTCGTTTTGTTAGACCTTCTCCAATTGTCTTCAAGTTTTCTGTCACCCCAGCGTTTATGGAATTCAGTCCGGCCAAAAGTCAACGCGGTCTGATTATAAAAATACCATTTGCCCTCCTGATCAATATTCCCCTGAGCCCGTCTTTCATTTTCATAATACTCTCCAAGATTGTACCTGTCGGAATTGGCTGAGGTTTTGCCTTCACTTTGGTCTTTAACTGTCTTTGCTATTATTGATGCAATCAGTGCATTCCTTTCAGGTTCAGTCATCCTGGCAACCTTCTGAAGGCTGTCCTCACGCTGTATTATTTTCAATTGGGAAACAAGAGCATTCAGGTTTTGTGATTTGGTTTTTATTGCGAGATAATCGGGATATTTCTGATTCAGAAAAAAGACAGCACTATCATAGTAGGTCCCTGCCTTCAAATAATCTGGTTTCTTAAAATAATAACCTGCAAGAGCAAGGTAAGATCTGCCTTTCTGATTCTGATTCTGCGATTTTGCAATTGCAGATTTTCTGAAGTATCCAAGGGCTTCCGACTCATTTCCCTCTTTCATCGATATATTACCAAGTGCAAAGTAAATCTGGTCCTGATACTCCTTGTTTTTAGAATCATTAAGCATTCTTTCAAGCTCCCTTCTAATTTCCTGCGGATTGCCGGAGTTAACATCAAAAACACCAGCAATGTTTATTCTGGCATTAAATTCGACATCATAAGGTGGGTTCATATTAACAACTTTGCGATATAGTGATGTAGCCCTGGCTCCATCTCCTGTCTTCTCATATAACTGAGCGCTTAGATAAGTAAACCTGTACCTGGTCCTTTTACCTGAAACAAGTTCAATTGATTTCCTAAGTGGATCTATTGCTTCAGAATACCTTTTTTGTTTGATGAACAGATCAGCAAGGGTTGTATAGTACATTGATTTTAACGACTTTGCAAAGTCCGTTGTAATATCGATGCCATTGATTAATCTGTATGACTCGCTATAATTGCCGGTCTCATTATATATTCTGGCCAGCCAGATAACAGCCTCCGTTTTAATTAGCGGATCGTTTGCATCGGTTATACAGTAATTGAATATTGAAGTGGCTGCATTGTACTCATGTTTATAAAACTTCGCTTTACCGATAAGCAGATAACTGTCGTCAACCCACTCATTATATTCTTTCCTTTCGACGAGTTTTTTATCCTTTTCGGAGAGTTCATGCGAATCTTTGAATTCTGGTTTTGCAGTTATTGACTTCAGGGAAATAAGTTTTGAGGCTTTCTGTATTGCCCTTTCCATGTCAGAAGAACAAAGAGAAGCTGTCGAAGGATCACTGTATTCAAACACCCTCAGTAATTCTGCATAATCATCCTGATAACCCTTTGATATCTTAACCAGGCCGGCCTTAAAGCTCTCATAACCATTAAAGTAGATGTTATATCTGGCTGTCATACTCTGATAAAACCTGCTTGAGCCCGTGTTTTTTTCAACCGAACAGTATGTAAGTGCCAGGGATAACCCCAATAGCACCAGATATTTGTATGATGTTTTGTTTGAAGCCAATAAGTGACTTTTAATACTATAACTAACTAATTTTGTGTATAGTATTTCAAAGGTAAATAAAATTGAGCTGATGTGGTTTCTCAGGCTGAAATAACTCTCTTTATTTCGGGTACTTCCTTCATTATAGCCTGTTCAACTCCTGCCTTTAAAGTCTGCATGCTGTAAGGACAGCCATGACATGCACCTGTAAGCTTAACTTTGACAGTCATATCATCAATAACATCAATGAATTCTATATCTCCTCCGTCAGACTGAAGATAAGGTCTTACTCTTTCAAGCGCTTTCAGAACGCGATCTTTAATACTGGTAGTGTCTGTCATATCTTTCGTAAATTTATTTAGTAATCTTAAGTTTAACGGTTTGGCCCTGTTCTTTATTTCTTTGCCCTATTCTCTTAATAAGTTCCTCGGCAAGTGCCATAAACGCTTTTCCTGTGATTGAATCACCCAGGGCTACCGGTTGACCATTATCGCTGCCTTCACAGATGCTCTGAACAAGAGGAATTTGCCCAAGCAGAGGGACATTCATTTTTTCAGCTAGTTTCCTGCAGCCATCTTTTCCGAAAATGTAGTATTTGTTCTCCGGAAGTTCTGCAGGAGTAAACCACGACATGTTTTCGACCAAACCGAGTACCGGCACATTAATTTTATTGCTCCTGAACATTGATATCCCTTTCATTGCATCTGCAAGAGCAACATCCTGAGGTGTGCTGATAACAATGGCTCCGGTAACAGGAACCTCCTGAACAAGAGTCAGATGAATATCGCTTGTACCGGGAGGTAAATCAACAAGCAGATAATCGAGTTGCCCCCAATCACCCTGCATTATCAGTTGTTTAAGGAAGTTGGAAGCCATAGGCCCCCGCCAGATAACTGCATCTGCCGGATCAACAAAAAAACCTGTTGAGAGAACTTTAACTCCGAATTTAGTTAATGGAATAATGTGATCAGCATGTTCGTCTCTTCTTACTTCGGGTCTGAATTTTTCTTCATTAAACATTTTTGGAACCGATGGTCCGAAGATGTCTGCATCAAGGAGTCCGACCTTATATCCCATTCTCGCCAGGGAGATAGCCAGGTTTACAGCGATTGTCGTCTTCCCTACACCACCCTTTCCAGATGCCACAGCAATTATATTTGATACTCCGGGTAAAACATCCTGCGGTTTTTCCTTTTGTTTCCCAACTATGACCTTTGGCTGAACTTTTATTTCGTTAATTATCGCATCGGGTCCAAGAACCTCTTTTATTGTCCTGACAATTGTGCTCTTGATCGATGAGATGAAAGGGTCGTTCGACTTATCAGGAGTAAGTGTGATAGATATTCCGTTTTCACCGGATTCAACTTCAGAGATCATTCCCAGGGTAACTATATCTTTCTTTTTTTCCGGGTGTACGACCCTGTAAAGGGCTTTTAATATCTGATCTTTTGAATACATCCAGTTATTTACCGTTATTTTTATTTGATTTAAATATAAACAAGGTGCAAGTTTAACGGTTTTTTGTTAAAATACAAAATGTATATAGTAAAAGTTTGGAGTGAGCTAGAGTTAAAATACCATCTCCCCCTTGGGGTCCTGTTTCGGGAGTAACACCCCTCTGTCAGCTTCGCTGACATCTCCCCCGTGGGGGGAGATAATACGCTGGTAATTACCATAATTACACTAAACCAGTGAGGATTTTTCCCCCCAGTGGGGGGAATAAAAAGGGGGTTTATCTTCAGGCACTCCAAACTTATTTAAGTTCTGTTCCAGGATCCCAGAACTTTTCTTCAAAATTGATTATCCAATCATTTACAATGATAATACCCTCATTAACAAGAAGTTGTTCCATAGTTGTCGAATTACCGAAATGATGTTTGCCGGTGAGAAGGCCATTCCGGTTTACAACCCTGTGAGCAGGTATAAATTCTTGATTGATGTGACTTACATTAAGTGCCCAGCCAACCATACGTGCCGACCTGCCGGAACCCAGATAGCGGGCGATGGCACCATACGAGGTTATCCTTCCGTAGGGTATACACTTTGTCACCTGATACACCTTTGAGAAAAAGTCGTCATTTATTTTTTTCTTTACCTGGAGCATTTTTGATAATTTTTTCTTTATCAAGCCTGAAAGATAAATAGTTTATTTTTAGACCCGCATCCAGAAAAATCTTTTCATAATGGGTTCTGATTGAAAGAATATTATCAATTTTTTCTGAATACAGATCATTTGTTGAGAGAATGGGTTCAAGGTCATTATAATCTAAAACTTTATTTGTGAAATTGTAAAGCTCTTTGTTGTCGGTTTTCAGATGAATTAATCCTTTATCTTTTAGAAAATGACGATAAGAATTAAGGAACCACGGAGATGTCAGTCTCTTATTTGAGTTTCTTCCGCCAGGATGGGGATCGGGAAAAGTAATCCAGATCTCATCAACCTCATCTTCAGAAAAGAAGGAATTGATGAATTCAATTCTTGTACGCAGGAAAGCTACATTTGGTAATTTCTGTTCATTAGCTGTTTTAGCTCCCCGCCACATGCGGGCTCCCTTAATATCAATTCCTATAAAATTGTTATCAGGGAAATTATTTGCCAGACCGACAGTATATTCTCCTTTGCCACATCCGAGTTCAAGAACAATGGGATTTTCATTTTTGAAAAGCTCTTGATTCCATCTCCCTTTTATTGGGTGATCTTTTCCTGATATATCTTCGATTTCCGGCTGGATAACATTATCGTATGATCCCAACTCAGTCCATCTGGCCAGTTTATTCTTTCCCACCTGCAGAGATTTATTTTCTGATCTTTTCTATTCTCAATCCGAAATCATAAACACCCTTAAGATTTTCAATGCGCATACCATGCTGAATCTTAAACTCGTATGTGCCTTTTAAGGGAAAATAGACATTTGATTTATATGGAAGATTCAGTTCATGTATATCACCAAATCCCTTACCATACCATTTTCCCTTTTCATCAGCAAGGTTGTACTGAAGAGTATCGGTAATTTTTCTTCCATCCGGGGATGTTGTTGTCACGAAAAGATAAATATTACGAAATGGGTAAGAGGAGCCGTTTCTGATAGTAAAAAATACATTATTGCTGTTAAGAGTATCTGTTATTGGTACTTTAAATGTGGGTATATCCATCAGCTTCCAGGTCTCTTCATCCATTGCCTGGGAATTTGTATAAATAACCTTACTGTTGCATGATAAGAATAATAATAAGAATGTCAATATTAAAATGAATGAAAATCTATTTATTCCTTTTATCATTGAATCTTCTGTTTTTTCTTTTGTGTGGATTCTTGTTCTGCTGATTTTTGTTATCAGGAGGATCGAACCTTGTAAGACTGTTATTCTTCAACAAGTCCTGAGAAACTGGTTTTATCTCCCATGATTCATCGATCAGTTTAAGCTTATCGACTTTTTCCCCTTTTCTGTTAATAGCCTGAATCTCCCTGACCCTCTGCACCGGAAGTGCGATAAGGTTCGCATTTGAATGCGGATCTGTCGAATACCAGTATAGACCTTTATGAACTTCCAGCTTCTGGAAATAGCCGGTACAGTCAAGAGCTTCAAGCGCAACATCTCTTGGCGGAAATGACCTTTGTGCATCAACATAACAATCTAATTCAAAGTTGAGGCAGCATTTAAGTTTACTGCATTGCCCGGCGAGTTTTTGTGGATTCAGCGATAACTCCTGGTATTTAGCATGAGTTGTTGTAACTGAAATAAAATTAGTAATATGGGTCGCACAGCAAAGTTCTCTTCCACATGATCCGATTCCTCCTATTCTTCCTGCTTCCTGGCGCGCACCTATCTGGCGCATCTCTATTCTTACCCTGAATTCATCGGCAAGGACTTTAATAAGCTGGCGGAAATCCACTCTCTCATCGGCTATGTAATAGAATATGGCCTTTGTCTTATCGCCCTGATATTCAACATCCCCGATCTTCATATTAAGTTTGAGTTCTTCAGAAATATTTCTTGAACGCAACATAGTCGGGGTCTCCAGTTTCTTTGCCTCTTCCCATTTCTGAATGTCAACAGCTTTTGCCTTACGGTACACTTTTTTCAGATCATCGGGGGATGGATGTACCTTCAGTCTTTTTAGTTGTTCTTCCACCAGATGTCCAACCATCGAAACTCTGCCTATATCATGTCCCGGAGATGCCTCCACTGCGACCACATCACCAATCTCAAGTCTTAATCCGTTTACATTCCTGAAAAACCCTTTTCTGGTATTTTTGAATCGGATTTCTACTGTGTCATTTAAGTCAGGAGTTTCATGCAAATCTTTCAACCAGTTGAAAGAATCCAGTTTATTATACCCGGGCTTATATGTTATATCAGGCATCCGGATCTCTTCCCCTGTCTGCCCTTGAATATCTTCATTATCTGTCATAAAACTCTTTAGATTCAGAAATTATTCCGCAAAAGTAGTGAATAAATGAATCAAATTCAAGATTCGGTGTTTTGATCAGCGGATAAGCCTTGTAACTTTCAATGCCAGGTCAAGGAAGATTATTTTTGCATTTCCGTTTGACTCAATATGGGAATAGACAAGATTGAACTCTTCTGTAAGCGGATAAATATTATTCTGATTTATGAAGGGGTGAAAATTTCCTGAGAAAGTTGCCTCTTCACCTGTCAGGAAAACGAGACTGTTTTTCAACTGATCGAGAGATAGCATCAGGTTTTCCCGGAGAATTCTCATAGAAAAAGAAATAAAGTTTTTCTGAGCTTCCCTGCCTGTTGTTGAAATCTCTTCTGACCAATTGATAATTGAAATGATGTCACGTTTCCAGGCAAATCTCATCAGACTTTTAAAACGTTCAAGATTTGCCAGTGAAGAGTCTTCATTTTCACAAAACTCAATTGCCCTTGTTATATTTCCGTTTGACACACGTGATATATCAGCAGCTTTATCGACTGCTATGTTAAACCTGTCTATAAGGTATTTTTTAATATCACGACTGTTGAAGGAAGGGACTTTAACAAGCTGACACCTTGAAAGGATTGTAGGTATTACCTTATCGGGCTCTTCTGAAACCAGGAGGAAAAGAGTTTTTTCCGGCGGCTCCTCTATCATCTTCAGAAGTTTATTGGCTGTTGCCTGATGCATTTTTTCTGGCAGCCAGATTATCATAATCTTAAAGTCTGATTCGAAAGTCTTAAGACTCAGTTTTTTTATTATTTCAGAGGCTTCCGAAGCAAATATCATCCCCTGGGCATTCCCGACTTCTATAGAATCCATCCAGTTATTAAGAGTAAAATAGGGAGACCTTTTTACAAACTCTCTCCATTCCTCTAAATAATTGTCACTTACCGGATCTGTGACTTTCTTCCCTTTTATAACGGGAAAGACAAAATGAAGATCGGGATGGATCAGTTTCTCATATTTTACGCACGACTTACAGGTACCGCATGAGTCATAGTCTGTCCGGCTCTCACAATTGATATACCGGGCATACGCCAATGCCAGAGCCATACTGCCACAACCTTCAGGCCCTGCAAAAAGCTGTGCATGGCTGACTCTTTCTTCCTTTACAGACCGGAGCAGTTTTGCTTTAATCTCTTTTTGACCAGGGATCTGTGAAAAATTCATCTTCCGATTATTCTTTCAGATACTTATAAAGCAGCAAGTGCCGAATCATAATCAGGCTCCTGCGTTATCTCAGGGACAAGCTGGGTATAAGTAACTTTTCCATTTTCATCAACAACCACAATACTGCGCCCATAAACACCGGCAAGCGGTCCGTCGATTATATCGATACCGTATGATTTTCCGAAAGCTGAATCGCGGAATCCTGAGAGGGTGGTCACATTTGTAATTCCTTCAGTGGAACAAAACCTCCCGTGAGCGAAGGGAAGGTCCTTTGAAATTGCAAGAACTACTGTATTGGTTTTCCCTGCGGCCAACTGGTTGAATTTGCGGACTGAGGTGGCACACGTTGAAGTGTCCAGACTTGGGAATATGTTCAGTATAAGTTTTTTACCCTTAAGCTCTGATAGAGAAAGATTTGTTAGGTCAGATTTAACAAGTGTAAAATTGGGGGCTTTGCTACCTTTAGCCGGAAGGTTTCCGGATGTATTGATGGGATTCCCTTTAAGTGTGATTTTTGTCATGACTTTTTTTTCAAATTTAAATAATCTTTTATGAATTCACAGAGTTACTCAGAGGTTTATATTTTGAGCCATTTTTGCAAATGAATATTTCCAAAAAAAATGTAGGTTTGTAATTGAGAATTTCTTGTGTTAAATAAAAATATTTGATCTATGAAAATGATTCAGGACTTTAATTTCAAAGGAAAGAAGGCAATAGTAAGGGTCGATTTCAATGTACCCCTCGACAAAAAGACTTTTACAGTAACCGATGATACCCGTATCAGGGGAGCATTACTTACAATTAATAAAATTCTTAACGATGGCGGATGCCTGATCCTTATGTCACATCTGGGAAGGCCTGAGGGACGTATGGAGAAATATTCGCTTAAGCCTGTTCTTCCGGTTCTGGAAAAACTTCTTGGAAAAAAGGTACTGTTCGCAGATGATTGCCTCGGGGAATCAGCCATGAAAATGTCAGCCGCACTGAAACCGGGAGAGATCCTTCTTCTGGAGAATGTACGTTTTTATCCGGAAGAAGAGGGGAAACCAATTCTGCCTGAGACAGTTACTGATGAGGAAAAGAAAGCCGCTAAAGCTGAGATGAAGATCAGGCAGAAAGAAATGGCAAAAAAACTGGCAGGTTATGCAGAAATTTATGTTAATGATGCATTTGGGACAGCCCACCGTGCTCATGCGACCACTGCTGTCATGGCTGATTATTTCGACACTGATAAAAGAATGTTCGGTTTCCTCATTAACAGTGAGCTTGCAGCAATGGATAAGGTTCTTAAGGATCCCCAGCGGCCGTTTACAGCAATAATGGGAGGAGCAAAAGTTTCAGATAAGATCATGCTGATTGAAAATCTTCTTAACAGGGTTGATAATCTGATTATAGGTGGAGGAATGACCTATACCTTTATTAAAGCAATGGGTGGTAAAATCGGCAAGTCTCTCTGTGAAGAGGACAAGCTTGATCTCGCATTGAAACTTATTGAAAAAGCCAAAGAAAAGAAAGTCAAACTTTATCTTCCGGTCGATAGTCTGAATGCTGATAAGTTTGATAATGAGGCTAATACTCATGTTACTGCTGCCAATGCCGTTGAAGATGGATGGCTGGGTCTGGATATTGCTGAGAAAACTATTAAGGAATTTTCTTCGGTTATTGAAAATTCAAAAACAATTCTGTGGAACGGGCCAATGGGAGTTTTTGAGATGGAAAAATTCTCAAAAGGAACAACTGCCGTGGCTAAGGCTATAGCCGCAGCAACAGCGAAAGGAGCATACAGTCTTATCGGAGGCGGCGATTCCGTAGCTGCAATAAACAAAAACGGACTCGCTGATAAAGTGAGCTACGTTTCAACCGGTGGCGGTGCGATGCTTGAGTATATGGAAGGGAAGAAGCTGCCCGGGATAACAGCGATACGGGGAGAATAGAAGATCTATTATCTTTGCATTATGAAAAAGATAGTATTCATATTTCTTGGGAGTTTTTTAATTCTTACAGCCTGTACGAAAAAGGAACCAACCCGTACTTCCGGCATTGATACTATTGACAATATCACTTACTTCTCTACAACTTATTATAACTATGGGTTTTCATTTTCCGGGGCAAAGCTGGTATCCACAATTAATGCTCAGGGATATGACATATCTTTATATGTTAATGTTGACACTCTGCCTCCAAGATTAACATTACAGAACAATAATCTTAAACCATCATTTTTTAAAATTGGTGATTATGCTGATGAAACAACGGCACAATCGGCTTTTAACAATCTTAAAACCGTTTCTGTAACACAATGGCAGGATATGGCCGATCCGATAAATGCCAACCAGGTATGGATCTATAGATCAGGGAACGAAGATTATACAAAATTCAGGATTGTCAGTACAGTTAATGAAACCAGGCAGGGGATTGTCTATGGGGAATGTACTTTCCAATGGGTCTATCAGCCGGATGGCTCATTAACTTTTCCAGGCAAATGATAATGCAATTGCAGAATTTGCAGAGGCGGATATTCAATATTAAAAGCAAGACAGACTTTTGGGAAACTACATTTGAAGTATTTAATTATCAATACAATAATAATACTATATATCACAACTTTTTAAAAAGTCTTGGAAAGGGCTGTTCTAAAATAAAAACTCCTTATGAAATACCTTTTCTACCAGTTGAATTCTTCAGAAATCATAAAATCGTTACCGGTGATCTTCCTGTCGAAATTATCTTTGAAAGCAGTGGGACAACAGGCATTACTACCGGGAAACATTTCGTAAATGATTTACTTTTATATGAGGAGAGTTTCCTGAGATCTTTCAGCCTGTTTTACGGCGAACCGGAAGAATATCTTATTGCCGCTTTGCTTCCGTCATACATGGAAAGAGAAGGATCTTCGCTCGTTTATATGGTTGATAATCTGATTAAGAAAAGCCGGAATCCTTATAGCGGATTCTACAAAAATAATATCGAAGACCTTATTCATACAATAAAAAAGGCGAAAGAAGAAAAACAGAAAGTCTTATTGCTTGGTGTCAGTTTTGCCTTGATTGATCTGGCGGAAAATCAGTCACCTGATCTTTCCGGAGTAATCGTGATGGAGACAGGTGGTATGAAAGGCAGGAGGAAAGAGCTGACTCGTTCAGAACTTCATTCTATTCTGAAAGGGAAATTGAATGTACTTTCAATTCATTCGGAGTATGGGATGACTGAATTATTGAGTCAGGCGTACTCAAAAGGTGATGGGATATTTTATTGTCCTCCATGGATGAAAATAATTATCAGAGATCCACAGGATCCTCTAACCCTTTATAACGAACCAGCCGGAACAGGAGGAATTAATATAATCGACCTGGCAAATATAAACTCATGTTCCTTTATTGCTACCGGCGATCTCGGCAAAGTTTACGAGGACGGAGGGTTCGAAGTACTCGGCAGGTTTGACAATTCTAATATAAGAGGCTGTAATCTACTGGTGGAATAAGGTCATGCCATGGCATGACCCTACCATTCATTTCATAATCCCAGTTTTGTCTTTATCTCGGACGGGATGGCATTTTTATTAACCATAATATAGATCGTTTTTGCCCGGACATAGTTTTCAGACATATTCAGGTAGCCTTCGAAAGGATTCCTGTCAGTTCCATATGAGTTCTTGGTAATATAATATTTGGTACCGTTCTGATCTTTCACAATACCGGTAATATGCATACTATGATCGTCAGTCGTAGTTTTATTATCATATCCTTCTTCACGAAATTCCTGAGTTACTTTAACTTCCGGGAAAGGCCTGCTGAACTTATAGGCTTCTGCAGCGCGTTCCTCCGGAGTCATTTTCCCCAACCTGGACTTGTCGGCACTGGAATACTGATCAGTATTTTCAATTTCCGGGATTATTGCGACCCCTTTGAAATGAGAAAAACCTTTTTCGCTTACATCGCCATCCCAGGCTATAGTATAACCTTTAATAAGTGCAGAATCCATAATTATGATAAGTTCGTTAAGAGGCACATTGTAATAATTCATTTTTCTCCAGTTATCAGGAATAGGAACCAATCCCTGAGTATAAAAAGGGAAAAAGGTGAATGAAGTGATCTCAACATAGTCCTCGGGTTTAATGCCAAGACTAGCCGTGAAGGATTTGGGAGTGTAGCCGACTCCCTTATATGTGAAGGATTGAGGAACTTTACCCAGATAAGTATCAAGCACTGCATCGACTATAGTGAAATACTGATCGCTTTCCTTGTTTCTCTTTAGAGGTACGGTGGCAATTGCATTTATAAAAGCATTCAATTCGCCATGATTGTGGTTTGTCATGCTGTAGTTAAGACCTGTATATACTTCATAGGGGACAATTCCGTTTTTCGCAAATTCTGTCATCCAGTCATGACCGACACTGCCCTGACCAAGGTTTCCGTTACCCTGTTGGATAAAATTATCTTGCAGCCGGTCGACATAATTATATCGTACTATATACATTTCCGAAAGATCATATTCTCCTTTCCCTTTCCGGAGTAGTTCAGATTCAATAAATGAAGTAGTGGCGAAACACCAGCAGGTTCCGGTTCCTGCCTGGTTTTTAACAGGAGTGGCTTTTAATTCGACCACCGGAGTAAACTTGTAACCCTCTTCGGTTTTCTGATGAGCAGTATTTTTCTTTTGCGCAAAGGACGGTACAATAAAAAGGGATAGAATTAATGCCAGCAGGAGACGGGTCTTCATAATACTATAATTTAATTACAAATTAGGTCTTGAATATTCGATAAGTTCAATTTATAAAAATGCTAAGCTAGAGAAATTATGAAGAAATAAAATTGATTAGTTGCAGAAATGAATCTCTAAGGTAATTTTGTTATTTGGTATTTTTTTGAAGTAAGAACATTAGAACATCCGAAATAAGAATGTTAAAATATTGAACATAAATCTCTAAATAATATTCATTTCTAAATGTTTGATTTAAATTTTTACTTCTGAATTCGTTTGTTCAACTGTTCGTTGGTTCAAGTAATTCTCACCATTCAGTAGATTTACCTCCTGCCTGAAATAAGATCGTATGAATGATCGATCCAGCTGAGGACCTCTTTATCAGGGACAGATCCATCAAGTAAAACAGTGTTCCAGTGTTTTTTATTCATATGGTAGCCGGGGGTAACCGAGGAGTATCTTTCCCTTAGGTCGATCGCGAGAGCAGGGTCACATTTAAGGTTTATACTGAGGTCACCATCGAGGTTGACCAGGGCGAATATTTTTCCATCGGCTTTAAAAACAAGAGTATCGTCTCCAAAGGGGAAGCTTTCAGTGGCTCCTTTCTTTGAAATACAATAGTCTCTTAATGTTACTATATCCATAATTAGGGTGTTTTTTATTCATAAAGTGCCTAGAGTACTTAGAGTTACTATAAATTTACTAGACTTAAACCTTTTCAACCATTTTAACTTTAGGCACTCCAAACTTTAGGCACTCCAAACTTCTTATCTTAAAGTCGGATAGAATGCACCCTCTATATGATCGATCTGATATGAATCGACAGATTTAATTACAGTTATTATGTCAAACCTGCCCTCTTTATCTATATTGAATTTTTGCAGATAGCCATTTGCTGCCCAGATTATTGATTTTTGCTTTTCTTTGGTTACAGCAGTAACAGGATGCATCTGGAAGTCGTCATTCCGTGTTTTTACCTCTATGAATACAATAAAATCCTGGTTCTCAGCTATGATATCAATTTCGTGTTTTCCCCATTTCCAATTCCGGAAGAGTATTTTGAAACCTGCTTTCTTCAGGTGATCTGCTGCAAGGTCTTCTCCTTTTTGTCCCAGGTTATGTGATTCGGCCATGGACAGTATGTTAGATCTCGATAAGTTTATTTCGTATTGCAAAGAGTATCAGGCTTGCTGTATTCTTGGAGTTTGTCTTTCCGAGAAGGTTTGCTCTGTGCTTATCCACGGTTCTTTTACTTATAAAAAGTGTCTCAGCGATCTCCTGGTTAGAGAGTCCTTCACAGATTTTAAACAGTATTTCTTTTTCTCTTTTGGAAAGATTGGCCGATTTGCTTTCCTGTTCGCGGTATTTGATCTTCTGAATGACATGATAAAGCAGCTCCTGTGAGAAATAGCTGCCTCCTTTTCTTACTGTGAGTATTGCTTCTTTAACTTCTGAGATGTCCGAATCTTTAAGAATGAATCCTTTGGCTCCGGCGTCAACCATCTTATAATAATATTCTTCCTCTCCATACATTGAAAGAGCGATAATATCAATTCCCGGACAAATCTTAAGGCCCTTTCTTGTAGCTTCTATCCCGTCCATTTCAGGCATATTAATATCCATAAGGGCAACATCTGCCTGTGTATTCTTCAGAATTTTCAGAAATTCTTCGCCATTTGAAGCTTCGGCTGTCACTTCGAATTCGGGGAATGCATTCAGAAGTATCTTTAATCCGTTGCGAAATAGCTGGTGATCATCTGCAATGATTATTCGTATTCTTTCCATTTTAGGCAATTCCGAGTTAATAAGAATCATTCAATCAATTTGATAAGAGCACTTGTTCCTTTCCCGGGAGTGCTTTCCAGGATAAATACTCCTTCAACGGTTTTTACACGGGTCTCAATGTTTGATAATCCCATCCCTTTCGTGTCTTCCTTGCTTAATGAAGATGTATCAAAACCACGTCCGTTATCATAAAACTGCAAGGTAATAAATTTTTCGTGTTTGTTTAATTCTATATCAATCCTGGAAGCTCCCGAGTGCAGAATTGAATTATTAATAAGCTCACAAACAGCGCGATAGACTACAACTTCCTTTTCGTTATCAAGCCGCTGGGCCTCCATATTCGACTTAAAATCAATTTCAACTGCTTTAGTCTGATTAATTTTAGTGGTAAATGCACTGATAGCACTGGCCAGTCCAAAATTTGACAGTACGTGCGGGCTCAGGTTATTTGAGATGTCTTTGATAGTGTTGATAGCCTCATTTACGAGATGGTTTGTATTATTAAGGATAACCGATCCGGATTGATCTTTGATTCTATCTGTTAGTGCGGAAAGAGACATTTTTACAGTTGACAAAATAGGTCCGAGCCCATCATGCAGATCTTTTGCAAACCTCTTTCTTTCATTTTCCTCGGTGTTTATTATAGCATTTATTACTCTTTTTTCAGAACGTGATCTATCAGTTTCAGCTCGTTTTAGCGAGTAAAATATTTCCCGGATGAGAATAACACCACCAATGATCATTACTGAAATAAGAACTCCAATCCATTCGTCAATCAGCTGCCATGTAAATGAGGGAGTACCACGGAAAAATTCAAAAAGCTGAATAATTTTGCGGACGGCCATGAATACAAAAGAGAGGGAGAGCAATATCCATGAAAGCCTGTATTTGGTAAGCTTCATGAATCCCAATGCAATCGAAGCAGCAATGATTTGCAAAACAATAGAAATAATCAGGGCAATAAGTCTTACCATGAGGAAAGGTATTATCCTTCAAAAATAGGACTATTTTAATTAATGGCATAACTGGAATGACTAAGAGATTAAGGGACTAAGTGACGAAGGGATAATCTGAATGACTCAAAACTATCCCATTCCCCCTGTCTCCCTGTCTTCTCATATTTTTTTTCTCTAAGTCTCTAAGTCCCTAAGTCCCTAAGTCACTTCGTCACTTTGGTCTTTCCCTTCGTTCCCTTACGCCTTTGCACCATTTTTATTACCTTTGGCCGTTTGAATTAAAGAATTATGAAAGTTTTATACAACATAGGAATCCTGATTTTCTCCGCACTTGCTCATCTCATATCTCCTTTTAATTCAAGAGCATCGTTATGGGTAAAAGGAAGAAAAAAGTGGGCAGAAAAAATTGCTGAAAAGATAAAACCGGGAGACAGGGTTATCTGGATTCATTGTGCATCACTTGGTGAATTTGAGCAGGGAAGGCCGGTAATAGAGGCAGTTAAAAAAGAGATGCCGGTATTCAAAATTGTACTTACTTTTTTTTCTCCCTCAGGCTATGAAATACGAAAGAATTATAATAAAGCCGATTGTATCAGTTATCTCCCTTCAGATTCACCATACAATGCCGGGAAATTCATAGATCTGGTTAAACCGGAATTTGTAATATTCGTCAAATACGAATTTTGGAATAATTATATATCAACACTTTACAGGAAGAATATTCCTTTATATCTTATATCAGGAATATTTCGTCCGGGGCAACATTTTTTCAAGTGGTACGGATCGTTTTTCAGAAATATGTTAAGGAAATTTGAAAAAATATTTGTACAGGATCAAAGGTCCTACGACCTTCTCACCGGTATCGGCATGGAGAAAGTTTATCTCGCCGGTGATACAAGATTCGACAGAGTGATTGAGATAGCCGGTACAGCCAGAGAGATTCCACAGCTCGAACAGTTCAGGGGAGGTGAAAAATTATTTTTGGCCGGAAGCAGCTGGAGGCAGGATGAGGAGATAATTGCAGAGTATATCAACTGTTTCCCCTCGGGAATGAAATGGGTTTTCGCACCGCATGAAATTGATAAGGCAAATATTGAAAGACTGGAAAAGCTGTTTAAAGTGAAATATATAAGATTTTCTAAGTACAATGAAGATTATGCTGATGCACGCGTACTTATTATTGATAATATCGGTATGCTTTCTTCAGCATACAGGTATGCATATATTGCTGCTATCGGTGGCGGATTTGGAAAGGGTATCCACAATATTCTTGAACCTGCATGCTGGGGAATTCCGGTACTTTTCGGGCCCAGATATGAAAATTTCAAAGAAGCTGTTGATCTCCTGAGTGTCGGAGGTGCAAAGTCATTTCTCACCTTTGATGATTTTAAACGAATTTTGGATTTTTGGCTGTCGGACGAGAAAATCTATACAATTTCAGCTGAAATTGCATCAAAATATGTAAAAGAAAATGCCGGAGCTACAGAAATTATTATCAAAGAAATTTTACACAAAGATATTAACAAGGCCTATTCATAATTTGTTAAAAACTAATCTTTTCTTAATTGGGCAGGTTCATCCAAAGAGCCGTAAATTGATGCACCGGATTTAACATATTTGTAACTCCGATGTAACCTACTAATGAACTATTTACAATAACCTTGTTGAAAATTTATTAATCCTTAATCCTAATTTTATGATGAAGCAACTTAAACGTTTGTTTATGATGTTGATCTTCCTGTTCATCGGTGTTCTGATGTTCGGGCAGGGATCGACGACATCTTCTATGAGCGGCAAAATAGTTGATAAAGACGGTAAAGCATTACCGGGTGCAACTATTGTAGCTGTTCATGTTCCTTCCGGATCACAATATGGCGCGCTTGCCAATAATGATGGTCTTTTTGTCATTCAGGGTATGAGGCCAGGTGGTCCGTATACTGTTGAGGTCTCCTTTGTTGGGTATTCAAAGAAGACATTAACTGATATTACATTGAACCTTGGTGAAAAATTTACTCTGAACACATCTTTGGATGAAAGTGCTTCTGCACTTGCAGAAGTGGTTGTTGTAGGTGCAAAAACGCCACAATTTAATTCAGAAAAGAATGGTACTTCAATAAATATCAACAACAGGCAATTAACGCTGATGCCTACTGTAAACAGGAGTATAAATGATATCACCCGGCTCACACCTCAGGCAAACGGCAACCAGATTGGCGGTGGAAATTACCGTCAGAACTTCATTACCGTTGACGGTGCTCAGTTTAATAATGCATTTGGTATCGGTACTAACCTGCCGGGGAATGGTACACCTATCTCCCTCGATGCTATTGACCAGATTTCAGTTAATATCACACCGTATGATGTACGTCAAAGTGGATTTATTGGTGCATCAGTTAATGCTGTAACCCGTTCAGGGACCAACGAGTTTTCCGGATCTGTATATACCTACATGAATAATCAGAATTACAAAGGTAATAAAGTAGGAGACGCAACATTTATTCGTAACCAAGCCAGCTACAGCATGCAGGGATTTCGTCTTGGCGGCCCTATTATTAAGAATAAATTGTTCTTTTTCATAAATGCTGAAACAGAAAAGAATACGGTTCCCGGACCTCAGAGAGTTGCTTCAACTCCTGATTCACCTCCGGATTATGCCAATAATATTGCACGTCCAACCGTCGCCGACATGGACATGATGAGCGCTTACCTGAAAGATACCTATGGATATATCACTGGTCCTTATCAGGGATATTCACAGAAGAGTCCCGGCCAAAAATTTCTTGCAAGAATAGACTGGAACATCAATAACAATAACAAATTTAATGTCCGTTATAGCTATCAGGCAAGTAAAACTCCAAATTATCCCAGTACTTCTGTATCTCCATTCTCCGGAATTTATACCAACAACAGGCAGAGTATGGATGCTATGTGGTATCAGAATTCTGGATATTATCAGCAGAATAACTTCAGTTCATGGTCTGGAGAATTAAACTCTACTCTGTTTGGCGGAAAAGTTCTGAACACACTTCGCGGAACCTATTCATATCAGAATGAGCCACGCAGCAATGATGGAAAACTTTTCCCATTTGTTGATATTCTTCAGGCTGGTATCCCTTACGTATCTTTTGGTACTGAACTATTCTCATATGGGAACCTTCGTCAGGTCGCAACAACTACATTTAATGATGATGTAACCTGGACATGGGGTAAAAATAATATGACTGCCGGTATTAACTATGAACATGATAATACAAAGAACGGTTTCATGCGCTTCGGTTCAAGTTATTATGTATTCAATTCATGGAATGACTTTGTAACCGGGGTTAATCCAAAGAACTTTGGTATTACTTTCTCCAATACTCCTGGTTATGCACAGGCATTTCCTTCATTCCAGTTCAATCAGATCGCAGGATATATTCAGGATGAGCTTAATGTTAACAGCCGTTTAAAAGTTGTAGGAGGTATTCGTCTTGACCGTCCGTCATACCCATCACCAGGTGCTGATCATCCAATTATCGCTACACTTGATTTTGGTGGTAATACTTATCACACATCAACTTTACCGAAATCAAGAGTTATGGTATCACCAAGAATCGGCTTTAACTATGATTTGAAAGAAGATCGTTCTTTAGTATTACGCGGAGGAACAGGTATATTTACAGGACGTGTTCCATTTGTATGGATTGTAGGTCAGGTAGGAGATGCCGGAATGGTCCAAACTACTCAGGCTTTATCCGGAGCTAACGTTCCAGGACCATTTAATCCTGCAATAAATGCATACTATCCGGCTACCCAGCCGGCAGCTGGAACAATTGTTCCGGGCACCTTTACTGTTATCTCCCCGAATTTCAAGATGCCACAAACCTGGAAAAGCAGTTTAGCTTTGGATGCAAAACTTCCATGGGGATTAAAAGGTACCCTTGAAGGCGTGTATAATAAAGACATTAATACTGCATTCTTTGTAAACGAAGGTCTTCAGGGAGCTGCCAACATGAATATATCTGGCTATCCCGATAACAGGCTTATCTATCCTACAACAAACCCAGCTAAATATTACCAGCTTATTAATGCTGCGGGTATTGTTACAACCTCTTTGGGAACAGGTAACGGTGTCTCACCGATTGTCCTTGAAAACAGGAAGGGTGGCTACTACTTTTCAATTACCGGAAAATTAGAGAAAACATTCACCAATGGTTTTTCCGGAATGATTGCCTATACTCACTCTGTAGCTAAAAACCTTGTTGACGGAGCCGGTGATCAGGCAGCTTCAGCATGGAACGGTAATGCAAACGTAAATGGCGCTAACAGTCCGGAACTCAGCTATACAAATTATGTAATGCCTGATCATTTGATTGCTTCAGCTTCATACAGAATTGAGTATCTTAAATTCCTGGGTACATCAGTATCATTGTTCTATGACGGAGAAGCAGCAGGACGTTTCTCTTATGTCTATTCAAGCAATATAGTACGTGATGGCGCAGGTTCTAACAACCTGATTTATGTTCCGAAAGATCCATCAGAGATTACATTTGTAGATTATAAATTTACCCCTGCAGGCGGGACTTTAACTACGTGGACTGCCCAGGAACAAAGTGATGCTTTCTTTGCATTTGTCAGACAGGACAAATATCTTAAATCAAGAATGGGCAAGTATGCTGAACGAAATGGCGCACTATATCCATGGGTCAACAAGTTTGACATCCAGTTTAAACAGGATTTCTTTGTTAATGTAGCTGGCAAACGTAATACCATTCAACTTAGTCTCGATATTCTCAATTTTGGCAACCTCCTGAATAGTAACTGGGGTAAGTCTCCATTCTATAACCAGAATAATATTCTTGTAATGACAAATAGTACAGCTAGTCCAGGTATTTTACCTGTTGTTGCCGGAGGTACTGTTATACCTACCTTCAGACTTAATCCTTATAATAATGCAATGCTGACCAAAACATTCAGTAATACGGTTGGTTATGCATCAACTTATTCGATGCAATTTGGAATTCGTTATATATTCAACTAAAAATACATTACTTATTTACAAAGAGGCTGTCAAATTCTGGCAGCCTCTTTTTTATTGTTTTTAGTAAAAGATTGGTAATAGGTATCATACAAGCTACCGGATTTTTAATTTCTGATATTTCTATGAACTTTTGCGGAAAATATTTGTTTCTATATATTTAAAATATCAACTAACAAACATATAATCAGACAAATACATAATAGTTAATAACTATTATATTAAATGTTAATAAACTTAAATTTTTACGCTTGCATTCAGTGGAGCGCTTGTTTAATTTAGCAATTACCCGCTTCGAAAATCAGTGGCCGTTTAATCTCATTAAAATCAGAGAATAACAAAAATATATGGAAGAACTATTTGTCCAGGAATCAGCTATTGCAACTGAAAAAGCAAAAAACATAAATTCCGCACCTGAGGTGCAGAAAACAGTGGATGGGAAAAATATTGAGAAGTCTAAGAAACGAGAACAGGATAAAGTTGTTTATTCTCACGAAGAAGCTGTTGAAGAAAGCATTCAGTATTTCAAAGGCGATGAACTTGCAGCAAGAGTATGGGCAAACAAATATGCTTTAAAGGATTCTTTCGGGAACCTGTACGAAAAGTCACCCGACGACATGCATCGCAGGCTGGCTCGTGAAATACACCGGGTAGAGATGAAATATAAGAACCCGCTTTCTGAAGAGTTGATTTATAATGTTCTCAAAGATTTCAAATATATTGTTCCCCAGGGAGGCCCAATGACAGGTATCGGGAATGATTACCAGATTGCTTCATTATCGAACTGTTTTGTGATTGGTAACGATGGATCATCTGATTCATACGGTGGAATTATGAAAATCGACCAGGAACAGGTACAACTTATGAAACGGAGAGGTGGTGTGGGCCACGACCTGTCGCATATAAGGCCCAAAGGTACTCCTGTCCTTAACAGCGCTCTCACTTCCACAGGTGTGGTACCTTTCATGGAAAGGTATTCCAACTCAACACGCGAGGTAGCACAGGATGGCAGACGAGGTGCACTAATGCTGTCGATCTCAATCAAACACCCCGACTCAGGGAAATTCATTGATGCCAAGCTTGAGAGCGGGAAAGTTACAGGTGCAAACGTCTCAGTTAAGCTGACCGACGATTTTATGAAAGCTGTTGAAGACAAAACGCTTTTCAGACAACAATATCCTATTAATTCTGCCAATCCGAAATTTGCAAAAGATATTGATGCAGTTCAACTCTGGAGCAAGATTATCCATAACGCATGGAAATCAGCCGAACCGGGCGTATTGTTCTGGGATACAATAATCAGAGAGAGTATTCCCGATTGTTACAGCGACCTGGGATATGCGACAGTTTCAACAAACCCCTGTGGTGAAATCCCATTGTGCCCGTACGACAGTTGTCGTCTGCTGGCGATTAACCTGTACAGTTATGTCAACAATCCATTTACAGATAAGGCTGAATTTGACTTTGATTTATATAAAGAGCATGTAGGATTGGCTCAACGCATGATGGATGACATTATTGATCTTGAACTTGAAAAGATCGATGTTATCCTTACGAAAATAAATGCCGACCCGGAAATTGAAGAGATAAAACATGTCGAGAAAAACCTCTGGAGCAACATAAGGAAGAAATCGGAAGAGGGACGAAGGACAGGAATCGGAATAACTGCAGAAGGAGATATGCTCGCGGGCCTTGGAATGAAATATGGTAGCGATGAGGCTACAAATTTCTCTGTCGAAGTTCATAAAACACTGGCACTCGAAGCCTACAAGGCATCGACATACCTGGCAAAAGAGAGAGGAGCCTTTGCAATTTATAATGCCGAACGCGAGAAAAACAATCCTTTTATTTTAAGGATGAAAGAGGCCGATCCTGTTATGTATAACAACATGGTTAAATTTGGGAGAAGAAACATAGCCCTGCTTACAATTGCCCCGACCGGTACCACAAGCCTTATGACCCAGACAACTTCCGGAATCGAACCGATATTTTCCATTTTCTACAAAAGAAGAAGAAAAGTTAACCCTAATGATCTGGATGTAAAGGTTACCTTCAATGATGAGGTTGGCGATTCGTGGGAAGAATTTAATGTTTTCCATCATAAATTTGTCGACTGGCTTAAACTGAACGGTTATGATACCGATGAAGTTACCAGAATGGGAGACGAGGAGATTGAATCGATAATAGCAAAATCACCCTACTATAAAGCCACGGCAAATGATGTTGACTGGATAGCAAAAGTTAAGATGCAGGGTGCAATTCAAAAATGGGTTGACCATTCAATAAGTGTTACCATCAACCTTCCTGCCGAAGCAAAAGAAGAACTGGTCAGTGAGCTTTATCTGACAGCCTGGAAATCGGGATGCAAAGGAGCAACAGTTTACCGTGACGGATCCAGGAACGGGGTTCTTATCGCTGGAAAAACAGAAGCACGGCCTGAAAGACCAAAACGACCAAAGGTGCTTGATTGTGATGTTATCAGGTTTAATATAAATGAAGAGAAATGGGTGGCTTTTGTCGGACTGAAAGAGAGTCGTCCTTATGAGATCTTCACAGGTATAGCAGATGAGGAGATATTTCCTATCCCGAAAAGCATTTTAAAAGGCAAAATAATAAAAATAAAGGATGAAGATGGGAATACCCGGTATGATTTTCAGTATACCGACAAATATGGCTATAAGAAAACTATGGGAGGGTTATCTCATATGTTCAAACCAGAGTTTTGGAATTATGCGAAACTGATTTCAGGTGTTTTGAGACACGAAATGCCAATCCAGGACGTTGTTAATCTGGTTACATCATTAAAGCTTGACAGCGAGTCGATCAATAACTGGAAGAATGGAGTTGAAAGAGCGCTGAAAAAATATATACCAAACGGAACAAAAGCAAAAGGCAAATGCGGGGAATGTGGTTCTGATAACCTTGTCTATGAAGAGGGGTGTCTGATCTGCAAAGATTGCGGATCATCCAAATGCGGTTAGATTTTTAATATGGGGTCCCAGGTTATGGGAATTATCATAAATCAGCGGGTGCTCTTCGGAGCACCCTTTTTTATTCAATCTATAAATATTATTATGGAAATTTAACTCACCTTTTATGCATTATTGCACAGAATATATTCCCTCTGTCATTGCAGACAATAAGGTCTTTATCAAATAATACTCTTGATCTTCCAATACTCTTCATTACATATTGTTTTATTTTACTAAAAATTGCGGATGCAAATGGTATTCTGGTCAGGAGCACTTGTATATAAGGTTTGAGAGTATTCTTTGTACTGGCTACCTGATTTATCAATTCGCCATTCTTATTAAAAAACGGATTTGGTAAGTGACTATCTCGCCATGATTTTAATGCAATCACTTTATAATTCTTTTTATAGTAATTATTATAATTGACGAAGCTTACAGTTATATCTAATGATCTGGCTATATATTTCATAGATTCTTCACTAAACCACCAACAATGAACAGGGGGAAGATCTGTCGCCCAAATTATATCAGAAGGATATAAAGATTTATTTGGACTGGTAATGATAGCTTTTCCTTGAGACTTAAGTAGTTTTAAAATCGATTTGATAAAATCTAATGGTTTGCTGATATGTTCTATTACTTCTGTTAAAATAACTAGATCAAATAATCCTGAATTAAGCTGAGCATATTCGAACAAATCGGCACAAATATAATGATCTCCAAAAGTTTCTTTTGCATGGGCAACAGCAGTTTGTGAAATATCTAAACCAATAACATTATAGTTTTCCTTATTTAATGCATAGGTAAGATAACCGAACCCGCTTCCAATCTCCAGAATTTTTAGTGATTCTTTATTTACTTCATAATTAGATAGAAATTCTCTTACTCCCCAATAAGTTTCTGATGTGTCCGCCAGGTACTTAAATGGGTTTTTAAATTTTTTGACAAATCTGGCATATCTCCAATAACGATTATATCCGGGTACTTTATTACCATTTTTATATATGTTCTCATATATTAATGAAGTATGAACCGTAGGTAAGGAAAAGGAAGTGTTACATTCGCTGCAGTGGTATATCTTAAAAGTATCTGGTTCTTGATACCCAGGGTATTTTTCATGTAATAATTGTGCAGAATCTCCGCACAACAGACACTTTATTTCATTAGGATTCATAGAATTTTAACATTATTTCTTATTTTATAACCTTTAATTTCTTGCCAACCTTTTCGAAAGCTTTAATAGCCATATCAAGGTGCTCCTGGTCATGTGCTGCTGAGAGTTGTACCCTTATCCTGGCCTGACCCTTGGGAACGACAGGGAAATAGAATCCAATAACATAAATGCCTTCTTTAAGAAGTCTTGCTGCAAAGTCCTGAGATAATCTTGCATCATAAAGCATAACTGCACAAATTGCTGATTTGGTAGGTTTTATATCGAAACCCAGTTTTTTCATACAGGCAATAAAGTATTCAGCATTATAATGAAGTTTATCCTGAAGCACATTAGTTTCAGTCATCATCTCAATCATCCTGATACCAGCTGCTGCGACCATAGGGGGGATAGAGTTTGAAAAAAGGTAGGGCCGTGACTTTTGTCTCAGAATCTCAATTATCTCTTTTTTGCCTGTAGTAAACCCGCCAATTGCACCACCGAAGGCTTTCCCCAGGGTACCTGTAATGATTTCAACTTTTCCTGTAATATTATAAAGTTCAGTAACTCCTCTTCCTGTTTTTCCTACTACTCCTGCTGAGTGTGATTCATCGACCATTACCATGGCATTGTATTTATTGGCCAGCTCTACAATTTTATCAAGAGGTGCTACATTCCCGTCCATCGAGAATACTCCATCGGTTACTATTAGTCTGAATCTCTGATTATGAGCTAGTTGAAGTTGTTTTTCGAGATCTGCCACGTCAGCGTTTTCATATCTGTAGCGCTGAGCTTTGCAAAGACGGACACCATCAATAATCGAAGCATGATTCAGGGAATCAGAAATAATTGCATCCTCTTCGGTTAGAAGAGGTTCAAAAACTCCGCCATTTGCGTCAAAACAGGCTGCATAAAGGATAGTATCTTCGGTACTGAAGAATTCTGCAATTTTTCTCTCAAGTTCCTTATGGAGATCGGTAGTGCCGCAGATAAATCTTACCGACGACATTCCATAACCATGATTATCCAGAGAAGCCTTAGCTGCTTCAATTAACGATTGATCATTAGAAAGACCCAGGTAATTATTGGAACAGAAATTCAGTACTTTCTGTCCCGTGTTCAGCTCAATTTCAGCGCCTTGCGGAGATACGATAATACGCTCATTCTTGTAGAGACCGACTTCTTTAATCTCCTCAATAATTTTTAATAAATGATTCTGATAATTATTATACATAATTTGTTATTAGTTAATCCCAATTTAAGATAACCTTACCACAATTGCCCTTTTCCATTTCATCAAATCCCTTCTGAAAATCATCTATTGAGAACCGGTGTGTTATAACAGGATTTAAATCAATCCCCCCGATTATCATCTGCTCCATCTTATACCATGTTTCCCACATCTCTCGGCCATATATACCTTTTAAGGTTATTGCCTTGAAAATGATATCACTCCAGGGAACCTCGAAGTTTGATGGCAGTATTCCAAGTAATGAGATACTGGAGCCATTATACATATTATTAAGCATCTCCACGAATGCTTTTGGAGATCCAGACATCTCAAGCCCTATGTCGAATCCTCTCATACTCAGCTTTTTAACAGCATCTGAGATTTTTTCCCCTTTCGATGGATTAACAGTAAGAGTAGCTCCCATTTTCCTGGCAATTTCAAGGCGTGCATCACTGAGATCGCTGGCGACAATAAATCTTGCACCGGCATATTTTGCTATAGCAACGGCCATACTGCCAATCAGCCCCGATCCGGTAATAAGAACATCTTCCCCAATCAACGGGAATGATAAAGCAGTATGAGTAGCATTTCCGAAAGGATCCATTATTGCAGCCCATTCATCCGGAATTCTGTGATCGAGCGGAATGACATTTACTGCAGGCACTTTCACATATTCTGCGAATGATCCATCGATATGAACTCCTATTCCCACGGTATTTTCACATACATGCTCCTTCCCGCGGCGGCAGTTGCGACAATGGCCGCAAGCAAGATGACCTTCCCCGGTAACTCTTTCCCCAATTTTAAGATTGGTCACTCCGGCACCCATCTTTTCGATATAACCCATATACTCATGACCAATAATCATTGGAGTCCTGATTGTTTTTTTCGACCAATCATCCCACTCATAAATATGAAGATCTGTGCCACATATTGCAGACTTTTTGACTTTTATAATTACATCATTAAGTCCCGGTTCAGGAACAGGAACTTCTTGCATCCATAAACCTTTTTCGGGTCTGGCTTTAACAAGTGCTTTCATCTTCTTCATAAACAGACAATTTTATTGCTGCTAAATTAATACAAATCCGGAGTTCAAAACCTGATTTTCGTTATAGTATCATATATAGTCGGGTTTGTCTATATTTGCATTTACATTAACCGGTTTAGTAATAATATGGAACAAGTACGAGTGCGTTTTGCCCCAAGTCCTACAGGTCCCTTGCATATCGGAGGTGTAAGAACCGCTCTTTACAACTATCTTTTCGCAAAGAAGAATGGCGGCACTTTTATCTTAAGGATCGAAGATACAGATCAGACAAGATTCGTTGAGGGTGCAGAAGAATATATTATGGAATCACTTAAATGGTGCGGAATAGTTGTTGATGAAGGAATCAGGGAGGGTGGAAACTATGGCCCATATCGCCAGAGCGACAAGAAAACTATATACAGGCAATATGCTGATATCCTTATTGATAAAGGTGATGCCTATTATGCTTTTGATACTCCCGAAAAACTTGAATCTCTGAGAAGCGAATCAGAAAAAGCAGGAAAAACTTTTATTTATAATGCTGAAGCTAGAGAAAAACTGATTAACTCAGTCTCTTTAAAAGAAGTTGAATGGAGGGAGAAACTTGACAAGGGGGAACCTTTCGTTATCAGGTTCAAGATGCCGCATAATGAGGATATCCATTTTGATGATATTATACGCGGCCATATAGTCGTAAATACCGGAACCCTCGATGATAAGGTTTTATTCAAATCAGATGGCATGCCGACTTACCATCTGGCGCACCTGGTTGATGATCATCTTATGGAGATCAGCCATGTGATCCGCGGGGAAGAATGGCTGCCTTCATTGCCACTTCATATTATGCTGTACCGGTCATTTGGCTGGAACCCGCCTCTTTTTGCCCACCTGCCATTACTGCTGAAACCCGATGGAAAGGGTAAGCTAAGCAAACGCGACGGTGATAAAATGGGATTCCCTGTATTTCCTCTTTTCTGGCCATATGGCGAAACAGCAAAGGGTTATCGTGAGGATGGGTATTATCCCGAGCCATTTATTAATATGCTTGCATTACTGGGCTGGAACCCTGGAACTGAACAGGAAATATTTTCTATGGATGAACTGATTAATACTTTTTCAATTGACAGAGTTGGCAAATCGGGTTCCCGGTTTGACCCTGAAAAAGCAAAATGGTTTAATCACCAATATCTTCAAAAAAGGACTAATACCCAGCTTGCTATTGAATTCAGGGAATTTCTGAGAGCACATGGTTATCATTTTGATATAATCAGACTTGAGACACTTATCGGACTGGTAAAAGAGAGGGTAAGTTTTGTGAAAGATATCTGGGAACAGACTGATTTCTTTTTTAAGGCCCCGGAAATTTATGATCAGGAAGTTGTTAAAAAAAGATGGAAAGAGGATTCTGCAGGACTTCTATTGGAATTAAAATCAATTCTTGAGAATACAGTTGATTTTTCCGCTGCTGCTACTGAACTGGTTATTAAAGCATGGATTGAGAAGAATGGCTACAACACCGGAGCAATAATGAATGCCCTCAGGTTGTTGATTGTCGGGACCTTAAGGGGCCCTCATATGTTCGATATTATCAGTTGGATCGGTAAGGATGAAACACTTAAACGGATTGATAAAGGAGTTACATTATTAAGTAAATAAAAGGAATGTATCTTCCGCAACCCGGAGACTATATTGATATCCATGTTCATGGCGGCAAGCCTGCCTTTGGAATGTTTATCCTCGAAAGCCTGATGGCACATGAAGAAAAATTACCGGCAGATGTTTCAGGAGTTGCATACACCTATGGCATACATCCATGGTTCCTTAATGAAGATAATCATGAACAACTTATAATTTCTGTTGAAAATTCAATCAATCATCCTGATATTATAGCTATTGGTGAGGCTGGTTTTGACAGGCTGAGAGGACCTTCTATTGAGCTTCAACGTCTGGCCTTTGAAGAACAGATAGTTATTTCGGAAGAAACAGGGAAACCTGTTGTCATTCACTGTGTAAGGGCATGGGATGAGCTTTTATCAGTTCATAAAAAACTAAAACCGAAAATGCCATGGCTTGTTCATGGATTCAGGGGAAACGTGGAACTGGCAGGTCAGCTGCTATCGAAAGGGATGTATCTTTCATTCTGGTTTGATTTTGTTCTCAGACCTGAGTCAGGGGATCTTTTAAGACACCTGCCTGCTAACAGAATATTTATGGAAACAGATGGAGCAGATGTTGACATCCGAATGATTTATGATAAAGTTGCATCCGATCTTGACCTGTCGGTAGATGAGCTAAAGATAATAATACTGAAAAATTTCAATAAATGGCTGATTGGCTGACAAGGACAGAATTAATTCTGGACAGTGAGAAGTTGAAAAAACTTAAAAACGCTAATGTACTCGTTGTAGGTTTAGGCGGAGTAGGTGCCTATGCTGCAGAGATGATATGCAGGTCGGGAATTGGATCGATGACAATAGTTGACGGTGACCACATTCATCCTACTAACAGGAACAGACAACTGCCCGCACTTAAGAGTACGGAAGGTCTGGCTAAAGCTGAGGTAATGGGGCAAAGAATAATGGACATAAACCCTGATATCAAACTCACTGTCATACAGGAATATATTAAGGATGAAAGAATGGCAGATGTGCTGGATAAGGGTTTTGATTATGTGGTTGATGCTATCGACACTTTATCGCCTAAAATATTTCTTATTTTTCACAGCTTGCAAAGAAATCTTCCTCTTGTAAGTTCGATGGGAGCAGGCGGGAAATTTGACCCTACAAAAGTATATATTTCCGATATTTCAGAAACAACCGATTGTTCCCTCGCCCGGATATTGAGAAAACGGTTACACGGGCTTGGAATAAGGGAAGGCTTTACTGCAGTCTATTCTCCTGAAGTGATTGATAAAGCGAAGATAATCCCTACAAATGGTGAACAGAATAAAGCATCAATAGTAGGTACAATCTCTTATATGCCTGCTTCTTTCGGGATAGCATGTGCATCTGTTGTGATACGCGATCTGGCTGGCATCAGCAGATAAGTGATAAAAAGGTAATTATTTGAATTATTTAAGAATATCATAGGGATGAACTTCTCTATTTTTCATTGGGGCAGCATCCTGATTTCGGTTATGCTACTGTACCCCAGATAATTGGCTGGATTCCCCGGAAATTTAACCGGATATTACATCGCTTTAAAATGGGGGCCTAATGAAGTTTAAACCTTTTCCATAACCCCTGAATTGAAATTATTTCCTAACTTGTAGGGACAATTGGCTGATCTTTAAATTAACAAATCATAAAATGAGAATCCTAATTACCGGATTTGTCATATTCGTGATCTGGTGCTTTATCTCCGCATGGCTTTATAACGATAAGGTTTTACCTGCGATGAAAAGGCCGGTCCCGATACAGACAATTCCTGAATCAAAAACTAATGTGGCAGATTCTTTAATAAAACTTAAAGCATCGATGCCTGAGGATCTTCTGATCTATTTTGGATTTAATGAAACAAGATTCAAAACGGATTCACAAACCGACAACAGCTTAGCTGCGTTTAAGGTATGGCTTGACAAATATACCGGATCGATGCTTTTAGTTACCGGAAATACCGATCTGGTGGGAACAGCTGAATATAACAAAGCTCTTGGACTGAAAAGAGCTTTGGCAGTAGGAAAGTACCTGGAGACTAAGGGTATAAATGCAGACAGAATTATTACAGAATCACAAGGTAAAAATAAGCCTGCTGCAGATTATCTCACCGAAGAGGGGAGAGCAAAAAACAGAAGAACAGAAATATCAATAAAAATGCAATAACATGACACTATTATTTATACAACTCGCCCAAACTATCACAGGAGCCGTAATAACCATTGTCGCATTGCTCCTGGTCGCAGTAATAATCGGATATCTTACTGCATGGTTCTATGCAAAGTCGGTTTATACTCCTGTAATAAATGGTCTCGAAGCTGATAAGACAGAATTAAATAAGCAGGTTACAGGATTAAAGGACGATAAGGGCAACCTCATTGCCAGGGTTGAGAAGCTGAATGATAAAATCAGCATCCTTGAAGAAGAGTCAGCACAAAAGGATAAAGAAATAAAAAAGCTGAAGAAGTCAAAGAAATAGTTTGAAGTTGGATATCTGATCATAATGTTATCATCGCATCAAGGCTAACCATTACCATAATGTGATAATTTACTATTTTCGTATTCCGGCAATAAACCTGTATCCGGACAAATATCTTTAAAGAATGAAACCATTTATTTTATCTGAGACGAACTGGAAGGCAATAAAAGACAAAAAATTCGACCTGGCCGTTTTGCCATGGGGCGCAACTGAAGCGCATAATTATCATTTGCCATTTGCCACTGATAATATAATGGTTGAGAAGATTGCAACAGAATCAGCTCAGATAGCCTGGAATAATGGCTCCGGAGTAATTGTTCTGCCAACAATTCCATTTGGTGTAAATACAGGTCAGCTGGATATTAAAATAAATATTAATCTGAACCCCAGTACACAATTAGCAATACTAAATGACGTGACAGATGTCCTTAACAGGCATGAAATTTATAAGTTTTTGATTCTGAACGGACATGGGGGTAATGATTTTAAACAGATGATCAGGGAACTGGGACCAAAGTATCCTAAGATGTTTATCTGTAGTTGCAACTGGTATCAGTCATTTGCGAATTCAGATTTTTTTGAAAATGGAGGGGGTCATGCCGACGAAATGGAAACAAGTGTGATGCAATATCTTGCACCTGACTCAGTTTTGCCGCTAAATGAAGCAGGGAATGGAATTGGTAAAAAATTCAGAATAAAAGCTTTAAACGAAAAATGGGCATGGGCAGAACGTAAGTGGTCGAAGGTCACGGCTGATACAGGAATTGGCAATCCGCATAAAGCAACCCCGGTGAAAGGAGAAAAATGTTTAAAAGAGGTTATTAATAAGATTGGAAATCTTATGATCGAGTTATCAAGGGCAGATCTTGATAATATGTATGAATGATTTAATATTGACTTATAAAATCCAAAATTAAATTACATGCATCATAAACTTAAGTATGTCTTAATAGCAATAGTGTTTGTAGTAACATCGTGTAACAGAGGATCATTTGTTTCCCTTCATGATACAACATATCTTAACGGTTCATGGAAGTTTGCATTAGACACAGCGAAGGTTGGCATCAAAGAAAAATGGTATTCCCGGACTCTTACCGATTCAGTCAGATTGCCCGGGACACTAGATGAAAACAAAAAGGGGATTCCAAATACCAACAGGGTGGAAACTATGAGGCTTTCACGTGAACTGATGTATGCCGGAATGGCTTGGTACCAAAAGACGGTCATTATCCCTGAAACATGGAAAGATCATTATATCAGGTTAATGATGGAGCGGACCAAGCCAACTCAGGTCTGGGTTGACAATAATCTCATCGGGAGCAGTACAGATATACTGACAGCACAGTACTACAATCTCACAAACCATCTGTCTCCAGGGAAACATGTACTGACTATTCTGATAAATAATGATGATCGTTCCGTTCCTGAAGGAGTGACAGGTTCACATGCCTGGACTGAACACACGCAGAGCAACTGGAATGGTATTATTGGTAAATTCTGTCTCGAAGCGTATAATCCGGTTCATATTGAAACAGTTCAGGTTTATCCCGATATTGTCTTGAAAAAAATCACAGTCAGGGTGAAAATATCTAATCCTGAAGGATACACTGAAAAGACCAGGCTGATACTGAAAGCTGATGCATGGAATACCGATGCAAAACATAGTGTTCCATCAAAGTCATTTCCGGTTACACTCAGGAAAGGGGGAAATACAATTGAACTTACCTACAGCATGGGAAGTAAAACCCGCTTTTGGAGCGAGTTTGATCCTGCCTTGTACAAACTGGGTGTCATATTGAAAGGGAAAAAAGTACTGGATAATACAACCCTCGATTTTGGCATGCGTAAGTTTTCCACCCAGGGGACACAATTTACTATAAACGGTACAAAGATATTTCTTCGAGGAAAGCACGATGCATGTGTTTTCCCTTTAACAGGTTATCCTCCTATGGACGTTGAAGGCTGGCAAAAAGTTTTCAGGATTGCCAAATCGTACAATATCAATTTTTACCGGTTCCATTCCTGGACACCCCCGCTTGCCGCTTTTGAGGCTGCAGATATTGAAGGAATATATCTTCAGCCGGAATTGCCTATCTGGGGCGGATTCAGCAAGAACAGGAATTCGAGTTTAAATGCATTTTTACTAAAGGAAGGTGACCATATTCTTGACGCCTATGGAAATCATGCATCTTTTGTAATGTTTGCTCTTGGAAATGAACTTTCAGGTGATTTTGATGTAATGAAAGAATTTCTAAATCATTTTAAATCGGTTGACAGTCGTCATTTAATGGCCTATGGATCAAATAATTATCTGGGCTTCAGGGGACATGCTGAGGGTGAGGATTATTATGCCGCCTGCCGTGTTGGAGCCGATACAGATACAACTTACAGCACTCATATCCGAGGCTCATTCTCGTTTGCCGACGCAAACGATGGTGGTTATATTAATGGTCGATATCCATCTACCAGTCGGAACTATTCAGGTGCCATTTCAAAATGCACTGTTCCGTCAATCGGCACTGAGGTTGGCCAGTATCAAATCTATCCCAATTATGCTGAAATAAAAAAGTATACAGGTGTTATGAAGCCCTGGAATTTTGAAGTCTTTAGGGAGCGACTTAAGGAGAATAACCTGAGTGATCAGGCTATGGACTTTTTTAAGGCTTCCGGAGCATTGAGTGCAATCTGTTATAAGGCTGATATTGAGATGGCAATGAGAACTCCCGGTTTTGGAGGTTTCCACCTGCTCGACCTTCAGGATTTCCCGGGGCAGGGAACTGCATTAGTGGGTCTTCTCGATGCATTTATGGATAGCAAAGGAGTTATAACTCCCGGGGAATTCAGTCAATTCTGTAACAGGGTGGTCCCTTTAGTTATTATGGAAAAATATTGTTGGGCGAACAATGAACAATTCAGTGGGAAGATCCAGGTGGCAAATTATTCCGAAATTTCATTAAAAGCGCAACCTGTAAAATGGGAACTTAAAAACAGGAATGGTGAAATAATTTTCCAGGGTGAAGAAGTAGTTAATATTTTACAAGGAGGATTAACAAATATCGGATCTCTTAATATTGATCTTCTGAGGTTTTCCAAAGCAGAAAAACTTACTCTTTCAATCTTTCTTGAAGGAACTCATTACGAAAATTCTTATCCTCTCTGGGTTTACCCCTCCGATGCAGATACAAAAGTACCCAATAACATTCTCGTATCGAAGAATCTGGATAAAACCACTCTTTCGAAACTTACAGACGGTGCAATGGTATTATTATTCCCGGATTTTAATGAAGTAAGAGATCTTTCGGTAGGCGGATTGTTTACCCCCGATTACTGGAATTTCCGGATGTTTAAAAACATCTCGGAATCAAATAATAAACCCGTATCTCCCGGGACAATGTCAATTCTTACAGATCCGAAACTTCCTTTATTCATTGATTTTCCTACAGAGTTTCATACGAACTGGCAGTGGTGGTCTATTATTAAAAACAGCCGCCCTTTTATCCTGAATAATACACCGAAAGATTATCGCCCTCTCGTACAGGTGATTGATAATATTGAAAGGAACCATAAACTGGGATTAATCTTTGAATTCTCAGTCGGAAAGGGGAAATTGCTGGTATGCATGTCTGACCTGAAAAAAATACAGAAGAAACCGGAAGGCAGACAGTTGTACAGTGCAATTCTCAAGTACATGTCGTCCGATAAATTCAATCCATCGCAAGCGCTGAATCCGGGGGAACTTGTTGCATTATTCAAGACAAAAATTTCAGAATCGAAAATTGGAGGAGTGAGGAATCTGTCTTATTAGAGAAACCGGGGATTGCAATTGTCAGAATTTGTTTGGTTTATTTATCTGATTTTATAACTTTATCCGTAATTAATCATTATAAAACTTACAACTTAATTAAAACTAATAACTCATATCAATGAAAACTTCAAGAAGAACATTCTTAAAATCCGGAGCCATGGTCGCTCTTGGTGCAGCTATTCTTCCCCGGTCAGCATTTGCTTCCGGTTCACAGGAGGCGGTAGTTGGATTACAGCTCTATTCTGTGCGCGATGATATGAAAAGTGATCCGAAAGGATCGCTGAAGAAATTAGCCGATATGGGTTATAAGGTGGTTGAACATGCCGGTTACGCTGACCAGAAATTTTACGGTTTTGAGCCTTCAGAATTTAAAAAAATACTTGGAGACCTGGGTCTGAAGATGTACAGCGGTCACGTCGATTTCGGGATGCAGGCATGGGATGCTTCAAAAAAGGATTTCACAGATACCTGGAAACAGACTGTTGAAGATGCCGCTTATATGGGGCAGGAATTTGTTCTCACTCCCGAACTGGCCGAAAATGCCCAGAAAGATTATGACACACTATTAAAAGTGATTGATCTCTGGAACAAATGCGGGGAACTTTGCCAGAAACATGGAATGAAATTCGGATACCATGATGATTTCGAAGGAGATGCCATGCTGCATAATATGAAATTATATGATATCATCATGAAGTATGCGGATCCGAAATTAACCATTCAGCAATTTGATATTGCCAATTTGTACAATGCGGCAGGCACTAACCCGATGGATATTATAAAGAAATACCCCGGAAGATTTCCCTCCCTGCATGTTAAAGATGTATTGAAAGAAAAGAACCAACATAACAGCCACGACAGTACAATTCTCGGGAAAGGTGTTCTCGATGTTAAAGATGTTTTGGCGCTTGCCGTAAAAAATGGGTCATGGCTGATGATCATTGAACAGGAGGCCTATCAGAACGAAAGCCCGATGGATTGCGTTAAAGACGACCTTGCCGCGATGAAAAAGTGGGGATATTGATCTCTTGAATCGTTGCAGATAACCATTTTTGTAACCGGAATAAATAACGGGTATTATCATTTTTAATAATATTTAGAACTTTCTCTATATGAAAACTTCAAGAAGAACATTCTTAAAATCTGGTGCAATGGTCGCTTTTGGTGCAGCGATTCTTCCCCGGTCGGTTTTTGCTTCTGCCAATCCTAAGCTAAAGGGAATGGTAGGCATTCAGTTGTATTCTGTACGCGATGATATGATGAAAGATCCTAAGGGATCACTCAAGCAGTTGGCAAATATGGGATATGTCTATGTAGAACATGCTAATTATATTGATAAAAAGTTTTATGGCTTTTTAGCGCCTGAATTCAGAAAAGTGCTTGACGGACTTGGCTTAAAAATGATCAGTGGCCATACTGTCATGGGGAAAGAACATTGGGATGAAACCAAAAAGGATTTCAGCGACAGCTGGAAAAAAACTGTTGAGGATGCAGCGGTACTTGGGCAAAAATGGGTAATTAGTCCCTGGATGGATGAGACTATGAGAAAAACCTACGATGATTTCAAGAGATACATGGACATCTTTAACAAGAGCGGAGAGTTATGCAAAAAATCAGGAATGAAATTCGGGTATCATAACCACTGGTTTGAATTCAACGAAAGCCTGAATGGTGAAAAGATTTTCGATATTATAATGAAAAGTATCGATCCGAACCTTGTTGCATTACAGTTAGATATGGGAAATCTCTACAACGGAGGTGCAGTAGCCCTGGACATTATGAATCAATATCCCGGCAGATTTGAGATTTTACATGTGAAAGATGAAATACCAGCCAAAAGCGGGGATGAAAAATATGAAAGCACAATTCTGGGTGAAGGTATCGTAAATACTCAAAAAGTGTTGGAACTTGCCACAACCAAGGGCGGATCCCGGTGCTATATCATTGAACAGGAATCTTATGGCGATAAGACTCCGATGTATTGCGCTAAAGCAGACCTCGATATAATGAAAAAATGGGGCTATTAATCCTGATAATTTCAGAATTTTAACATACAGAACCGGCTCAAACGCCGGTTTCTTTTTTTAATTGTTAATCTTATGGAAGGGTAAGATGCCTGTCTAACGGTCTTATTTATAGATTCCATGGATTAAATTGGACCATTGATTTCACATAATTTTTTACCGATGAAAAAACCTGTTATCCCCTTTCCGATTGTTGTTATGTTTACAATAGTCATTTCAACTTCAATTTATGCTCAGGATATTAAGGTGCCTGAAAAAGCCGTTCAGGATACTTCTTTAAGGTTTAAAGATGGTACCTACGAAGGGAAATCCCGGGCAAAGTATATTTATGAGCCTTACTGGGGGAGTGTATATTTTACACTTAAAAGGGAAGAATTTACTGATATTAATTTTGTTATCAGGGATTCGAATCTGCATGAAACATTCAATGCAGAATATGAAAAGCACTTTGAAGGGAATGCTGAATATATTCAACAAAGCAGGAATGACTGGAAAGGTGTTCAGACGTATCCGAAAAAACTATCGGAAAAACAGGACATTAACAAAATTGACGCAATATCAGGAGCTACCTGGTCATATAATATCTTCTGCGCTTCGGTAAAAGAGGCATTGAAAGATGCAAAGTAAAAAACTTTGCTTATCATAAATAATATTGATACCGGCATCAGATAACTGGGAATAAAACATCTGCTATACTTGTCTGTTAGAGGATAAGATTTATTTTAATCTTCTAATAAAATTGAAGTGCTTCCGAATGGAGAATATATTTCAGATTATCTCTCTTACATAGATTATATTTGAACATGAAAAGATTTTTATTTATTTCCCTTTTATATCTGATCTCATTCTCTGTTCTGGCACAGAAGGTGACTATCCAGGTTTTACAGACAAAGAACCCAGGCTTAATTGCCTGGCAAATTATTGATGATCAGAATATAACAGTTTTTTCGGGAATTGAATATCTGCAAAATGATACTGTTACATTTAGTCTTGATGCAAATAAGCGTTATTTTCTAAAGATCTCTGTTTCTGAGAATACTAATCCTGACATAAGCTTATGTACACTTCGCCTGAATGGTGAACCTATCTTGTTTATAAAATCAGATATAGGAATAGGAGATCATTTATTTCCATTTTTCACTGGAATACGATCCGTAAATGCGAAGATTACAGGTGGTACGAATGCAGTTATTTCCGATTTCCCATGGCAGGTTTATTATATTTCCGGCAATTACAGGTGCGGCGGTTCAATAATCAGCGGAAAATGGGTAGTCACGGCTGCCCATTGTACTAAAAACAGCACAGGGGGGGCAACTCCTGCATCTGAGATGTTTGTAACAGTTGGAGCAAATAACCCATCCAACACTCTTGATGGAAAAACTTATGCTGTCAGCCAGGTAATAGTTAATGAAGGATTCAATAGTCAAACCCTTTTAAATGATATTGCACTGTTAAATCTAACAGACTCAATAAATTATCCAAATGCGGTACCAATAAAAATAGTAACGTCTGATGATGTTGCCGAGGGAGCTATTGATCCAGGGGTTATGTCCTGGGTAACAGGATGGGGGCTGATCCATGTCAATCCGGATACATTGCCAACCAGTCTGCAGAAAGTCCTGTTGCCTGTTGTATCAAATGCACAAGCATCTACAGTCTGGAGTTCTATCCCGGCAACTGATCTCATGGCAGGTTATCTTAACGGAAATAAAGATGCCTGTAATGGTGATAGTGGAGGTCCCCTGGTGGTTCCTGTATTAGGTGAGTATAAACTAGCAGGAATTGTCAGCTGGGGGAGTTCAAATTGCAACACTTACGGAGCTTATACACGAGCCTCGGATTTTGAAGCCTGGATTCAAACAAAAACAGGTATTGACTATAATTTTAAACCACCTCCTCCGATTGGTGATTCAATAATTTGCCAGGGAACTGAATCAAGTCAGTATTCAATACAACCCATTTCAGGGGCTACAGTTTATGAATGGGGACTTTTGCCGGCAGATGCCGGTGTCATTACAGGGAATGACAATAATGCTTCCGTACTTTGGAATATAAGCTATACAGGACCTGTAAATGTAATTGTCAGGATTACTGTTAATAATAAGGTTTCAGATTGGTCAAGACTTGATGCAAATGTTGTCCCTAATACGAAATTACTCAGCCAATCGGGTGATACTGCTATATGTGCAGCACAACCGGTCACCCTTTCTGTAAGTGTAAAGGGATATAATCTTATTTATAAATGGTCCAAAAACGGTCAGACAGTACAATCAGGGATTTCGGCAAAATTTAATATCTCAAGAGCAACAACTAATGATACCGGTGATTATATGTGCGAAATATCAGGTTCTTGTGGGACAGTAGTATCCAACATTATTAAACTGACTGTTTATCCGCTTACCAAAATAACCTATATTTCTACAAATGTTGAGGTACCGTTTGGGAATGATATTACACTGGAAGTCAATGCAGACGGACATGACCTGGGGTATCAATGGCAAAAAGATGGTAATGTGATTGATAATAGTAATACTTCACAGTTATTATTGACTGATCTGAATGCTACCAATATTGGAATTTACAGAACTACCGTTACGGGCACGTGCGGAGTTGAGATAAGTGATTCTATCTATGTTTATGTAAAAAGAGCAAATTTTTCCGCTGAACCTGAAGTATTTCTGTGGCCTTCAATTACAAGCGAAGGATTCACCGTGGCGCTCAGCAATGATGCATTTTATACTGTTCAGATATTTAGCACGATGGGCAAGAAAATCAGAGAACTGACAAATTGCCGGTACCAGACCAGTATCAATATTAGCACCATGGCTAAAGGTGTTTACATCATCGAAGTTTATAACAGTGATTTTAGAAAATCTATTAAGGTGATAAAAAAATAATCCATTGGGGGGTTCCTCATTCCGAGCGAAAGCGAGGAATCTCCTATAATATTTTTATTTTCTTCGGTAAACATTCGCTTCCTGCACTTCTTTCAGAAACAGGGTCCGGGGAGAGTTATAAAAATACTTAAAATCATCAGGGGAAGATTGAATCGGATTTCCCGATACTGAAAACTTTGTATTATATGCATCTCTCCATGTTAATACATAACCAACAGGGTATTTACTTACAACAGGTAATAGCACTGAAGACCACCAGTTATTCATTCCTCTTCTTTCTCCTGTTTCGCTCAATGCTGTAAGTTTATTTCTCGAGATAGCTTCCTTAGTAACAAAACCTAAAGCAGTGTCGAGTTCTCCGCCAAACTGTTCACCACGGTCATACATATCAAGTGAAAGCATATCGATAATGTCATCACCGGGATACCCTCTCATGTATTGATCAAGACTGGTTACACGGTCGGTATTGTAAGCATAAAGTATATTGTGAATATTTTTTTTATCCCTCAAAAAATTGACAGTATATCTCCACAACGCAGAGTATTCCTGGTCGGTACAAATGTTGGTGCCCCACCAGAAGAAGGAACCGGAATGTTCGTGGAACGGTCTGAAAATAAACGGGATTGGTAGGCCATTGTCATCTTTTAATCCTGTGAAGAAAGTGGCCAGCCGTTCCAGCCATGTGTTAAACAGTTCATTATATTTACCACCCGGAAGAACAGATGAAACCACCTCCTTTGAACTCACATCCCAGGCTGTTCCATGCGGCCACGAGGAAAGGCTATCCTTGATTTGCATGGTCAGGGGGTTGTTGAGATGGCAACTGATAGTGATTATACCTCCACGTTTATAATGCACTTTAATTTGTTCTGCAATCTGTGCAAAACTTACAGAGTCAAGACTTCGTTCACCACCAAGTTCAATGTGACTGAGTTCAAAACCAGCAACAGCAGGGTAATCACCAGTGATTTCTTTTGTATCCGAACGATCCTTTTCATACCACCAGGTGTAACCATACATCAGGTCATCCTGGTGGCCATACATTACTCCCTTGTTCTTAAGTTCATATAAAGACTGGAAAAGTATTACAGTTTCCTTTGTTGCTTTTTTATCGGCCGGCAAAGGAAGCTTCTGTCCAAAACTACACAGAGTTAAAAGAGTCAATACCAATATCAGATTTAAGGTTTTCATATTCTGTAAAATAAAGTAATCTTATTTCGATCAATCTAAGCCAAATCAGAATCGAAGAATTCAATATTAAAGATACGGTTTTTTACTAATCCATCCTGTATAGATAACTGTTGTAAATCATTACAGCTTTAAATCCTGACATTAGGAAAAACGATTCCATTTGGCAGATAATCCTGCAATTCAGCATGTCGGTTAAAATAGTACTGACTGGTAGAAATTTTTATCACTTTATACATTATGTTAGTCAAAATTCAATTATTTGGATTTTTTTAAATATGCTAACACATTTGGACATATATATGTCAGGTTATCAGTATATTTCATTTTTCAACGATTTTTTCAGCCAGGTTTTATCCTGTTAAGTCATAAAAGACACCCCATTTTTGACGAAGCTCCATTTTTATGGTGTTAACAGTTTGTTCCCGTAATTATTCGTCCGCATTTCAATGACAAAATATAATCAAACTAATCCCATTTTCCCACTAATTGGGCTTTAGACGCTTGACATGCATGTTATTAAGCTTTACTTTTACTTCGAATGACAGACATATTATTATGGAAGATATTTCAGTTTTACAAAAGCCGGTCACAACTACCGATAATAAAGTCAGGACTAATTTGAACAGGCCAAAAATTTCGTCTGGAACAAGAAAAATTAATTTGGTTCCGGATAAACTGGTTGCTGAGGTTGATGAGAACTTCTTAAATTACCTTAACTGGCACGGCCTTGCAAATAAAGACAATTTACTGGTACTCTCTTCAAAGCTGCACTATTATTATGATTATGAAGAATTAAAGGAAGTGACGACTTTAATTAACCTTAAAAAATTGAACCTTGTTAAACATTTAGATGATTTTTTACATACTCTCTGCAACGGGTTATCGCCGAAAGCCAATTTTATCGGATGCTTTTCTGACAGGAAAACTCAAAAGGGAGTCAGCCTGACTTCCAGGGTGTATAAAAAATTCATTAATTTTTTGGATTCAAAGATCGATGTTGATATTGATAGCAGGAATTTCTCAAGACTCCTTGAATCGCACGGATTCAAAATAATTGACATGACAGAAATTAATGGGGTAACATATTTCATGACACAAAACTATAGAAGAACAGCCATATAATCTTTCGTATGGTTTCCCCAACTAAACTACACTTGTCTTCCATTTCAATGAATCCGGCTCAGGTATTTGTATGTAAGTCCTTCCCAATGGAGGAATAGTGACGGTTGAAAGTTTGTTTATAAAAGAAAATGAATTTCATTTATTTACAACAAGTTATGTTGTAATTTTGTCCGGAGGTCATGGTTAGTTATTAAATCGTAATTGAACAACTAAAATAATCCGGGTTGCATTTTAAACGAATAATTCAGCAGTTTGCGATGTACAGTAATCTAAAAAAGATAAAAATTGTCTGTTTTATATTGTTATCCTTTTCACTACGGGTTTCGGCACCCAGCGTGAAATCACTTTCTGTTTTTGAGTTGGCTCCATTAGAACCATATAAGCAGCTTGCTTTCGCTGTTGGAATGGTAGAAACAAAAGGCGATACCATGGCGTATAATTCTATAGAAGGAGCAGTTGGAATTTTTCAGATACGTCCAATCAGACTCATTGATTATAATAAAAGAACGGGGAGCAGATATAACAGGAAAGACCTGTTTAACTATAATATTTCCAAAAAGATTTTTTTATACTACGCCGATCAGGTTGGTCCGTATAATTTAGAACAGGTCGCCAGAAGATGGAATGGATCTGGACACCTGACTATCAATTACTGGCACAGGATAAAACAATATCTGTAAAAGTGGTCATAAAGCCTGTCAGTAAAAGACTGCACTGCTCAGTCGGGGATACGAAGCATTTGGGTTTGAAAAATGAAAAATCCCAAAGGAATTGCAGATAGAAGTTCTAAAGACTCTGATTAAAGTAAATCTTCTGATTATGGTGGTTACGTGAAAATGGATTCACTTGGATCAGGTTCCCGTCTATAGCTTTAAAATCTAAAACTTCAGGAACCTTTCAAAAGTTCCTCAGCTTCACGCCAGTCGCTTTCGGGAGTTCCATGTTCACCACGTGAGATACGTTCGTAGTAGATTTCCCTGGCTTTCTCACGGATTTCTTCTTCATCCGGTACATATTTGCCGGTAGTAACTTTCTTTTTCTTTACTGTTTTACCGGTATCCGAAGTTTTCTTTGGTTTGCTTACTGTTTTTGCTTTAGTAGTTTTCATCATTCCCAATTTTATTGAATTAAAACCTAAGAATCATTTTTCGTCCTCACTATTTCTTTTTTCAACTATAATTGTGCAATGTGTTGCAAGGGCAGTTAACGTACCGACCGCTGCAAATATCGGAGCCAAAACGACTCCAATAGCACCAATTGTCAGTGGGAATTCCATAATGGTTTCGTCCTTTTCATTTTTAATAATTATTCTTCTGGCATTCCCCTCTTTAATTATCTCTTTAACTTTTGATAAAATTTCATCGCCGGAAACTTTAAACGATTCATGATTCGATTTCTTATTCTGTACCATTACATCTCAACTTGTTAACCATCAAAATTAAGCTTTTGTTCAGCTTAATGCAATTTTATTTTGTCCGGAGACACTATTGTTTGAGGTCAATAATTATTTGTGCGTGCTATTTCACTAAAGCTCCATATTTTATTCAAAAATAAATGTACCAAATTTATTGTACTCATGGAAGGTTTGACTTGTCTTTTGCCAGGCATAAGGTACTTCACCATTGTCATAATCAATACGATACATATTTGCCCTCCATCTTGTTCCTGGTACAGGGGGTATCTGGCTTAACGGTGTAAGCAATTTATAAGGAATAAAAAACTCAGCGATCCAGCCTGATATGATACTCCCGCTTTCCATCTTGCCTCCGGTAACGCTTGTGGCATGTTGAGTTCTTCTATCTCCTTCGTAATGCCAGGGAAGCCAACCTAAGAATTTCCCTTTATTATTAGGTACCATAATAGGCAATTCGAAATTAAACGGTGAAAGTTCGTACTCGAAATAAACCGGGAAATTTTCATCGGTCCACAGAAAAACTTCAACAACATCTTCTTCCCATAGATTTAGATTATCCGCTTTCATGGTCGATGTGAGCTTTTTATCTTCACAGTTGAA
>PLNF01000121.1 GCA_003141715.1 Bacteroidales bacterium | reverse complement strand
AACGCCGCGGATGGAATTCTGTTACATCAACCGGGGTCATTGGAGACGATTATATTGATTATGTTAATGTATTCAGCGGCGGAGAACGTCAGATAGTTTCAGAAAACTTCAGAGGGGGAAGAATATCTGCTGTTTTTGGAGGTATGGAGCTCGACCTCACCAAAGCTAAACTGGCACAGGGAAGAAATGAACTCGAAATTGCATGTGTATTCGGCGGAGCGACATTAATTGTTCCCGATGACTGGAATATTTCACTCGAGGTAACCCCTGTTCTCGGAGGATTCAGTGATCAAAGGAAATTAATTCCCGGCAGGACCATAGATACGACCAGGCAACTCGTTATTAAAGGAGCCGTAGTATTCGGTGGCGGTGAAATAAAAAGCTATTAGCCAATATTTGGATGAAACATCCTATACTTGAAAATAAAATACGTCACATAGTATGGTGGCTGGTCTGGATCTTTCTTGCTCTGGGCCAATCGCTATTATTTTATTATGCCTTTGGCAGGTTTATTGAAATAAGCCTGGTCGACAGCCTGGTTTCTTTGCTTATATATTCAGGTATCGGCTTATCATTATGGTATCCATTCAGGTTTTTTAATTCCGGAGAAACCAGGACAATGGTCCTTATTTCCAACCTTGTTGCAAGCGGAGCGCTTTCTATCACCCTTTGGGTTCTTATAACAAAGTTCATAATGACAACTGTCCTGCCCGAACAAAACAATTACCAGGCATATTGGGCTGCAACATTTCCGTACAGGGTCGGGTCAGGTGTTTTTATTTACGGCCTCATTATTCTCACTTATTATCTTTTCGTGAGCCTGAGCAATCTTTCTGAAAAAAACGCCAAAGAGGCAAGACTTGAAAGCCTTGTAAAGGAGACTGAGCTTAAAATGCTGAGGTCACAAATCAATCCTCACTTTCTCTTTAACAGTCTGAATTCGATAAGCTCCCTTACAATTACCGACCCCGAAAAAGCAAGAGATATGGTTGTAAAACTATCGGAGTTCATGCGATATGCTCTCTCAAGAAAGGACGAACAACCTGTCACCCTGCAAAATGAGCTTGACAATATGCGGTTATATCTGGATATTGAAAAAGTAAGATTCGGCGATAAGCTTACAACCGAAGAGATTATCGAAAGCAATTGTCTTGATTTTAAAATCCCTGTCCTCCTGTTACAGCCACTTTATGAGAATGCAGTTAAATATGGTGTTTATGAAAGTACCGAAAGCGTGAGGATTATAACGCAGGCAAAGATCATTGACGGCTACATTGAAATAACTATAAGCAATAATTACGATCCTGCCCCATCTTTAAAAAGAGGAACCGGGACAGGACTATTAAATGTTACCAGGCGGCTTGAATTGTTCTATGGAAACAAGGCATCAATAAAATCAACCAAAGAAAATGGGATTTATACAGTTAGCCTGTACATTCCCACAGAAAATTTGTAAATGTCATTTGAAAATTATTATCTAATTTTAGGGGAAAGAAAACAGAAGGACTTTTAGCAGCTCAGGGAAACAAGAAAACGATGGAAAATATCAGAATAGCAATAATTGACGATGAAGCCCCGGCAAGGGAAATAATTAAACATTATTTAAAAGAGGTGGATTCAATAGAAGTGATTGCTGAATGTTCTGATGGCTTTTCAGGTTTGAAAACAATATCAGGAATGAAACCAGACCTGGTTTTCCTTGATATCCAGATGCCAAGACTTACAGGCATTGAATTGCTGGAGGTTCTTACCGAGAAACCCGAGATCATCTTTACAACTGCCTATGATCAGTTTGCAATAAGAGCGTTTGAGCTTAATGCTGTAGATTATCTTATGAAGCCTTTTCCAAAAAGACGGTTCCTTGATGCAGTCAAAAAAGCGATTGATAAGATACGGTCAGGGAAAGGAAATAAAGAGCCGGCAAGCCAGATCCTGGAGAAAAAGCCTGAACCTTCTTCACCGGTAAACAGGATTGTTGTACGCAAAGGAAATGCAATCAATCTTATACCTGTTGAACAAATCAGATATGTCGAAGCTCAGGATGATTATGTTATGATCTATCATTTAGCCGGTAAAGCTCTAAAACAGCAAACAATGAAGTCTTGTGAAGATAATCTCTCAAAAACGGATTTTGTAAGGATACACAGGTCATACATTGTCAAAATTGAAGAGATAAAGCGCATTGAACCATATGGTAAGGACAACCATGTTGCAATTCTTCAGTCGGGCGATAAGCTTCCTGTAAGCCGGGCAGGGTACAAACATCTGAAGGAGGAGCTTAATTTCTGAATTGAACCCAGGCCCCCTAAAAATCTTGCATTTCGATTTACCCCCTCGCCCTTCGGGCACTCCCCCTAAAAGGGGAGAAATGTCGACAATAAATTGTAATTCAACTAAATACCAGTAAGTTTCCTCCCCTTCTGGGGAGGTGCCACAAAGTGGCAGAGGGGTTTAATTGAATGATTCAAATATTTTCATAATTTCTTCACCTCTTCAATCGGTTTTCTTTTTCCCACTTTGTAAATATTGCAGATATTGGACGGTATTGACGGAACCTGAAGAGTGGAACCGGATCATAACCGTGGGTTCCGCCGGGTCTGCATCTGAGTATACGTCCCGTTCCTAATAACAACCCTATGAATGGCCCATGAATCTTCAGGGCATCAAGCATATATTTTGAACATGTTGGAACATGACGGCACGAAGGCCGTAAAAACGGAGAAATTGAGTACCTGTAAAATAATACCGGAAGAGATAACAAAAATGACAATATCGCGTTGATTGACTTGCGCATTATGCAAATATAATAAATGACTATTAAATGATTTTCTTGCCACAAAGTCACAAAGACACAAAGGTACACAAAGTATAAATCTGGTTAGAAAGGATTTCTTGGTGAACCATAGTGCCTTAGTGTCTTCGTGGCATTTCTTTTTAAAAAATCGGCAATCGATATAAAATTTGTTCGCATTTTCTGCCAAATTGTCGAATTATTTGAGTCAGAAATAGTTTGGCAAAGGTTTTGCTGGTACAGATAAAATTTTAATTTAGGAGGGAAATGAAGTTATGAGTATCTGGGTAATTTTTATAGGATTCATGATCCTGAGCTGGATTGTGAGTATGACGCTAAAATCAAAGTTTAATAAGTATTCGAAAATACCTCTTGATAATGGGATGTCAGGTCGCGAAGTAGCGGAAAAAATGCTCCGTGACAATGGTATCGCAGGAGTAAAAATTGAAAGCGTTGAGGGTCAGTTAACTGACCATTATAATCCTGTTGATAAAACAATCAATCTCAGCCTGGAGGTCTATAATGGCCGGAGCATTTCAACAGCAGCAGTTGCAGCACATGAATGCGGACATGCGGTTCAGCATGCAAAGGCTTATGCATGGCTTGGATTCAGATCAAGCCTGGTTCCGGCTGTAAGTTTTGCTTCAAAATGGGTACAATGGATATTGCTTGCCGGCATCCTGATGATAAGAACTTTCCCGGCATTATTATTGGCCGGTATCGTTCTCTTTGCATTAACAACAATTTTCAGTTTTATTACACTGCCAGTTGAAATAGATGCAAGCAGAAGGGCTCTTGCCTGGTTGTCAAATGCCGGTATCACTTCCTACCAGAATCATGCTTTGGCGCAGGATGCGCTCAAGTGGGCTGCATACACCTATGTGATTGCCGCTCTGGGATCTCTGGCAACGTTGTTATACTACATAATGATTTTCACCGGGGCAAGGAGATAATCAAAAAAACCCTTGCCCGCCAGATGGCGAAGGAAGCAGCGGCAGAGGGGTTTTACCTCCCTTCCACATCCAGCCAGTGAGTGCGTTTTTCGATTGTCCTGAGAGTTATCCAAATCACGCCGGCAGAAACAAAAAGCCAGATCCACATGCTGGTCAGATAAATTCTTTCTGATAAAAAATAGTTTCTGAAAAGATCAAGAATGGTGAAGATGACAAAAATATTGACAAAGCTGTTGTATTCTCTCTTCAGAACATTTTTTACTGAAAAAGGAAGGTTAGGCCGAATATAGTTAAATGAATATGGGATAAAAGAATTTACTTTTTCTGACCATTTGTCATAAATCTCACCAAACTTTCTTCTCAGGAATTGCTCCTCTGCAAACATAATACGCTCATAATAAAGCCAGTATATAAGAACGAATACAAATGTAACGCCTATTGATCGTAAGAACAAAACCGGACCGAGCCACATGAAGAAATTGCCAAGGTAAAGCGGATGCCGTAAAAGAGAATATATCCCTGTAACATTCAGTTCATCTGCAATTTGACCGTTTATTGTATTTCTTCCGGAAGTGTTTTTCGGAGTAAAACCAACTGTCAAGATCCTGATAACTTCTCCAAAAAGACTCACCCCAAGAAAGATAAGCTCATCTCTCAGATCAAATAGCATCGCCTGCCTTTTGCCAAGATACATCATTACAATACCCGCAACAATTATTAATACAGGAAGCCAGCTTCTTCTTTTAAATAACCAGTTTCCGCTATTCTCAAATTCATGTACCAGAGCCATCTTTCGTTTTTTAATGATGGGGCAAAAGTATAAAAAATCCGGGAACTGAATTTAACCGGAGAAATCCTGTTCAATTTATAAACAGCTCCGGAATTCCTTAAAAACAATTATTTGAAGAATCCTGATCAATTATTCTGGAAAGATTTTTTATCTTTATCAATTGTACATAAACCAATTTTACAATGGCAAGTCTCAAGCTTTTACTGGGAATGATCCCATCGACATCTAAAATCGAGCTGGCTGAAAAGGCTTTGATTTCTGAATTTGAAAAGCTTCATGTTTTTTCGGAATCTGAGGTACTGGAAAAATATAATAAGCTAAATGGATTGGTAAATTCTTCGGATTTCATTCAGAAAAACAAAGAAATCAAATCTCTTCAGTATAAGAATTCTGAAGAATATTCAAAAGAGAAAGAGTTTTCTTCCCTTCATAAAGCAAAGGATATTGTCCTCTATTTTAGAACCACAGCAGGAAATATGCTGAAAAGGTTTAAAGAAATGGAAGGCTCAAGTAAAATCACTGAATTTGAGGCACTTGAAAAATTCATTGAATCTCCGGGGTTCAGGGAAAAGCAGAAGATGAAACCATTCACATTCAAAGACACTGATGAATACAGAAAATTTGACGAATTTAAATCTCTGAAAAAAGATCATGAAGTCAGGTCATTTTTGAAATCCTCACGGAAAGAAGAGATTAAAAAATCAAAAACCATATTAAGATATGAAGAGCTCGATATTCTGGTAAAGTCCTCTGAGTTCCTTGCAAAGAAAAACATGAAGCCTATAACCTTCAAAGATTCTGAAGAGTATAAAAAGCTTCTTGAATATAAAAGGATTAAAGGAAGTCTTGAAATAAAAGAGTTTTATAAGTTCAAATCCTCGAAAGAGTATGCAAATTTTCTGAATACCGATGGTTCAGCAAGACTAAAGAGGTATCATGAACTTAAAGAATATGTAGCCACTCCAGAGTTTAAACAAAGAAAAGAATATCTTCAGGATAAGAAGAGATTCGAGAAGACTGAAATGTTCAAAGAAATTAAGGAATACGAAAAACTGAAGAAGAGTGAGGATATAATCTGGTATTTCAAAGTTAAGGACTCCGACAAATTCGATATTCTGAAGCACAGGGAATTGACATTTAGTGATGAATTTGATGGTGAAAAACTTGATACTAAGAAATGGCTGACAAATTATTACTGGGGTGAGAAATTATTAAAAGAAAGGTACTCTGTTGAATCGGATCTTCAGGCATATACCGAGAAAGAGAACTTTGAAGTCCGGAACAGCATTCTGAGGATCAACACTAAACCCCAGAGAATTTCAGGAAAAGTCTGGTCCGCTGATAAAGGTTTTTTAACAAAAGAATTCAGCTATACTTCCGGCCTTATCAATTCCGGTGACAGTTTCAGGCAGAAATACGGAGTTTTCACTGCAAAAATCAAACTCGGGAATCCCGATGCAAAAAACGTCTTCTGGATGCTTGCTGATAAGATCACCCCTCATCTCGATATTTGCCGGACATCCTCAGGGAAAGTATGGTTCGATTATTTCCCGACAAAGGGAAATACCTCAAAAACCTCTATCGGGTCACGGTATTCTAATGATTACTATATCTATACACTTGAGTGGACATCCGATAAGCTTATCTGGAAAATAAATGGCACAGAGGTGTTTTCTCAAACTTCCGATGTGCCACAAGAACCAATGTATGTTCTTCTCGCGGGCGGACTTGATAAACCGATTAATGGATTAACCTCAATGGAAATTGACTGGGTAAGGGTTTATAAAGCTAAATAATTTAATTATAGAAAAACTCCGGTAAAATATGTGTAGGGAATCATCGCGATGATTTCCTACATTATTTTTATACAGAAATGTAACTATTTTTGATTTCATCCGTCTTTGCCTTGTAACCTACTTTATGACAGTTAAGGAATATAACAGAGCTGTTGAAGAATTTGCTGATTCGGTATACCGTTTCATCCGGGGCAACCTCAAGGATGATGAGCGGGCAAACGATATCGTGCAGGATAGCTATGAAAGACTGTGGAGGCATGTTGCAGAGATTGAATATACAGTAGTTAAATCATGGCTGTTCTCAACAGCGTACCATATTATGATTGATATTATCAGGAAGGAAAAGAGGATGACGAACCTTGAACTGATACATGAAAAGGAAATGATTCATGAATCTCAATACAACGATCTTAATGAAATTCTTCATAAGGCATTGGATCATCTGCCCGAACAACAAAAGTCCTCAGTAATGCTGCGCGATTATGAAGGATATAGTTATAAGGAGATCGGAGAAATTACCGGGTTAAATGAGGCCCAGGTGAAAATAAACATCTACAGGGGAAGAGTTGCTCTTAAGAATTTTATAGGGAAAATTGAAACAGTTCTTTAGTCATGCAAATCGACAGATCAAATTATGAAGTATGGCTTATTGATTGGCTCGATGGAAATCTAAGTGATATCCAGGTTGAGCATCTTCATCATTTTCTGAGCGAGAACCCTGATTTAAAAGAAGAATTTGATGAACTGTCCTTCTTCAACCTTAAACCTGTAGAGAAATCCTTTCCACATAAAAAACGACTGCAAAAAACAATTGCAAACCTTTCAGGGTCACAGTTTGAATACCTTTCTGTGGCATATCTTGAAAATGATCTTTCTGCCGACCAGCAAACAGAACTTAAGGAGAGTATTGAACTGGATCCTGAAAAGAAGATGTCGTTTGAATTAATCCAGAAAATAAGACTATCGCCGGTCGCTCTCCCATACAAACACAAGAGACAACTCATCAGGAGAACAGTTGCTCAGAATGTTATCCGGCTGTCATTAATTGGATTATCTGCTGCTGCTATAATTACACTGGTAATAATAACCTATATTTCAAAACCAGGTGCCCTGCAAGTCAATTTTGAAAAAACAGCTCAGACTATAGTGGTTGACACCACTATTCAGAAGCCGGCCGTGGAAGGAGTCTCTAAGGGGATAAAAACAGAAAGAAAGATTGTCACATCTAAAAAACAAAATAAAAATTTTCTTGCCTCATCACAAAAGACCGTTTCTGCCATATCAGAAGTCAAAATGAATCCACCGTTACAAAATGATTCACTGGTAAGATCAACAAGCCTTCCCCTGACATTGCTTAATAAGATTCCTGTTTCACCGGAGATCGATTTAAAAGTAGAAACAATCCCCAATACTCTGATTGCATTAAACTACACAGTCGCTATTCCTGAATATGATGATGGAAGATCCAAACTAAGCAAGTTTATTGCAAAAACTTTCCGCGAAAAGATACTGAAAGAGAAAACGGCAAAAGACAGCCCCCTGAAAGTTTACGAGATAGCTGAAGCCGGTGTTTCAGGACTCGATAAGCTACTCGGATGGGAAATGGCGCTTGATGAAAAGAAAGACGGGAACGGAGAGCTTAAATCGGTTTATTTCAGTTCAAAGATCCTTAAATTTAATGCACCAATAAAGAAATCTGAACCCCTTCAGTAACTTTTCTGGCCACTTCACCGTCTCATCTCTGAAACATTGAACAATTTTAAAATTTTATTAAGATGAAAAAGATTGGAATAACCATATTGCTCACAGCAATAATAATGAATGGATTCTGCCTGAAAGTATCAGCGGATAACCGGGACGTTGAAAAACAGGGGACTTCAGCTAATAAAAACGAATCCATTAAAGTTACTATCGGCAAAGATCGGGTAAGAGTCGAAGAAAAAGATTCAGCACTTAATTTAAAAACCGGAAACAGGGGACTGGCAATCCTTGAATCATTGGAGGGAGCCTCATTCAATATTAAAAAATATTCGGAGAAAGAAGAACGGGACCAGGAAGACAATGAGCGTGAACATGCCAGAAGGAGATCCAGATTCAGAGGGCATTGGACTGGAATTGAATTAGGATACAATAATTATTTATCCTCCGATAAAAGTTTTTCTATGCCGTCTGATATTGATTACATGACTCTTCATTCAAGTAAATCCAGCAACTTCAATATCAATTTTACACAGTTAAGTCTGGGTTTGACCAGACACATCGGATTTGTTACCGGACTTGGCCTTAATTGGAATAACTACAGGTTTGATGGGAATAACAATATACAAAAAGGGCCTGATGGGATTATTGAAGAACTTGATCCCGGATTAAACCTTGAAAAGTCTAAACTCGCAACTCTTTTTCTCACACTTCCTTTTATGTTAGAATTACAAATACCGGTCGATAATAGCCGCTTACATATCGCAGCCGGACCTATCGGAGCATTGAAACTGGGATCACACACTAAAATGGTATTTGAGAACGGACATACAGTCAAAGCTTATGGAGATTTTAGTTTAAATATGCTCCGTTATGGAGCAACTGCTCGTGTCGGTTATGGAAACTTTCAGCTTTTTGGAACCTATTATGTGACTCCTCTGTTCCAGTCGGGTAAAGGCCCCGCAGGTAATGATCTCTATCCTTTTGAAATCGGTGTGGCTCTTGCCTTCAATAATTAATTTTTACTCATTCCTGATAAATTATGTAGGGACATTCGATCGAATGTCCCTACTTTTTTTAATCTTGTTTCTTCTTCGCCGGAACTCTAGGCACTCAAGATAACTTTCCTTTTTAAATAAATGAATCTTTTTAACCCAAATGAATTAACTTTGCTCACCTGTTATTCTATCAATGGACAGATATTCCTTTTATATAAATGAAACTATTCCTGAAAATAGGGAAACTCTTTGCAGTACTGATCCTCACAGTTTCAATAATTCTTATTTCAGCCTCATTTTTGCTTAAAGATAAGGTTGGATTTATAATTCTGAAATCACTCAATAAGAATCTCTCAACAAAACTGGATGTAGGTTCTTACAAACTATCGTTTTTGAGAAAATTCCCGAAAGCCTCGCTTGAACTGAAAGACGTACTTGTTCATTCATCCCCCGGATTTAATGCGGCCGAATTTCAGGGAATAAACACAGATACACTTCTGGCAGCCCGCTTTGTTTCAATGGAATTCAGAATAACAGATATCCTGAAAGGAATCTACACCATTGAAAGGATTGGTGCAAGAATCGGTAAAGCAAATTTTTTTACCGACACAACAGGCCATGTAAATTACAATATTTCAGTAAAAAACAATAACTCAGGCAGTGATGAAACTACTATTGACCTGGAAAGAATTAATCTTTCTGATATAAATACTTATTATAACAACCTGGGTACTCATCTGATAATAAGAGGGGCTATAAAATCGGGCAGGCTGAAAAGCAGGATATCGGGTAATAATATCGATTTTACTGCAGGCTCTGAAATGCAAATAAATCGTTTTCAGCTTTACAACTTCATAATTAATAAATCTATCGGCGCTAAGCTTTATTTAGTTCTGCAAAGCTCCAAAAGCGGTATAGAATTTAAAAAAGGGACAATACATATTGATAATTACGATTTAGGAATTAATGGGTTTGTCTCCACCGATAATATTCTTGATCTTAATCTAACCGGACATGATCTAGATATTGCAAAGATTAGAAATTACTTGCCGGAAAAATATTTCAAACTACTGGCTGATTATGATCCTTCGGGGATAATAATTGTAAATAGCAAGATCAAGGGGCTGCTAAGCCGGACATCAAATCCTCATATTGAAATAAACTGGCAGCTCAGGAATGGACGGATAGCTTACAAAAAGTCAAATCTGACTTTTAAGGATCTTTCATTTGCTGGACACTTTTCCAACGGATCCGGTAACCGGCTTAAAACAAGCTCTCTTTCAATCAAAGATTTTAAAGCAAAATTCGGGTCTTCGGAATATAACGGATCATTAACTTTGAAAGCATTTGATAATCCATTGATTGATCTTTCTTTAAAAGGCAGGGTCTTCCCGGGAGAACTGAAGAAATTTTTCAATCTTCACGACATTTCAACAGCTGATGGATCCGTTGACCTCGATCTCAAGTTTGTTAATAGTAAATGGCCGGGAAAGAATTTTTCGCTGAACAGTCTTATCGATTTGAAACCAGAAGCCAGCCTGACCTTTAATTCATTCTCTTTAGGACTGCAAAACAATAAAATGCTATTCAGCAGGGTAAATGGGAATTTGATAATCCTAAATTCAATAAGGGCAAATAAAATCCAATTTAACTACAAAGGCCAGAATATTAAAATTGACGGGGAATTCAAAAACCTGGCCGAATGGCTTTCAGGAAGAGCAGTAAGAATGACTGCAAAAGCTGATGTTGCTTTCGATAAACTAATTCCTGAAACTTTCTTTAAGGAAAGTAATGTTACAGATAAATCGGATCTCAACCAAAATGCCGTTACTTTTCCCGGAGATCTAATGCTTGATATTAATTTCAGGATTGACAGTTTGTCTTATAAAACTTTTTCTTCTTATAAAATTGAAGGGGCTCTCAATTATCAGCCTAAGACTTTAATTTTTAATTCTTTGAAGATGAATTCATTAAACGGGTTAATCTCGGGTAATTGTTTCTTTGTTCAGGATAATAATAAATCGATAATTGCAAAGGGCAGCTTTATTGTCACTAACATTGATGTAAATAAAGCTTTTACGACTTTTCACAATTTCGGTCAGAGTTTCCTGAAAGCCGAAAATATAAAAGGTACTCTATCCGGTTACTTGTCGCTACTGCTTCCAATGGACTCCGTACTGAATTATAATTTAAAGACACTCATCGCTGAAGGTAAATATCATCTTGTCAACGGAGCTCTTATCAATTTTGATCCGGTAAAACAACTCTCCTCATTTATTGAACTGTCAGAACTTGAAAATATAAGTTTTAAGCAGCTTGAGAATGACTTTTTTATTAAAAATAATTGGCTGTATATCCCCCAAATGGAGATTAAATCCTCTGCCGCCGATTTATCCGTAAACGGTAAGCATAGTTTTGATAACGACTATGAATATCATGTCAAAATATTATTATCGGAAATCCTTTCTAAGAAAAGGAACAAGAACAAAAGCAATGTTACTGAATTCGGTGTTGTGGAAGACGATGGACTTGGCCGCACCTCCCTGTTATTGAAAATTATTGGTAAAGGGGATAAAGCTAAAGTGGGATATGACATGAAAGCGGCAGGAACAGAAGTAAAAAACAACATTAAAAAGGAGAGGCAGACACTTAAGACCATTCTGAACCAGGAATATGGATGGTATAAGAATGATTCCACTCTTAATCAGAAACCACCTGAGAAAAAATCCCGGTTCAGGATTACATGGGAAGATGGAGATACTGTAAAGGATGCACCAAACCCTCCAGTAGTAAAAAACCCGGTGAAGAAGAAATAAGTGAATATCGGCGTAAAGGGGTAACGGCATAACGGCGCAAACGCTTGAAGATATAAATCATTAAGAACCAAAGGATATTGAAAATATTTCGTCATAATACTCTCTGGAAGTTGTTTTTACTTCTTTTTGCGGTACTCATTGGCATGGGTTCTCTCATTTACACTGAATACCTTGTTTCGAAACTGAAGGTAGAGGAACGAAAAAATGTTCAATTATGGGCTGAAGCAACAAAATTAATTTCACTTCCTGATACAAGCCAGAATGTGGAGTTCCTCTCTACAATAATCGAAAACAACAATACTGTTCCTGTAATTCTTACGGATGAATCAGACAGTATCATCTCTGCCAGAAATTTTGATACTCATAAATCAGGTGATTACAAGTATATTAAAAAGCAACTTGAAAAGATTAAAGAGAAGAACAAACCAATAGTTAATAATCTTGAAAATGGTCATTTTAACCTGATCTATTATAAAGACAGTATAATTCTTACAATGCTGATATATTATCCATACATACAATTAGGCATAATTATCTTTTTTATTCTTGTTTCGTATCTGGCATTCCGGTCGTCGCGAAAAGCTGAACAGAACCAGGTATGGGTAGGGATGTCGAAAGAAACTGCTCATCAACTTGGTACGCCAACTTCATCACTTGCGGGCTGGATAGAGATTTTAGAACAAAAGCACCCCGGGATTTCAATTACCAAAGAACTTGCTCTTGATGTTGCAAGACTTGAAAAAGTAACTGAAAGATTTTCAAGAATCGGTTCAAAACCGGCAATTACCAGTGATAATATTGTTGAAATAATTTCCCGAACTGTTGATTATCTGAAATCAAGAACATCATCAAAGGTTAAAATTATCATCGATTACGACCCTGATGGAAAGGTAGTAGTTCCAGTAAATACTGCATTGTTTGAATGGGTCATTGAAAATGTTTTTAAAAATGCAGTTGACTCCATGGAGGGAAGCGGTGAAATAACTGTTCGAATCACAGAAACAGAGAAACATGCATTAATAGATATTTCAGATACGGGAAAGGGAATCCCAAAATCAGCTTTTAACAAAATTTTCAATCCAGGCTTCACAACTAAACAGAGAGGTTGGGGTCTGGGCCTCTCCCTTGCAAAACGGATAATTGAGGAGTACCATAATGGAAGGATCTTTGTAAGACATTCGGAGGTAGGCAAGGGTTCCTGCATCAGAATTGTGATGAACAAGGATAAATTCTAATTGCTATATTTGCAACCCATTATGAAGAGAAATGATATTGAGATTATGGCCCCAGCCGGATCCTACGAGTCGCTTATGGCAGCGATCCAGGGGGGTGCCGACTCTGTTTATTTCGGAGTCGAACAACTCAATATGAGGGCTGCCTCATCAAATAACTTCACAATAGAGGACCTCAGGAATATTGTCTCGATCTGCAAAAAAAACCGGATTAAAAGCTATCTGACAGTAAACGTGGTTGTATATGACCATGAAATCGAACAGATGCACAGGATTATAGATGCAGCAGTTGAAAACGGCATCACAGCAGTTATAGCGTCGGACCTCTCTGTTATCAATTATGCCTCCGCTGCCGGAATTGAGATTCATCTTTCAACACAACTGAATATCACCAATATTGAGGCATTGAAGTTTTATGCTAAATGGGCCGATGTGGTGGTTTTAGCTCGCGAATTGAATCTTGATCAGGTAGCACATGTTTTCAAGAGTATCAGAGAACTGAATATCACAGGACCAAAAGGAGATCTGATTAAAATTGAAATGTTTGTTCACGGTGCACTGTGCATGGCTATCTCCGGCAAATGCTACTTAAGCCTTCATGAAAATAATAAATCCGCAAACAGGGGCGAATGCTACCAGACCTGCCGTAAATCATATTTAGCCACCAATATGGAATCTGGTTATGAACTGGAGATTGATAATGAATATATTATGTCACCCAAAGATCTTTGCACAATCGGATTCCTCGATAAAATGATTGATGCAGGTGTGAGAGTTCTGAAGATTGAAGGAAGGGCCCGGTCAGCAGAATATGTGAGGGAAGTATCCTCATGCTATAACGAAGCTTTAAACTCTATTGAAGATGGTACATTTAATAAAGAGAAAACTGATGCCTGGAGGAGCAGGCTTTCGACAGTTTTTAACAGAGGATTCTGGGATGGTTATTACCTTGGCCAAACGATGGGAGAATGGAACACAAATTATGGATCAAGTGCAACAAAAAGAAAGGTTTATATAGGTAAGATCACAAATTATTTTACAAAACTTCATGTTGCCGAAATCAAGCTCGAAAACGGCAACCTTAATAAAGGGGATACAATTCTTATTACGGGTCCGACTACCGGAGTTGTTGATTGTACGGTAGATGAAATACGGGTTGATCTGAAGGTGGCAGAAATGGCTTTAAAAGGGGAATTGTGTTCAATAAAAACACCCGACTATCTCCGACGATCCGACAAGGTTTATAAGTGGGTCGATGCATCAGAAGTTCAAAATCAATAAGAGAGGGCAATTACCATTTTATTTTACCTGCAGCTTCAAGTATCTTTAAAGCGTTAGATTCAATATCATCGGAATCTACTTTGATATAAATAATGTTTTTACTGTTTTTTTTCTTCAATCCAAAAAGATATGCTTTGTCGTAATAATAAAGAACTATTTCGATTGCCTTTGCAAAATCTCCTGTCTCAACTGCATTGATTGCGTCTCTTGTTTTATCACCACCCAGTCGCTTACTTATCTTTAAAACAGATACTTTAAGAGATTCAGGAGAATAAGCTGAATACTCTTCCATAAGCCGAGGGAGCCTGGTATTGACATCCATTTCCAGAACAATGGAAGGTGATTCCTGCATATTAAGATAAAAAGTGTCTGGCATGAATACTGAACCAATATTCCGGCTTTCATCTTCAACCCAAAAAGGAAGGTTTCTGTTTAACTTCTTCCAGTCATTAAAAAGCATGTTCCCAAATTGTTCAGTTGTTGGCTGAGGTGGCTGTCCAAGAGCTCCGAAAGCAGAACCCTTGTGGTTTGCAAGTCGCTCAAGATCAAGGACCTGTTGCCCTGACGACTTAAGATATCTGAGAACATGAGTTTTACTGCTTCCTGTCATTCCTCCAAGAACAATCATTTTTCTTTTCTCAGAAAGACTTTCTAAAACATGACGACGATAAGACTTATATCCTCCATCTAAAACATTAACCTCAAGATCACCCAATGAAAAGAGCCAGGCCATTGCTTCCGATCTCATACCCCCCCTCCAGCAATGAACAAGAAGTTTCCCGTTTTTGGCGATCTTGAGACCCAGTTCCAGTTTTGATACGAGACCAGGACCAGTATATTTAAGCCCATCAATAATTGCAGCCAACCGCCCTTTTTTTTTAAATTTTGTCCCGACAGCTTCTCTCTCTTTATCATCAAAAAGCGGAATATTAACTGCTCCGGGTATATGGCCAAAGTTAAATTCAGAAGGAGATCTGACATCTGCAATTTGAGTTATCTCTGAAAGCTCCAGAAACCTGATTACATTAATTTTTTGAAATGTCATGATTTGACCCCCTTTCCCGTTTCCCCCAAAGGGAGGGCCGGGCGTTTAAAAATTGCCTGGCAGGCAATTTTAGCGAAGGCGCCAGACTGTCGCGTTGGCCATCGATCATGCTGGCCCCTCCGTGGGGGAAGGTTGGGAAGGGGGTAAAAATAAAAAAGTAACACTTGTGTTATTATTGAAACCCGATACTCATTCTTTCTTGAAATATCTGGCAAAAAGCCTTTTGAGTTCATCAATTCTGACAGGTTTAGAAATAAAGTCTTTAATTCCGGAGAGTTCGGCTTTCCTTCTTGTCTCTGGCATATTATCTGCAGTAAACGCAACAATTAAAACCGATTTGTCAAATTTAACAATCCGTTGTGCAGATTCGAAACCGTCCATTTCAGGCATGATAAGATCCATAAAAATAAGATCAAATTTTTGGGCTTTTGCCAGCAGATAACCGGCATAGCCATCATCAGAAAGTTCGAAGGAATAGCCCAGACTTTTAAGCATTGTCCCTATAACATTCTGATTCATCTTATTATCCTCAATTATCAATATTTTAATATCGGTTCTTACACTGCCAATTTCAACTGAAGAAGACTGATCCTCCAGAAAAGGAAAACTATTTTTTATTGTACTCAGTAACTCACTAACATCAAATGGTTTAATAAGATAATGATCTATCCCAAGTGTTATGCAATTTAGGTAATTCCCCTTTTTATCATTTGAGCTAATCATTAACATAATGAAGTTGATTGAAAGCTTGTTTTCCCAAATCATCCTCGCGGCATCAAATCCATTAAATTCCTCATCGTCAAATATTATAACAAGGTTATATTTTTCTTCAGGATAATTCATATTTGCCCTTATCTGGTTGACTGTCGATCGCTGGAAAGTTGTTATTGTTACGGTAAGACCCAACCTGTGCAATGCACCTAAAATTTCTTCGTCGCGGTTCTGATTTCCCGTTATTACCAGTGTTCTGATGCTATCAAATGTTTTTATCTTCTCAAGTGAAAGTTCTTTTATCTGTCTGTCGTTTGAGTAGGTAAGTATTGTAAATGAAACTTTAATTCCCAGATTTCCTGAAATCCCTGACGGGCTGACAGCAGACAATTCTCCTCCCATCAGATCAACAAGCTGTTTTGACAAAATAGTTCCGAACTCCGAATCATCATTTGTTCTTACTTTTTTCGATTCAATATTTACAAAATCGCCAAAGATTTTTTTAAGGCTTACTTTGTCAAAACTTCTGCCGGTATCGAGCAATTCAAATCCAAGAGTTATTATCCCGTTTTTGTTGTTTTTAAGCATGCATTTAAGACGTATTTCACCTTTTTCAGTATTCCTCACAGAGTGGTTTATCAGGTTTGTCAGGACTTGTCTCAGTCTGAAAGGATCGCCTATGATGCTTTCCGGAACATTATCGTCAACCGTGCATATTAAATTCAGGTCATTTGCCGCTATATTTGTCTTTGCCAGATCCGTGCAATAATTAATCTCCTCCCTTAAATTAAACGGGACCTCATCAAGTATCATTTTCCCCGATTCAATTCTTGAGAAATCAAGGATGTCATTTATTATGCTCAGGAGTACTTCTGTTGAACGGTGCAGAAGGTTTACTATATCTTTTACCTCCGGAGTAAGATGATATTTTTTAAGCACATCCGTCATTCCTATAATCCCATTCAGCGGGGTCCTGATCTCATAACTCATTCTTGCAAGAAACTCTGATTTAGCTTCATTGGCCTTTGCTTCCTGTTTTCTTGCAGATTCAAGCATCGTTACATCAATCAGTATCTCCATAGTTGCTTCTTCTCCCAGGAACATCACCTGAATGCTGTTTCTGTAAAGAACAATCTCACCAATTTCTTTTTTAATAATTACAAACTGTTCGGGATTGAAAGATCCACCAAGGTTTTTTGAATAATAATCATTATCACCCGTCAAAGAAGATTCAGGGAAGATCTTACCCTTCATCTCTGTTTCGCTCAAATAAGAATATTGACCGGCAGCAACTTTATTCGCTTTAAGTATTTCCCTGTTTTTATTATGAACAATCACTCCCACCGGCATCTCTTCAATCAGTTTAAAAAGCATCTTTTCGGAGGTTTTTAACCCTTCCATTTCAGCTTTTTGGAACTTAAGATAACGCCAGAAAATATAAATAATGGCCTGAATCAGCACTAATGTCAGTATTACGATGAAAAGAGAGTTCCAGATTAAGTATTTCTGAAAAAAAGTAGTCGGAGCAGAAAAGACAAGTCCCATCTCTCTTTGAAGAAGTTGTGTGGAAAAATAAGATGAAATAATTTCCACCTTCTTATCATTGATAGTGGCGTTATGAATAATATTAGCAACTGATCCTCCGGCTAGGTTTTTGGTAATTTTATTCAGTTGCGAGTACTCAAGTTTGTTCGGATTATTGTCGTAAACTATTTCTCCGGAATCACTTACGACCCATTGCCATTGATAATCCTTAAGGTTAAATTCCGAAAAAATAGCTTTGAAGTATTTCTGGTAGTCAACTGTGACGACAATATTGCCGATTGTTTCATTATTTTTTAATACAGGTAAATAATAATTAAACTTCTGGTTTTCCCTGACCAGTTTTTCCATAAAATAAATTTTAGCCTGAGCATGAAGAATAAAAGGTTGTTCAAGCCATTCACCATTGTCATTATCTTTTTTTAAAGTGAATTCATTCTTATTATTGTCGTAAAATTTTATTCCTGTTACAATATCATTATACTTCGAAAAGAACAGTTTCATTCTTTCCTTTGCCATTAGCTGATTATCCGGATTGGTAAAAAATGAGCTAAGATCCTCCTTAAAACTGATCTGGTTTAAATCGCTTGAAAACCAATAGTTAATACTGTCAACCGAAAGTCCGACAGTCTGCACTTGCCGGTCAAGCAATTTAACAATATAATCTATCTGCTTATTATACAGATTCTTATAATAAAAATAGTTAGTAAGCAATATTATCAGAAATGCTGAATAAACAAGAATAAGAATCCTTCTCATCTGGATAATGTGTTTATCTCTTAAAGTACATAAAGATAATTTATAAATGCAATAATTTCATTCACCTGTACTTGCCATTATCTCCATCCATGATATTCAGATAGCTTTTGTACCGGAGAAAAGCGATTTCCCCCTTCTCCACTGCACTCCTCACTGCACATCCCGGTTCATCAAGATGCAGACAATTATTAAACCTGCACTCTTTTGATTTTCCGAATATCTCACGAAAAAAATGATAAATCTCATTCCGTTCCATATCAACAACACCAAAACCTTTGATTCCGGGAGTATCAATTACAAATGCGCCAAATGGCAACTGATGCATTTCAGGAAAGGTAGTGATATGTTTTCCTTGTTTATGATAATCTGAAATTTCGGCGGTTTTAAGATTAAGAAGCGGATTAAAAGCATTTAAAAGTGTTGTTTTCCCGACGCCGGAATTACCCGAAATCAGGCTGGTTTTTCCCTTCATTAAATCTCTGAGAACTTCAAGATTTGTCAGCTCTTTCAGGGAGAGCCTGATGCATTCATAGCCTATCTTATTATATATTGACTCAAGGTATTCCATTTTAGCTAGCTCGTCCTCGCCGTAAAGATCAGTTTTATTTATTATTATTTTTGCAGGAACCCGGTAAGCTTCAGCTGAGATAAGAAACCTGTCAATGAATTCTACAGGTGTCTCAGGAAGAATAATAGTGATCATGAGAAATACCTGATCAATATTCGCGGCGAGTATCTGGGAATGTTTTGAGAGATTTGAAGCTTTTCTTAAGATCCAATTCCTTCGGTCCAGTACCTCTGTTATAATTCCCGAATTGGTCTTCCTGTCTATTTCGAATAAGATATTATCACCAACAGCAATCGGATTTGTAGTACGGAATTCTTTAATCCTGAGCTTTCCTTTAATGGAACAATTAATTATTTTTCCTTCACCATAGAGAACCCTGTACCGGCTGCCCGTAGATTTTAATACAACTCCCTTTTCCAATCGACAATAATTTTGGACAAAAGTAAGGAAAATAATTATACAAGTAGAGACGCCCAGATTGGACGTCTCTACATTATTCTGATCACAATTTGAAAATCCGTTAATTGTCTGAAGCCATCAGCAGGAATGGTTTCATCTCAAAACTATGATAGTAAGGTCTTAATCTATCAGTATTATAATCTGCAAGTCTCACTATTTTTTTAGATGAGGTTACCACGTCAATAGGCAGATTATCGTATCTTCCGTTCTTCAGGACCACAATCCTTCCATGTACCCCTTTAAGAACAAGATCCAGAGCGAGATTTCCATATGCCATCGGAACAATGGAATCGAGAGCATCAGGATCCCCTCCGCGTACCATATAGCCAAGTTTCTGATAAATCACATTAATTGTTTTTCCGTGATTATGTTTTGCTGAAAGCTCTTTAAGTTTTGCTGATACCATATCNNCCTCCTTTAAACATTGCTCCTTCCGATACCAGAACTATTGAATATTTACTTGGATTTTGATTTCTGTCTTCAACAAGAAGTTTTGCAAGCTGATCTATCTCAAACTCATATTCAGGTATTACACATCTGTTGGCAGCACCTGCCAGAGTAGGCAGCATCGCTGTAAAACCGGCGTATCTTCCGAATACTTCAAGAACCAGAAGTCTTTCATGTGAACCGGCCGATGTTCTTAAACTGTTTGTCATTTGTATGGTTCGTGAAATGCAGGTGCTGAATCCAATACAGTAATCGGTTCCGGGAACATCATTGTCCATCGTTTTTGGAATAGCAATGACATTTACCCCTTTTTTGTAAAGATGAACACCATAACTCAATGTATCATCGCCACCAATTGGAATAAGGTAATCAATGCCGAGCCATTCAAGATTCTTGATAATCTCCGGCGTAAGGTCATTATATTCAGCATTATAAGTGCCCTGTAGATGCTCAGGCACACTTTCTTTTGACATATGGCTCGGCCTTGTTCTTGAGGTATGTAAAAAAGTCCCGCCAGTACGGCCTGCCTTATTAACTATGTCATCTGTAAGAATCTGAAAATTGTTGCTATTGTCCGCTTTTGCATCTCTAATTAATTCTGAGATGCCGGCCCACCCCCTTCGAAGTCCTATTACTTTGTATCCTTCACGGTTTGCACGGATTGTCACGGCGCGGATGGCCGGATTAAGTCCCGGGACATCGCCCCCTCCCGTCAGAATAGCAATTATCCCTTTAGTTGATTTCTGAGTTGCCATGATCTTTTGCTTTTTATTTGATTCCATTATTGGTAAATTTAAGACCTCTAAAGTAAAGCTTTTTAATATTATTGCAAAAACAGTTATTTTGCCCTATGCCGGGTTTTCTCTTAAGGGTTGTTCTTGAAGAGATGTCTGATGTGATTCTTATAGGGAGCCGGGAATAAAATTCCACAATCGTCAACCGTGCTTAGAAATAATTTCAAGTTTTGCGACATCAACCACTTCGATAGTCTTTCCAAAGACTCTGATTATTCCTTCTTTCTTGAAATTTGACAATGTCCTGATGACATTTGCAGTGCTCATACCAATATAGTCTGCTATTTCTTTGCGTGAAACGGGCAGGTCGAAGACCCTTGACTTATAAATTTCATTTGTAAAATAGAGTAAAACAAAAGCCACTCTGCCAATAAGATTTTTTTGCCTTATATCGAGGGTCTGAGAAATAATTTTATCATTTATCCTGGAGATCTTGGTAAGAAGGCCCATTGCAAATCCGCCATTTTTTAAAAACAACTGCTTTATAAATTCCAGCTTTACCATACAAACAACTGAATCTTCAAGTGCAGAAACAGAATACTGGTACTTTTCCTCCGAAAAAATACTCATGTTACTGACGAATTCAAATGGTCTGGTAATAGTTATTACCTGCTCATCACCGGAAGGAGTTCTCCTGTAAAGTTTAACCAGTCCGCTTTTAAGATATTTAAAGTTGCTGATTTTTTCTCCTTCATGATTTATTATCTCCCCTTTTCGAAAAAACTGTTCCTCTTTGTGATCGCATAAGTCTTCAACTGACGCATCATCAAGGTAAGAGAATACAACATCCCGGAAATCACAACTCGCACAGGAGCAGGGCTTTTTCTTTTCGTTCACGCTTTTCTGTTTTTCACAAATTTACCAATTTCCTGATCACATTATCAATTTTCAATTTGTTTTATTGCCAAATTTAGACCTAATTTGAAAGTATAAAATACAACTCTTCATTTTCACAAGCAATGATCTACAAAACTGATTATCATATGCATTCCAGTTACAGCGACGGAAGGTCAGTCCCGGAGGACTATATAACTTCGGCAATAGCTGCCGGACTGAGTGAGATCGGGTTTTCCGAACATCTTACATTATTCAAAGATCTTGAAGACTGGAATATGAATCCTGTGAACATTTCTCCTTATATCACCCACCTCGAAAACCTGCAGAATACTATACAAAGCATTAAAATTAAAATTGGTCTTGAAGTTGATTTCTTTGCGGGGAAAGAAGAAGAAATATACGCTTTCCTTCATCCTCTGCCCCTTGATTATATTATCGGTTCAGTTCATTATCTTGGTGAGAAAACCGTAGATGTCGGTCCTGAGTTTTATGAAGGAAAGAACATAGACAGGTTATTTGAATCATACTTTGATTCTGTAATTGCTGCTGTGGCTTCAGACCTTTTTGATATAATAGGCCACTGCGATCTGATAAGAATATATGGATATAAGCCTTCTGCTGACATGGAACCTCTGTACAGGAAGCTCGCTAAAACAATGAAAAACCATGATGTTGCCTTTGAGGTGAATACCAACGGCAGAAACCGGCCTCTGGCTGACTTTTATCCTGATCGACGGTATCTTCATATATTCAGGGAAGAAAATGTATCGGTTTGCGTTAATTCAGATGCTCACATGCCATCGCGTGTCGGACAATATTTCGATGAAGCGTATGAATTATTGAGATATATAGGTTTCAACGAAATGGCTGTGTTTGAAAAGAGAATGAGACGAATGGTACCATTTTGAATCCTCGTCCTTTAAGTAGAATTCCAATTAAACTCAGTGAATTTCTCCCCCTTTGGGGGGAGTGCCCGAAGGGCGAGGGGGTAACTAGGCCATCATGTGCTCCAGAAAGATCTTTAATCCTATTGCAATTAATAGCAGACCCCCGATTATTTCGACTTTGTTCCCGAGTCTCACACCGGCAGATTTACCAATCCGGATTGCTGTCATTGAAGCAAGGAAAGTAACAATCCCGATAAGAATACCTGCCTCCCATATCTTCACATCAAGAAAAGCAAAACTTATTCCAACCGCAAACGCATCGATGCTGGTTGCAAGGGCAATAGTCAGGAGGACAATTGTACTGCTGTAATCTTTCGTCTCCTCATCTTTGGTTTTCTTAAGACCCTCAACAATCATTTTTATCCCGAGAAAAGAAAGCAAGCCTAACGCTATCCAGTGATTTGTTGCCTTTAAAGCATTCGAAATCATTGAACCCAGGAAATACCCGGCAATAGTCAGACCACCCTGGAATCCAGCCAGTACAATTGCAACCCATGAAGCCTGTCTGAAAAGAATACCGTTCCGGATAACGCCATACGATAGTGAAACGGCAAATGTGTCGAATGATAAACCAAGGGCGATAACCAGAATTGTAAAATAGTCCATGGTACAGTCATAAGTTCGCAAATATAATATAAATCATCACTCAAAATATTTTGAAACTGATTGTATATATTTGAACGCTATAATTATGTATTCAATGAGAGCCGTAATTCAGAGGGTAAGCAGGGCATCGGTTACAATCAATTATAAGATTAAATCTGAAATTGGAGTTGGTTTACTTATTCTGGTCGGAATTGAAGACTCCGATGATGATAATGATATTGACTGGCTCAGTGGTAAAATAGTTCAGCTACGCATTTTTACCGACAGCAATGAAGTAATGAATCTTTCCGTTCTGGATGTAGGAGGAGATATCCTTGCAATAAGCCAGTTCACACTTCACGCAAAAACAAAAAAAGGAAACAGACCGTCATATATGCGTGCCGCCCATCCGGATGTTGCAATTCCGTTGTATAACAGGTTTGTGATAAGGCTCTCCCAACTTATGGGAAAAGAGGTCAGTACCGGGGAATTTGGTGCAATGATGCAGGTAGAGTCTGTTAATGATGGACCCGTTACAATAATTATTGACACTAAAGAGAAGGAATAATCTGGAATAATGGAATAATGGAAGGTTGAAATGAAGAAAGATTATTTGATTGGTAATAAACTATAACTATGGATGCTGGTATATCCGAAGAAAAGAGCTTCAAAAAAGCCGTACTTCTAGTTTCGACTTTTGCAGCTTTCCTGGTTCCTTTTCTCACATCTGCACTAAACCTTGCCCTGCCTTCAATAGGTAAAGAACTGCATGCTAATGCAATTAGTCTGGGCTGGGTAATCAGCAGTTTTATTTTAACGTCAGCGATTTTTCTTATGCCGTTTGGGCGGCTTGGCGATATAATCGGCAGAAAAAAGATCTTTACTCTCGGGATTTTGCTGTTTACCATATCAACTTTTCTGATTCTATTCTCCCACAGCATCATCTCACTGATAATTCTCCGGATATTCCAGGGGTTTTCCAGCGCAATGATCTTTGGAACAAGCATGGCAATTCTAACATCTGTTTTTCAGCCGGGAGAGCGGGGAAGAGCGATAGGTATAAATATTACAGCAACATATCTTGGATTATCTCTTGGACCTGTAATTGGGGGCCTGCTGACTCATTATCTCGGATGGAGAAGTATTTTTGCGTTTCTTGTTCCTTTTGGTATTATTTCGCTGATTCTGATTCAAAGGAAAATTAAAACTGAATGGGCAGAAGCCGTAGGTGAAAAATTTGACTGTCGTGGATCGTTAGTTTACGGAATTGCTCTTGCCTCTTTCATGTGGGGGTTTTCAAAACTTCCTTCTTCACTGGGATGGATATGCATTGTTATAGCTGTTCTTATGGCTGCTGTCTTCCTGATTTTTGAGAATAAAGTCAGCAATCCGGTCTTTGATATACGGCTTATAATGAGAAACAGAGTCTTTGCTTTCTCAGGTATGGCCGCATTAATTAATTATTCTGCAACCAGTGCAATTGGCTTTTTTATAAGTCTTTACCTGCAATATCTTAAAGGACTTGATGCCAGAACTGCCGGTCTGATAATGATATCTCAGCCAATCGCTATGACGCTTCTGTCGCCTGTTGCAGGGAAATTATCTGACAAAAGAAATCCTGGTGCCATAGCTTCGATCGGTATGGGAATTACCGCATTGGGACTGATATTATTCTGCTTTATCACGGAGGCTACTCCAGATTATTTTATTGTATTATTGCTCTTACTCATGGGGATCGGGTTTGGTCTTTTTTCGTCTCCAAACTCAAATGCAATTATGAGTTCTGTTGAAAAACGTCATTTAGGAGTTGCGTCTGGAGTTGTCGGGACCATGAGGATGGTCGGTCAGATGATGAGTATGGGTATTGCAATGATGCTCATCTCATTATATATTGGTAAGCAAACGATTAATCCTTCAACTTACCCCGGACTGATTTCTGCGATGAGAACCGGCTTTGTAATCTTTTCGATATTATCCGTACTTGGAATTTTTGCCTCTCTTGCCAGACATGATAAAATGGGGAATAAAAGTCCCGGAAAATCCTCCACCTCCCCCTTACGCTTCGGTATATGAGTAAATAAGTTTTTTATTCTGACCTCTCCGATAAACCCTGGTTGCCTGTATCAAGAACAAATTTCCAGCTCCCGTCAGTCTGCTTTTGCCATATCGTGACATATGTCCCTTTTGTAATCTCACCGGTAGACTTGTTGGTATTGGTGTGTACACCATAGGTATATCCCAGGTCTCCGCTCTCAGACACTTTTTCAAACAAGGGTTCCCAGCTAAGAACAAATGCACTATCACCTTTCCCGGCAAATCGCTCTTCCAGCGTCTTTTTGCTTTTGGCCGGATAGGAATTGTTACGAAGGATTACCCCGTCATCGGCTATGTAAAACAGGAATGCCTTGTGCATCCCTTCTTTAACTGACATAGCTGAAAAATCCCGATCTGTTTGTAGTAAAATACCTTCCATTTGATTTTTGGGGTTTTTTGAACAACTTAATATTCCAATTAAAATAATTATGAGAACAAAAAGCATTATATTAACCCCGTTCTTTTTTTTCATAGCGATGTAATTTATTAAATGTAAAAACTAATTATATGACAAAACTATATCAAAAACTGATCAATTCATGTCCTTCAGAAACCGAAATTAAGAAGGGACTAAAAAAAGTATCCCCCTATGCTACGGATGTTCCTGATAAACATCTACTGATGAGTCTTTTGAACCTGATAGATCTTACCAGCCTTAATACTACTGATAATAAAAGCCATATTATACATTTTACAGGTAAGGTAAACAGTTTTTCAGGTCGTTTTTCAAATATTCCAAATGTTGCCGCTATCTGCGTATTTCCAAATTTCGTGGCTGTTGTAAAAGAGAAACTGACAGCCAGGAATGTTAAAATTGCAGCAGTCGCAGGCGCATTTCCCACCTCGCAGACATTCAGGAGCATTAAGGTCACCGAATGTAAAATGGCTGTAGAGGCCGGAGCTGATGAAATTGATATAGTTATTCCGGTTGGTGCTTTTCTCGGAAATGATTTTGCATCGGTTGCTGATGAGATCAGGGAAATCAAAGGAGCTATCGGAAGTAAACAACTTAAGGTTATTGTCGAATCGGGACTTTTAGGTGATTTTAAACATATCTTCAGGGCATCTATGATTGCAATGGATGCCGGAGCAGACTTTATCAAGACATCAACCGGGAAAACCACTGTTTCTGCTACGCCGGAAGCTGCGTTTGTGATGTGCCGGGCAATTTCAGATTTTTATTCAGAAACAGGGATAAAGGTCGGCTTTAAAGCAGCGGGAGGAATAGTCACTCCGTCTGATGCAAATAGTTATTATCAGATTGTTAAATATTGCCTGGGGGAAGAGTGGCTTAATAATTCTCTGTTCAGAATCGGGGCAAGCAAATTAGCTAATAATATTCTTTCAGAAATTTCAGGTTGCCCGAGTAATCATTTTTGAAAACTGGTCTTCAGGATTTTTTGATTTATCTCTTGTAATTATCATTACTTTTGTGTTTTGAATCGGCCAAAATGATGATAATCCTCTGTTCAGATTTACAACAAGATACTGTTCCGCATAAAACTGTTTCTAATCAAGACTCTACGAGGACTAACCATGATTCAGTATCGCATGTAATATCCATCCTGCCGAAAGATTCTGTTAAACACAGATCCATAACTGTCCACCAGAATACACTTATTGATTATACTGATTCGACTTCTGTTTGTACCAGGAACAGTATTGCAGACCCGACATTTTACGATTTTAATAATTTTATTATTAAAATTGGATTTGGATCTTACAAGCAGTTTCCGTTCATCTTTACTGAAAAAGTCAGGCAGCGACAGATGGAGGAAAAAACATTGCTTATAAAACATCTTAAGCCAGGCAATGATCTGCCTTCACATCCCCTTCATGCTGACTGGATGATCCTGTTAATCCTTGTTACAGCTTTTTTATATTCTTTAGTTAAAAAAACATCCGGTACCATGTCGGCCGGTTTTGTCAGATTTTTTTTATTCAGAGGAATAAGTGATCCTGTTTCCCGAGACACCGGGGGACTATTTCATTGGCAGTCAACGATTCTGAATCTTGTTTCATTTTTCATAATAGGGCTGTTTGGTTATACTGCGGCTTCATATTTTGACTTCATCCCTACTGGGTTCAAGGGAATAACTATATGGTTAATAGCTCTGGGAATAATCAGTTCGGCTGTTACATTAAGGCACATTACCTGCATACTAACTGGCGTCACAAGTGGAGAGCAGGAGGTATTCATGAAATACCTGCTTGGCATTTACCAGTCTTACAGGTTTGGAGCACTTTTTCTTTTTGTCATTATTATCCTGATGTCATATACCAGAATCCTGCCGGTAAGGGATTTTATTATATCAGGTATAATCGTCCTGGGATTAATGTATCTTTTAAGGGTTATCAGGTTAGTGATAATTTTTCTAAACAGGAATATTTCAATATTCTATTTGATTTTATACCTTTGTGCGCTGGAAATTCTGCCTGTTTTGATAGTAGTAAAATATTTTACAGGTCTTGTTTAAATTGGCTTGGGTTACTTTGAAAGTTGAACTTAAACCTTAAAGAGTTGAAAATAAAGAAGATTTTAGTATCGCAGCCAGAACCCCTGAATCCGAAATCTCCATATTTCGAACTGGCAAGAAAATATAATCTGAAAGTTGATTTTAAGCCTTTTAATCAGGTTGAGGGTGTTTCATCAAAAGATTTCCGTCAGCAAAAAATCAATATCCTTGACTTTACTGCGGTCATCTTTACGAGCAAAACCGGGATTGATCACTTCTTCAGGATATGTAATGAGCTACGTACAGTTGTGCCGGATACAATGAAGTATTTCTGTATTACAGAAAATGTTGCATTTTATCTCCAGAAATACATAGTTTACAGAAAACGCAAAATTTTTCATGGGAAAGCCAAATTTCAGGATCTGATTGATGTTATAATCAAGCACAGAGAAGATAACTTCTTTGTTCCTCTTTCTGAACCCCATAATGCGGAAATCCCTGAGTCACTGGATAAAAATAGTATCAAGTATACAATCGGAACTCTTTACAAAACAATCAGTACTGATTTTTCGAATTTAACGGAGTTCGATTATGATATCCTTGTTTTTTATAGCCCTTCAGGAATAAAATCGCTTAAAGAAAATTTCCCGGGGTTTATTCAGGGGGATATTAAAATTGCCGCATTCGGACCAACAACGGCCTATGCTGTTGAAAGCGAAGGACTGAGGCTCGATATAAATGCCCCAAATCCCAAAGCACCGTCAATGACGATGGCTCTTGATGATTTTCTTAAAGAATATAATAAAAATTTAAGATAGTTTTCACCTACTGACTTACCTAAAAGCTCTTAAAACTCGTTCGGTAAGGCTTTAAGGATAAGTTGTTATTTATGAATACCATCAGGGAGACGTTCGATAAGTCCGAAAGACTTTGCAGCAGGAAAATCACCGGAACGCTGTTTGAAAACGGAAACATTTTCTACAATACTCTTTTTAAAGTTGTCTGGGACAAATGTCAGAATTCCATCCCCGGTCCGGCTCAGGTTGCTTTCAGTGTTTCAAAAAGAGGATTCAGGCTGGCCGTCACCAGAAATCTGATCAAGAGAAGACTGAGAGAAGCATACCGGAAAAATAAAAAGACGCTTTATGATCATCTTATATCACAAAACATTAAGATTGTTTTCGTTGTTATACTGAGAGGGAATTCTGTTCCTGATTATGTAACAATTGAAAAAGGAATGAAAGAGGTGATAAACAAACTGGTAATTCTCACTATGAAGGATGATAAATAGTGTTAAAATTGTCTTAATTGTTTCTTTATCAAAACGCTTCCCGAATATTCTTCTTAATTTCGCCGTTCTAAATTAAGCAATGTTGGTTATGAAAAAGATACGTTACAGCAGGATAATAATTGTTTTTTCCCTGTTGCTTATTACAGGAATAAGTACAGGTTTCCTGGTCACTCAGGAAACCAGGGATTTCAGAATTGCTAAAAATCTGGATATATTTTTTACTCTCTTCAGGGAGTTGAATACTTTCTATGTAGATGAGATCGATCCGGATAAAGTGATTAAGGCAGGTATAGACAATATGCTTAAAACACTTGATCCCTATACTGTTTACTTCCCCGAATCTGAGGCTGATGAATTTGCAATTATGACCACCGGGAAATACGGGGGAATCGGATCTCTGGTAAGAAATTCCGGTGATTATGTTGTTATAAGTGAAGTATATAAGGGATTCCCCGCTGATAAAGCAGGGATAAAACCCGGAGATCTTTTAAAAAAGGTTGATGGTACATCACTCAAGGGATTGCCAACCGATAAAGTAAGTGAAAAACTTAAAGG
>PLNF01000135.1 GCA_003141715.1 Bacteroidales bacterium | reverse complement strand
ACTTATCGGGACCACGCCATCTGCACAATTTCATCATGACACCAAACGATCGTCCATTTATCGGGACTTAGCAAAAACGCATGCCAACCCTGACACGGACGGCAACTCATTAAACCGCCGGGCCGTTAGCTGTAAGGCAAATTGCGCCATGCTCTCATTTTACCAGGACTTCCAACGCGCAAGCAAGAGTTTTGCAGCCCGTCCCTGTAATCATCCCTTCGCTGCAAAACACATGTTTTTTCCTCTCTGATCTGCGCTGAGCTGTGGTTTTATATCTGCATTATCCATGGAATAGTCTCCTGGATGTAGTGTCTTAATTCCAACCTGAATGCTTTATATTTAGCTATACTTAGGGCACGCTTTACAAAAAATTCTTATCTAGAAATTCCTGAAATTTGTCCTTGTACTGATCTCCTATGGGTATGTATTTCTTACCGAAAACAATCCTACTGCGATCAATTGTTTCAATCTTCTCAAGATTCACGATAAAAGAGCGATGAACTCTCATAAATTTGTCAGCTGGCAGCTTTATTTCCAGAATTTTTAGTGAGGAAAGTGAAAGTATAGGCTTATCTGAAAGCATGGTATAAACTTTTACATATTCTTTCAATCCCTCAATATAAAGAATGTTCTGGAAATTAATACGTTTAATTTTATAGTCAGACTTCAGAAACAGGAATTCATTGTTCGAGAGAACATCATCTGCTGGTTTCGTAATTGATCTTATCATCCTTTCAGCTTTGTGAACTGAAGTAAGGAATTCCTCATATGTGAAAGGTTTAAGCAGATAATCAGCAATATCAAGTTTAAAGCCTTCTATCGCGTATTTATCAAAAGCTGTGGTAAAAATCACGACAGGGCCATTGACCATTGACCTCGTGAATTGAATTCCACTCAAACCAGGCATCTGGATGTCAGTAAAAACAATATCGATAGTGTTTTTGCTTATATATTGTGCTGCTTCCAAAGGATTTTCGAATTGTCCGACTAACATCAGATCTGGTGTTTTCTGAATATAATCTACAATCAACTGAAGGGCCAATGGTTCATCATCTATTGCAATAACAGTTATCATTTTATAACTGAATAATTAAGTTTACCTCAAATTTATTTTTGGTTCTATTGATTTCCAGTTCATGCCTGTTTGGATAAAGTAAACTCAGGCGCTTTTTTAAATTCTCAAGGCCAATTCCGGTAGATGCAAAGATGGGCCCATTATTACTTTCCGGCAAACCATTTTCACATTTAAATAAAATGTTATTTTCTCCACACTCTAGACTAATATTTACATAAGACTCTTCCTGTACACTAATCCCATATTTGAACGCATTTTCAATTAATGAGATAAAAAGCAAATGTGGGATCATCAGATCTTTATATTCAATCGGGAAGTTAACGTAAAGTCTGGTTTTAGAGCCTATCCTCAGCTTCATTAAATCTATATAATTGTTCATGAATTCAATCTCATCACTTAGCAGCTTGTTGTCCTCTCCGGATTCATTGAGGACATATCTCATCATTTTCGATAGCTTTATTACCGCATTCTTTGAGTCTTCATTATTTCTGCCTATCAAAGAATAGATATTATTCAGGGTGTTGAAAAAGAAATGCGGTCTGATCTGGTTTTTCAGGAGTGCAAGCTCTGCATTAAGCTTTGCCTTTTCCATCCCTTCCTGCATTTTTTCAATTTTTGACTGACGTTCAAGCACCCTGAGACCCAGTGAAAGAAATACCATAAAAAGTGAAGATGACATGTACCCAATGAAATGGGCATTAGGCACAGCTATTATGAACCTGGGTCTTCTCATTTGAAGTGGTGGAAGTCTCAGCCTCCGTTCTTCACCGGGTTGCCTGATGATCTGATCTGAATTGCCATTTTTAGATATTATGTTGGAAATCTGTTCGTTGGCAAAATCAGATATGAAATAAAAGAAGAAAACAAAAGCCAGTACGGAAATATAATACCTGTACCTTTTTTTCTGAAAGAAAAGCACGGGTATAAGGAACAGGTAATTTATGTAAAAAATTAAGGCACTTATTGCCGTGATGGTGTAATAGGTTAATAGGAAATTACTTCCCATCTGAAACCTTCTCGCGGCGTAAATCGGCAAACCCAGAATAACAGCCCAAATCAGGAAGTGGAGTATAATCCTGGTGATTTTTTCATTTGTCACTTTCCTCATAGTTTCTTAAACAAACAAATTTCATTATAAATTTTAACTATTCAGAACTATTTACTGTTGAAAGTGATCTTTTATTCATACCTCAGTGTATCTATCGGGTACTAATACTATTCCGTTCTCAAACTCTCATTGACAGCCGAAGCTCATTGAGAGAGGAGGCTGTTCACCGGGTTTGCAAACGCAGCTTTAATTGCCTGGAAACTTATCGTTGCAAGTGCAATAATTATAGCAACAAACCCGCCTGCAGCAAATAACCACCAACTGATGATGATGCGATAAGCATAATTCTGCAGCCAGTNNACTTTACGAATACCAACTTCTTTTGTTCTCTGCACTGCCATGAATAAGGCTAAACCGTATAGCCCAAGACAGCTAAGGAATATGGCGATTGCTGCAAAAATTTCATACAACTGCGCTAACTGGCTTTCCTGTTTGTAAAAACTTGCAATTTTATCATCAAGAAACTTGTATTCATAAACAAAGTTTGGTAATGTTTGCTCCCATATTGTTTTAACAGATTGCAGTGTAGAAGAAATGTTTTTCGTTTCAAGTTTTATTCCTGCCTGGCTATACATGGTTATATTTGTGGTAATAAGCAATGGTGCAGGATAATGGCGAAAAGACCTGTCATTAAAATCTTTCAATACGCCTACAACAGGACATTTTATTCGATCACCCCATATGCTTATTTCTTTATTCAATATTTCATCAGGGTTTTTAATTCCCAAACTTTTCATAAGCGACTCATTCACTAAAAATTCTCTTGTCATATTAGAAGGTTGCAAATTTCTTCCGGCTATCAGTTGTAATTTATAAGCCGGCACATATTCGTTGTCGGCGAATTTGGTAATAGCTTTAAAATCTGCATCTTTTATTGCATGGTCAAACTTGAATGTGCTCCACATATCATTAGCATCTTCAACCGGAGTATTGGAACTGAAGCTTACTGCCTGCACGCCGTTTACTGACAATAATTGTTGCTTTAGATAATCCCCCTTTCTGAACCAAACAGTATCTACACGGAAAGGAACATTTATAATTGCATCTTTATCGAAGCCCAGCGGTTGATCCATAAAATAATTCATTTGCTTTACAATGATGAGAGTTCCGATGATAAGTACCTGTGCAATGATGAATTGAAACACTACCAAGCCTCTTCTTAATGAAATTCCCTTTGCAGTATTGGCTGTTAGTTTACTCTTTAAAACATTAACAGGACTGAAACGTGATAAAACTACAGAAGGATAAAAACAGGCGAGGGCGGTTACAACAATTGTTACAGTTAAAAGAAATAAAATAATTGCAGGATTGTTGAGTTTGTTGAATGAAAGCGAAAGTTCTAAAAGTTGATTTATATAAGGCAATGCAAGAATTGTAATAACACTTGCAAGTATTACAGCACTTATAACTATCAAAAATGTTTCGATGATGAACTGGATTTGCAATTGAGATTTATTACTTCCCAAAACTTTTCTTATGCTAACTTCTTTTGCACGATTAACAGCTTGTGTAGTGGAAAGGTTGATAAAGTTGACGCAGGCAATTAACAGGATGAATGCTGCAATCAGCCACAAAACATTAAGCAGTTGGCGGCTGATTGTTTTGTTGCTGTAATCACCCGTTTGTGTATCGTAATGAACCGCACTTAATGGTTGTATAATATGACTATCCTTATTATCAGGAGATTCCATTTTTAGTGAGTAGGCTCTTAATTGTTGATTAAAATTGTCAACAGAAATATTCGGCGGCAACAAAACATAGCAGCCGAAATCAGAATTCGTTCTATCTTCCCAATCGGTGGATTTTGCCATAAGACTTCCTGTAAAACCTGTTCCATAAGCCACTACAAGTTTTAGCTGAAAGTCTGTATTTGCCGGTATGGTCGCAAGAATGCCTGAAACTTTCAATATTTCAGTGCCGTGTTCGAATATATAACCGCCTGCTTCCAGTTTAATGGTTTTACCCATTGCTTTTTTCCAGTCACCGAAATATTTTTCCGCAATCTCTTTTGTAAGGAATACATTGTTGGGATCTTTTAATGAGGCATACGAGCCTGCGAGCAGGGGGAAATCAAATATTTTAAAGAATGAAGGCTCCGTGAAAAATACACCCCTCTGCTCTTTAAATGTTTTTACCGTAGTTCCATTATTATCAGGTATCAGCAACTGATCATCTTGGCTTGCAAAAATCGGAGCTACTTGTTCTATTTGGGCAAAAGTTGTTTTCAATCCTTCGGGCATAGGAAAAGGAACATCTTTTCCAGTATTTGCTGCATCTGCATGATGATATTCGGTTAACACACGATAGCTACGATCTTTCTTTGAGTGAAAATTGTCGAAGCTTGTTTGAAATTGTATTATGATAAAGATCATAATACAAACGGCAATACCAACAGCCAGGCCGGCGATGTTGATAATAGTGTAATTCCTGTTTCGGATCAAACTTCTGAATGCGGTTTTGAAATAATTTTTAAACATAAACA
>PLNF01000053.1:7700-23733 GCA_003141715.1 Bacteroidales bacterium | reverse complement strand
TCTGGAAGGCGATCTTAAACACGACAAGATCACTACAACTATTTATTCCACTGATGCATCCGTATATAAAGAGGAACCTGCAGCCGTCGCCTGGCCAAAAACCGTTTCAGATATCAGGAAAATACTGCAATTTGCTGTTCATGAGAAATCAAATGTAACTCTCAGGGCAGGAGGAACTTCACTTGCAGGACAGGTAGTCAGTTCAGGAATTATTGTAGATATCTCGAGATACATGAATAAAATTCTCGAGATAAACAAAGATGAAATGTGGGTACGTGTGGAACCGGGCGTTGTTCTTGATGAACTGAATCTTAAACTAAAAGAATACGGTTTGTTTTTTGGTCCCGAAACTTCAACTTCAAACCGCTGTAATATCGGCGGCATGGTTGGCAATAATGCATGTGGCTCACATTCTATTGTTTACGGATCAACAAGAGATCATACGATAGAGATAAAGACACTTCTGAGCGATGGAAGTGAAGCAGTATTTGGTCCGTTGAATAATGATGATTTCCTGGCAAAATGCTTACAGAATAACCTTGAAGGGGATATTTACCGGAATATAAAGAGGATACTGGGGGACAAGATTAACCAGGATAAGATAAGGGAAGATTATCCTGATCCTAAGGTGCACAGAAGAAATACCGGATATGCCATTGACCAGCTTCTGGATTCCGAGATTTTTGATGAAAAATCGGAGAGTAAATTCAATTTCAGCAAGTTGCTTGCAGGCTCAGAGGGAACACTGGCAGTCACAACTGAAATCAAACTTAATGTAATTCCATTGCCGCCTGTTAATAAAGCACTTGTATGTGTTCATCTCAAGAAAAGGAACGATGCATTCAAAGCTAACCTGATTGCCTTAAAATTTAAGCCCTCAGCGGTGGAAATGATGGATAACCGGATCCTTGAGCTGACAGAAGGTAATGCAAGTCAGAGAAACAACCGGTTTTTTCTCGATGGAAAACCTGCAGCAATCTTAATTGTTGAATTTGTCAGGGAAAAACCGGAAGAAATTGACAATGCCGCTGCAGAACTGATTCAGACATTAAAATCATCAGGTTACGGATACTCCTATCCTATTGTTAAAGGAAAAGATATTTCAAAGGTTTGGGATCTTAGAAAAGCAGGACTCGGAGTTCTTGCCAACATGAAAGGAGATCCTAAACCGGTTACACTTATTGAGGATACGGCAATCAGTGTAGAGGTTTTGCCGGAGTATATGGATGAAATAGAAGTATTGCTTGCCAAATATGGTAAGGACGCAGTATTCCACGCGCATATAGGTTCAGGTGAACTTCACATAAGACCTATTCTCAACCTGAAAGATACTGAAGATGTGAAGCTCTTTAGAACAATCGGGCTGGAAACTGCACATCTTGTTAAAAAATACAGGGGCTCTCTAAGCGGGGAACATGGTGACGGAAGACTACGAGGTGAATTTATCCCGCTGGTACTGGGAGAACACAACTATAACCTGCTGAAGCAGATAAAGGAATGCTGGGATCCAAATCGTATTTTAAACCCGGGTAAGATCACCGGCACTCCGCCAATGGATACTAATCTGAGATACGTCCCAGGCGCACCAACCCGTGACATAAAGACTATATATGATTTTTCTTCCAGCGACGGAATAATAAGAGCAGCTGAAAGATGCAACGGAACTGCCGACTGCCGGAAGTCAGCAATAATAGGAGGAACTATGTGTCCCAGTTTTATGGCAACCGGCGATGAATATAAAAGCACCCGTGCCAGAGCCAATGTCGTACGTGAATTTCTCAGCAAAGGAGGTGACCCATGGAACCATAAGGAGATCTATGAAATACTCGATCTCTGCCTCGGATGCAAGGGATGCAAGTCGGAATGCCCATCAAGCGTCGATATCGCCAAGATCAAATCGGAATTCCTTCAGCACTGGTACGACAGGCATGGAATACCGTTGAGGACAAGACTGATTGCCTATATATCGGTAATTAACCGGATCGGTTCCTTTGCTCCTTCCGTATTTAACTTCTTTCTTAAGAACAAGTTCACCTCCGGAATTGTAAAAAAAGTTACAGGGTTTGCTTCAAAAAGATCTATACCGTTAATATATAAGACGACTCTCAGAAGATGGACCTGTAAAAACCTCTCAAAGATCAATCCTGAGTTCCCAATTGGTACAATATGTCTTTTTATTGACGAATTCAGCGATTTTAACGATACTGAGATAGGTATAACCACTATCATGTTACTTACATCACTTAATTATAAAGTTGTCACAGCAGGTCACAAAGTAAGCGCCAGGACATTCCTGTCAAAAGGTCTTGTAAGAACAGCAAAGAAAACAATCAGAAAAAATATTCAGGCACTTTCGGGTATTATCAGCAATGAGTTACCTCTGGTCGGAATTGAACCTTCTGCTATTCTTGGATTCAGGGATGAATACCCCGAGTTAGCAGGAGATGATCTGAAGGAAGCAGCTGAAAAGATTGCTATCAACAGTTTTATGGTCGATGAATTCATTGCTAAAGAGTTCAGATCGGGAAGAATAGAACGAAGTTCATTTGTTGATATCAGGGCAAATATTCTGTTGCATGCCCATTGCCAGCAGAAAGCTGTTGCATCTTCAGCAAGTACTATTGAAATGCTTTCGATACCTGCAAATTATTCTGTAAAAGAGATTCCATCGGGATGCTGTGGCATGGCAGGATCGTTCGGATATGAAAAGGAGCATTTTGAATTATCCAATCAGGTTGGTGAAATGGTTTTATTCCCCGAGGTAAGGAATTCTGACAGTAATACAATAATATCTGCCCCAGGGACAAGCTGCAGGCATCATATTAAGGATGGAACAGGACGCGTTGCATTGCACCCTGCGGTAATAATGTACAATGCACTCAGGAAATAGCCAATATGAAAGCTCCTTTTAAAGTCAACTATGCGTTTTTGAATGCTTTCTTCCCGGCAAATCTGGAATATTTACCTAATTCGTGCTCAATACGCATAAGTTGATTGAACTTTTCAATCCTTTCACCCCGGCAGCCACTGCCTGTTTTCAAATGTCCGGCATTTACGGCTACTGTCAGGTCCGCAATAAAGCTGTCTGGTGTTTCTCCGCTACGATGAGATACAAATGCGTTATATTTATTCTTGTAGGCTAATTCAATTGTCTCGAGGGTTTCTGTGACTGTCCCGATCTGATTAAGCTTAATAAGCACTGAATTTGCAACTCCTTTCGAAATTCCTTCAGCAAGAATAGCTTTGTTAGTACAGAAAATGTCATCTCCGACGATTTCTATTTTATTACCAATGGTCTTAGTAAGGTTTTGCCATCCGGCCCAGTCATTTTCTGCCAATCCATCTTCAAGAAGTACAATAGGATATTGATTTATCCAACTCTCCCAGAGTTTAACCATTTCATCACTCGTCAGGAATTTACCGGTACTTTTGAAGAGTTTATATTTTCCGTTCTCCCATAGCTCGCTTGCTGCAGGGTCAAGGCATATACTTACTTCAGTACCTGGTTTGTATCCTGCTTTATTGATCGCTTCGAGAATTACTTCAACAGCCTCATCATTTGATTTTAAATCCGGAGCAAAACCTCCTTCATCACCGACTCCGGTACTGTACCCTTTGCCTTTTAATATAGATTTAAGGCTATGGAACACCTCTACTCCCATTCTGATAGCTTCCGTAAATGACTGGGCACCATGAGGAGCAATCATAAATTCCTGAAAATCAACGTTGTTGTCAGCATGTTTTCCACCATTTATAATATTCAGGCAAGGAACCGGTAAAAGATGGGCATTTGCCCCTCCTAAATATTGGTACAAAGGGATTCCTGCACTCTCAGCTTCTGCACGTGCGTATGCCATAGAGACTGAAAGAATCGCATTTGCTCCGAGTTTTGATTTATTATTTGTTCCGTCCAATTCGATCATCATATAGTCAAGTTCACGCTGACTTATGAAGTTTTTGCCTTCAACTTCTTTGGCAATGATCTTATTTACATTTTCAACAGCCTTCAATACACCTTTCCCGCCGTACCTTTTTTTGTCGCCGTCTCTCAATTCGCAGGCTTCCCGTTCACCTGTGGATGCGCCGCTGGGCACCATTGCCCTTGCTTTTGTTCCGTCTTCCAATGTTACATTTGCTTCGACTGTTGGGTTTCCTCTTGAATCGAGGATTTCCAGAGCAGATACATTAATAATTTTCATAGCTATTAAAGTTTATTTATAGTGAATTATATCGTTCTGATTGATGATGAAAAACTCCTTTAATATGAATACAAGGCAGGAGTTATCAGCTTTTTGTGGCGGTTAACGGTGAACTCCATCACCAAACTTTAAAATTAATAAATTTATTTAAAAGAAAGGATTTTACCATAATCGAAAAAGAAATATTATGCTTTTACCCTGATCTAACCATTCATCTGCCTTGTATCAGGTATATTAAAACAGAACACCGACCCTTCGCCGGGCTCTGAGTTAAACCATATTTTCCCACCAAGTAACTCGATGTATGCCTTCGCAATGGATAATCCCAGGCCTGTACCCTCATACCGCTTTGTACTGCTGCTCTCTGCCTGGTAGAACGGTTTTAAGATATTTGGCTGATGTTCCATCCCGATACCGATCCCCGTATCGGAAACATAAAATTCAATCTTATCTTCCTTTATGCTATATCCGAATTCAACTTTCCCCTCAAAGGTGAACTTAATGGCATTGCTCAACAGGTTTGTAAGCGACTGGAACAGCTTATAACCGTCAGTTGTGATGATGATCTCTTTTTCTTTCATAGGGGCATCATATCTGAAAAGAATATTTTTTTCATCTGCTGCAGGTTTGAATCTATCGTAAACTCTTTGGAGCATCTGGTTGAGATTTACTTCCTTTTTTATGAGCCTTACGATCTTTGCTTCAATTTTGGAGATCTCTACAACGTCATCCACTATCTCCAGCAGATGGTCAGAACTATGGGTTATTATATCCATAAATTCCATTCGGCTCCCCGGAACCTGTCCTGGTTCGCCCAGCAATGTCGAGAATCCGACGATGGCATTCAAAGGTGTCCTTATCTCATGAGACAGATTGTTCAGGAATGACGTTTTTAAACGATCGCTCTCGGTTGCTCTCTCCATGGCTTTTTCAAGCTGCAGGAGGGTCTGTTTATGTTCACTGATATCGAAGAATATCCCTAGTAAACCCGTTGCTTTACCTGTCTTATCATCAATCACAGGTATCGAACTGTCCCTGATCCATTTTTTCTCACCGCCGGGAGTCGTAACTAAAATCTCTGCTTTGTATTTCTGAATTTCCCCGCTGATAATTTTTTCACGCGACTCAACCGGGTCGTGTGGAATATCTTCATTGAGAGGAATAATCACTTCAATCATCTGCTGAAAAAGCTTCTCGGTGAACTCTCCGGGCGTTAGACCAAAAAGCTGTTTTATCCCGTATCCTACGTTCAGAAAATATCCCTCTCCTATACCAGTACCGAAGATGAGCTGATACGGAACACCATCAGCATTCTCAATGGCCTGGCAAAAGATGTCTCCTGAAATGTTAAATTGTTCTTCCACCTCTTTGGCAAAGCGATTATTAAGATAGTCGGGAGAAGTTTCAGGTCTCATATTTATCGGATTTATATTTATCTTCTTTTCTTTCATGTATCAATAAAATAGAGAACTACTCTGTCAATCCCATTCTGAAGAATCAGCAAAGCACACATTATCAGCTCCTTACAATATCATTTTTGTATAGTAAGGATTAAAACATAGTTTAATAGGAATAGGTATCAAATTGTTACCTGACCGGTTGTTTTTAATAAAAAGTTGTAAATTGAAAAAATGATTATATTTGAATTATTAAAGAAAGAATCCGCAGAAATTATCAATTGCTGTGAAAGAGTACACTGATAATGAGATCATCGAATGCCTGAGAAGCCGTAAGAGCTTTGTGGTTCATTGGCTGTCGGACAGGTATATGCCAATGATCAGGCTGATGGTTTGCCAGAAGGGCGGAACGATTGAAGATGCACTCGATATCTTCCAGGATGGCCTTATTATTATGCTCGAAAAGTTGGACGATAAACAATTTGCCCTTACCTGTAAATTCAAGACTTTCCTCTATTGTGTATGCGAGCATCTCTGGAAAACGGTTCTTGAGAAACGACTGGCCTCGGCGAATTACTTTGTAAGAAGGATTGAGCCGGAAGGCGATAAAGATTTTACCGAGCTGATCGATCATCAGATGTACGAGGAGATATTTCATGACGCTTTTGAGACACTCGATCCGATAAGTAAAAAGATACTGACACTTTACTGGCAGGAGAAATCGCCCCAGGAAATAGCAGACAAGCTTGGTTATACTTACGGTTATGTGAGGAAGAAAAAATGTGAAGCTCAGAGCGAACTGACAAAAAAAGTTAAGAGACATCCGGGGTATATGCGCATTAAAAGAACTGAGATTGCAGCGAGGGAGGTGGTTCACTAAGTAGAAGGCAAAAGGCAAAAAAACAAAAGTTAACAAGCAACAAGCAACACAATATGAGTAGTCGGATCAGACATATTAATGGCAAACCAGGGGAGATTATCAGGAACAGAACCAGAAATGGTTTTGAAAATGACCTGATGGCTGACAGCGACGATTCTGCTCTTTTTGAAACCTTTGGTGCATATATGAAGGGAAGACTCGATCTTGAGGATGTGAAAAATGACCCGACTCTTTCAGGTACACAGGAAGCTGTTAAGGAGATTATCTCGGATTATAATAAAAACATATCGGGAAATAAAGAGAACGAGAAATTCATCAGGGAAATATTTTCCGAAGAACGATCAGATAAGTTTCTCACTGATGAGATAAAATTTATTAAACAGGAGATCGACAATAATAAACTGAACAATATTACGGCAGAATGGGTGAAGGAGTGGCACGAGAAGAAACAGAAGATTGGTGCAGGGGATCCAAAAACAGAAGAAATAAGGGATTTTATCACCGGTGCGATTAACTCTTCCAAAAATGAACCGGTGAAAACGTTTAACGAAGTGAGTAAAAAAGATTTTAACAGAAGCCTATTCGCAAGGTATGTTTCACTCTCGGCTGCGGCACTGATTGGAGCTTTCATACTAATAAGAACGCTTCTCCCCTCTTCTGATCCGGAAAAACTTTTTAACTCATACTATAAACCATTTGATGCCATATCGCCTGTTACCCGGAGCATGAATAATAACGAATCAGACAACTATTCTTCAGCGATCGGAAGTTATAAAACAGGCCATTACCAGAGAGCAGCAATAGGGTTTGCTGGTGTAATACAGAAAGATCCTTCGGGTGTATCACCAAAATTCTTTCTGGGTTTATCACAGCTTGCCCTTGAGAATTATGACCAGGCCATTAATCTGCTTGCAGGAGTCGTGAATGATTCAGGTGAGTTTGGAAAAGAGGCAAGGTGGTATCTCGGCCTCACATATCTTAAAACAGCCAATAAACAGAAAGCTGCTGATTGTTTTGAATTTTTGGCCAGATCAGACGGTTTCTACAGGGAACGGTCTGAAAAGATTCTACGCCGTTTAAAATAGAAGAACGCCATTCCGGCGGCAAATATCACAACAAGGCTCACAATAATAAAAGATATTGTAAAATTCCGCGCTACCGGTGCATTATCGCCCAGTACCTCGTAAGCTGCCCAATAATAAGGATTTTTAAATGCAGGTGAAGAGTTCTTCAGATACTCAAGTTTTGCCAGACGCATTGCCGCATTTTTTTCTTTTCCTTTTGAAAGATTAAAATAGAATTGTTTTATTATAGCGGCGCTTGCTTCATCATTTATTTCCCACGCTGTTCTGATCACAGATGATGCTCCGGCAAGTGTAAAACCACGTGCCAGACTCATCAATCCCTCGCCAGAATATAATGTTCCGGTACCGGAGTTACAGGCGCTCAGGACAACCATTGGAGATTTTATCCTTGTCAGGCTTATCTCATAATTATAAAGTTTACCATCGGCAGCGGTAAGGTCGTGAGTATCGAACATCAGGTAAGAGTAATTAGAATTTATACTGTCGGACATGGAATGCATGGCCAGGTGAAAAATAGCAGGATCGTGTAATGCCGTTATAAAATTTGCTTTCGTGGCGTTTTCACCACTAAAGTTTTTACCACTGAACCATTTATAAATTGATCCTATTTCTATACCTGCGCCCTGAAGTGAGGAGAGCGCACTGCCTGACAAAGTCGAATTATGGTAATCGGGAGAAAATGCAAGTACCTTCGCTCCTCTCATTGCACTGCTGCTTTTACTGAATATCAGTGATGAAGAGTAACCGTAGGAAAAAGTATAATCATTAATCAGGTAATGAAGTCCTTCATAGTCCGTTTGATCTGGTCCGGGTTTGTTTTTCAGGAATGCATCAAACGAAAGCCATCCTATCTCTTCATCAGGAATGATGATGAGTTTTTTACCTTTGAATAGATCTTCGACAGGTTTAATAAGGGTAAGGTACATGTAATTAAATGCACCGGTATAGATAATGAAATTATCACTCCCAGATCCGGCAGCCATTGAGGGATTGGCCGTTTTGCGGATGATCTCCGCATTTTTTACAAAAAGGGAATCGAGCCACTCTTCGCGGAAGTCAAGACCGTTGTGCGAAATTAAAAAGATATACAGTTTTCTTTTTCCGTCTGAATATTGATTTGACAGGAGATAATCCACAATAGTCTCATCATTTTTCAACTTTTTTTGAATCAGTTCCGGAGAAATGGGTTCAGTTTTCCTGATAAGATCGTGATAACGGGGAAACGCCCTTTCTATATCGCCGGTTACTTTTTCTTTTTCGCGGTTCATATCAAAAAGAGCATCTTTCCAAAGAGAAAGCTTATTGCTGTCAGGTTTTATTGCCCTGGCCTCTTCAAGAATAAGGTTATTATAAGCTGCGATATTTCCGCTTAGCCGGTTCTGTTTTTCGCGAAGTGAATCGGGAATGCCTGCGGAATAGAGCAGTTCATTCCCGGTGATCTCATTGCGGAGAATAGCGGCCTTGGCTTTCTGGGCAATGGCATACATCTTATAACCCATGGATTTATCATGAGTCGTTGAATATAAACTATAAGCCAGGTGAGTTGCAAAAAGATATGTCTCTTTCTCATTTTCAGCCAGGTAGATACGGCTTTCCTCCGACATGTAATTATTCCTGATCCTGTCGATAAGCTGAAGCGCCAGCTCTATCGTCTCAAGACTTTTGGTCATTGTTTTAAGTTTCATTCCCGGGTCATTTTGCTCACCTGCAAACAGCTCAAGAGCCTGAGCTTTGCTTTTCAGGATATCGAGGAGGCGGATATTAAAAAGGGAGGAATCGATCGAAGGGTTTGTGTAGATATCAGGATTATTAAAGTTTTTTACGACAGCAATAAGGGATTTCTGGTAAAAATAAAGAGCAGAGTCTAACTTATTTTGATGGATGTAATCGTCACCAATATGTTTATAAGATAAAGATACAAGTGTATGCTTTTCTCCATAGTTTTTCAAACAAATTGTGAGAGCTTTTTTGTGAGTCTCAAGGGCTTCATAAATTTTTCCTTCTGATTGTAGGAACAAACCATAATCACAGTATGCTTCAGCCAATCTGTAATATTCATCACCGAATTCATTTTTAAAATTTGAAATACTCTTTAAATAATAGTCCTCAGCTTTTAATGGATTATTAGTTTTTAAATATGCTTTTGCAAAATTTAAATAAACAAGTGCCAAACCCGATATATTGTATTTTGATTTGATTTCAGCACTTTTATTAAAATTTTGCAGGGCGGATGTATAATTTTGGGTTTCAAGAAAAACTATTCCGGAATTTAAGTAAGCTGATGCTAAACTTGGAGCAACCTTGTTTTCATTGCTACTTAGATTCAAATATATTCGAATCCCTTTTTCAAAATATTCTATTGCCAATGGATATGACTTTTGATATCCGAAAATAATGGCTTTATTAACAAAAATATCAGCAATATCTTGTGAATTTTTGTTTTTTATTTTTATTAGTTCCTCTGCTTTATTGTAGTATTCAATTGCTTTCTCGTATCTTCCCATCATTGAATAAACTGTCCCAAGATTATTATAGATAGCAACGATATATTCATCCGGAAATGAAACTTTTGAATCAAGAATTTTAGTTAGGACTATTTCTGAACCAACGAGATCACCAGATTTGAAATAAATTAAATACTGATTAAATAGTTCATTGACAGACACATTTTGTGCTTTTGAACAATATGTGGAAGCAAAAGAAAAAATAATGATCAAAATAATTATCCTTTTCAAATCTCTAAGGTTAAGAACACCCTAAATAAACATACATAATAGAGATATTATACAAAATAATGAAAAAAATTCTTGCAAAAAATAAAAGAGCATTCTCAATTAAAGAATGCTCTTTTATTTTGGATTGAAAATATCTTTCAATTACTAAAGAGGCTTTGGTATAATGATTATTGGTTCACTTCCATTCCCATCCGCATTTCCTCCTCTTACATGGCTCATAGCCTGGAGGTTTAATATCTCATTTCCCGATAACTTAGAAATTAACTGATCAAAATTTCTGATTGTTTCCGCTGATTTGTCTGCTGTTTTCATGAGTTTATAGATTAAAGTTTAAAATTAAAGTTTTATGTTTAATCGGGATATGCAGTTAATTGTTACCTGAATATTATTAACAATGAGTCTCTCTCGAAAATCCGGGAAGACTCAATAACCTTTAATCCGTTATGGCGTTATGGCGTTATGGCGTTATGGCGTTATGACGTTATGCCGTTATGCCGTTACTTTTTATACGAAATTTAAAATTCCCCGGTAACAATTTAAGCATAAACCCGATAAAACTCTACAATTTGACTAAAGGATAGAATGTGTAGTCGACTAAATGTGAGTATGGTTTCAGATCTGATAATTTATTTAAATTAAAAATCAATAAACAATGGTTGCTAAATATTTTGTGGCTGTCAGGCCCCAGACAAATGAGAATCACGCCGTCCATAAGGAAGGGTGTCCATTCTTACCGGATGATGAAAAGAGAATTTACCTTGGGGTGTTTAGTTCGGGTCAGGATGCCGTAGTAGAAAGTCAGCGGCACTTTATTAAGACAAAGGGTTGTCTTTTCTGTTCTAAAGAACATAAGGCCAGCGAGGAAACCCCTTCACAATCGGAATGGGCCAATAAGGATTCGATTCCTTCCAAGCTCCGGATAGCAATATCCTATCATCAAAGCCTTCTTTGTTGTCTGAATTGAGACAGACAAACGAAGCAGGGCACAGAGCACAGAGCGCAGGGCAGAGTGGTGGTAAAATTATTGGAGAATTTGGAAATTATCAGCGTCATTCAGAACAGGGAATTTTTTTCTGAAAGCCGACAATTCAGTCAATGATATTTCAGCAGTTATTGAACAATTTCTATCAGTTCCGGCAGATGAGATGATTTCTCCCCGCGGGTTTATGATCATTGAATCGCCGCGATATCTTATTCCTGTGCCATCGGTTCCGGTCCGGTTTGATCCTGATACATAGCATTGATTTTCAATTGCCCTGGCTTTCAAAAGTGTATTCCAGATACTTTGTCTACTTTCAGGCCAGTTAGCAGCATAAATCATGAGGTCGGATTCTTCCCTGTTCCTGCTCCATACTGGAAAACGCAGGTCGTAACATATATAAGGACTAATCTTCACTTCCCTGAAACTGAAAATCAATCTTGATCTCCCGGCTGAGAAAAGGTCATCCTCTCCTCCCATGCTGAACAAATGGCGTTTATCATAATGCCAGGCATCATTAACGGGAGAAACAAAAACCCATCTGTTAAAGAAGTTCATATTTTCCTTAACTATGTAGCTTCCGCATAATCCAAAGTTTCCCTTTTCAGAGATGCTTTTCATCCATGCGAAGGTTTCTCCATCGGGAGGTTCGCTTAGTTGTTCCGGATTCATTGAGAACCCTGTATTGAACATTTCAGGGAGTATGACAATATCTGTTATATTAAAAAGAGGAGATATGAGTCCGGAGAGATTCTGAAAATTCCGGGATTTGTCTTCCCATACTATGTCGGGTTGGATTACTGAGATCTTCATAGGAAGCAAAGATAATACTTGTAATAATAATTCAGTATTCAAATCCATAAGATTGCTTCGTTGTGAATTGCAAAGATGGATGATCCCAAATAAGTTTTCAGTGTATCGTTAAACCACTCTGTCAGCTTCGCTGACATCTCCCCTAAATGGGCGAAAATTCTTTTTGTTCTAGTTGAATTACGCTTAAATACAGAGTGTTTTCCCCCTTTATTTCTTATTCAAAGACACATAATAATCATTGAAGATACCATTGATAAGAGGTCTGTAATAAAGCCAGAAGAATCTTCGGGTATCATCCGGTTTATCGGAAAAGAGAATTTCTTTAAGTTTCTCAACACCTTTAAGTCTGGCTGTCCAGAATGACACATTGTAGGTTGCAAAATCTCCTGAAAAATAATAGGTTCTCTGCGTCACAGGATCCTGAACAACTGCAGGAAACTCATTCAGCAAGGCATTGTTTATCAAAAGAGAATCACCTAATGGTGTTGTATCAAGCTTAAACTTTGAAATAACTTTGTTTTGAAGAGGGTCGATAATATCAAACCACTGGTCAAATGCAACTGACGGGACGACTCCATACTTCTGGGAGGAGGCCGTATCTGTAATTATCTGAGGCATTGGATTCTTTAGTTGCTTCCCTTCTTCGAGGACTACAATATCTTTTTCTTTCAGAATAACAATCCCCGGTTTTGTGAATGTCCATGGCTTACCATACTCTTTTCGATACATTGCCGTCATCCAGATTGGGAAATCTTTGATTGTAGTGTCAAGAGAGCTAAAATATTTTCCGGTCCATCCCGAGAAAGTTATTCCAAGTTTTTCCTGAGTTTTGACAGATTCATACTGTGCTGTCGGGAAATCGAAAGAGTTATATTCCAAAATAATAAGTTTATTCCTGTCTTTCATTTCCTTAAGAAGCAGAAAGTCATTATTATTAAGTCCGCCATAAATTTTTCTCGATTTGCGGCTTTTGTTTATACCTCTGAACCAGTCATTAAAAAATACTCCGTAAGTATCTGTAAAATATATGGCATCATTTTTATTAGCAAGGTTAATAACATCGGCAAGACGATAGTCATTCCTTTCCCATTTTTTATCGCGTAAGGGGCGTTGCGGAAAGAATCCATAATAATCTTTTCTATAGGAATAACTTGTTTTGCTTTCTTTTTTTACAAATCTTTCGTGCGTCAGTATCCAGTCAAATGACTTGTGATGTTCACGCTCCAGCGTTGGAACCGTCTTATCAACTACAATAATATCCAACGGCTTTTTCGATTGAACGCCCCATCGGATCAGATTAATTACAGGCAGGGCAATAATTACTGCCACAATAATTACTACAATAAGCAGAGTTTTTTTCATAACTGAATATATCTGAATGTATTCAAATACAATAACTACAACCCGAATATTTCCAAAAATTCAATTTCAATTGCTAAAAGTATTAATTTATTTTTTTTAAATAAAATAAATTTGAGGCAATTTAGTAAAAAATATTGAACCGCAATAACAGTTAGTACCCACAGGATGAATTATTGCCTCTTTTGTCAGCACCCCCTGCCTTTTTCCCTCCGGAAAGAATCATGATAGCATTGACAGAGCCTATTGATGTTCGTTCTTTTAATATGTGCCCCATATATCTGAGTTTATTGGAGGTAACGGTGTCAACAGCATTCTTTTCGTAGCTGATCCAGTCGGGTGACCATTGATGATGAAACCTTCCTGCATCGACTGCCTGCCTGATATTCATCCCGAAGTCCAGTACATTAATAATTACCTGGAAGACGGTTGTAGGAATAGTTGAACCTCCCGGGGATCCTAAAACCAGGAGAAGTTTTCCCTCTTTTTCAACAATTGACGGAGTCATCGAACTCAGCATTCTTTTTCCTGGTTGAACAGAATTGGCTTCACCACCCACCAGTCCGTACATATTTGGGAAACCCGGTTTTATGGAAAAATCGTCCATCTGATTGTTAAGCAAAAATCCTGCACTGTCTACCACAATACTGTTTCCGAATGTGTTGTTTAAAGTGGTTGTTGCCGCGACAGCGTTTCCTCCTGCATCGACAACAGAATAGTGAGTCGTTTCCTCACTTGTATATCCTTCAGGGAAACCAGGCTTTATTTCCTGTGAAGGGGAAGCTCTCTTTTCATCGAAAGTGCTCATACGGTTAAGTAAGTATTTCCTACTAACTAACTGATCAACAGGCATTTTCACAAAACCTGGATCACCCAGGTATTCCGATCGGTCAGCAAAAGCCCTTCGTTCTGCCTCGACCATAAGATGAATTGTCTGAGAAGAATTAAATCCCCATTCTCTGAAAGGATATGGATCTATCATCGTTAAAAGCTGGATAAGAATAATCCCTCCACTTGAAGGTGGTGGTACCGTAATAATTTTATAACCTTTATAGTCAGCTGTGAGAGGGACTCTTGAAACTGATCTGTATTCTTTCAAATCCTGTTCCGATACAATCCCATTGCCTCTTTTCATCTCCCTGATCATAAGACGGGCGGTTTTTCCTGAATAGAATCCATCGCGGCCATAATCCCTTATTCGCTTTAGAGTCTCTGCAAGAGCACTCTGAATCAGAAAATCTCCCTCCTTCCATAATGAATCCTTCACGAACGCAGGTCTGAAAGAGTTTCTTTCAATAAAAGATTTCCTGTTTGAATTAAGTTCTGCAGCCTGTCTCCTGGTTACAGGAAATCCGTTTTCTGCAAGATCGATTGCCGGTTGAATTACCTCTTTAAACTGGAGTTTACCATATTTTGAATGGGCGTTTAACATTCCATCCACCGTGCCCGGAACTCCGCTGGCAAGATGAGTATCGGTACTCAGTCCTTCNNATATTGCCGGCTTCAGGATAGCATACAGCAAGAGCAAATTCTGTGGCTACGGCGGCATCAACGGCATTTCCGCCTTTCTGCAGAATACTGATACCTATCCGTGAACTCTGAGGATGGGCTGAAACTACCATCCCGCTGTCAGCAGTAATATCCTGACCTTCAACAAATTTATCTTTCTCTTTACCTGACTTTACCGAACATCCTGTAAAAATTATTAACCCCAGAAGAATGCCAATAGTTTTATTCATCATATTTGCCTGATTGAAGGTTTTTCGAATCATTATTCGATACAAGTATAACTAAAAACCACTACTAAAAGGTTGCATGAGCATAATATCTGTGAGAACAAAAATTGTTTTATTACTTTTATGCAAATATTTATAAGATGCTGCCTAATCAACCTCTTGCTGAAAGATTAAGACCAAGGGAACTCTCTGAGTTCTGCGGACAGGAACATCTGGTCGGAAAGAATGCAGTTCTGAGGAAGGTAATTGAATCGGGAAATATCCCGTCATTCATCTTATGGGGACCACCCGGCGTGGGAAAGACAACTCTCGCAGGAATTATTGCAAATACACTAAAAAGGCCTTTTTTTCATCTGAGTGCAGTACATTCTGGAGTTAAGGATGTCAGAGAGACGATTGAAAAAGCAAAAAATCAACAGTTCTTTAACCAGCCTAACCCAATACTGTTCATAGATGAGATTCACCGGTTCAATAAATCACAACAGGATTCACTTCTGAGTGCAGTTGAGCAGGGAATAATAACCCTCATCGGAGCAACCACTGAGAATCCTTCTTTTGAGGTTATATCCCCACTCCTTTCGCGGTGCCAGGTTTATGTGATGAATCCGTTAACCGAGGATGAGCTTATGAAATTGATGAACAAAGCTTTAAAAAAGGACAGTTACCTTGCTGCGTACAGCATTGAAATTGCGGAACATGAGGCTCTTATACGTGTCTCAGGTGGTGATGCAAGGAAATTGTACAATGCTCTTGAACTTGTTGTAAGCTCAGAAGCCGATGAGTCATCTCCTGAAAAGATCATTATTAACAATGAAATGGTTCTGAGACATGTTCAGAAGAATCTTGCACT
>PLNF01000053.1:0-7693 GCA_003141715.1 Bacteroidales bacterium | reverse complement strand
TGCTTCTTGCCCAGGCTTGTTTTGAAGCTGTAAATGTTATAGGATGGCCGGAATCGCGTATTATTTTGTCGGAAGCTGCAATTTATCTGGCTACATCCCCGAAAAGCAATTCATCAATAGTGGCGATTGATAATGCTGTCGCTACTGTCAAATCCGAAGGTGATCTTCCGGTACCGTTGCATATCAGGAATGCACCTACAACCCTCATGAAGGACCTTGGTTATGGAAAAGAATACAAATATGCACATAGCTATTCAGGAAATTTTATTCCTGACAATTTTCTGCCTGAGGAGATAAAGGGAACTGTTTTTTATGATCCTGGCGTAAACTCTAAAGAGGAAGAGATCAGGAAAAGACTCTCTGCCATGTGGAAAGATATTTACAACTACGATAAGAAAGACAATAGATGATGGCACAAAACGAGCAACAAGCAACAAGAACCGTGACTGAGAACCACAGAGAAAATCCACTCATAATTCTTTTTTAAATATTTTTTTTAACTTTGTTATAATATGTCACAAGCTGGAATAAATATTCCCGGGATAAATTTTATTGAATCTGGCAATTTTCTATTGATTGCAGGACCATGTGTTGTTGAAAGTGAGGAGATTGTATTTGAAACAGCCGGCCATCTGAAGATGTTATCTGAAAAATATCAGATCCCATTTGTTTTTAAATCATCCTACAGAAAAGCAAACAGATCAAGGGGAGATTCATTTTCAGGAATAGGAGACATTAAGGCGCTTAAGATACTTGCAGAAGTACGGAAAAGGTATTCTGTACCGGTTATTACCGATATTCATAACCCCAATGAAGCTGAAATTGCAGCCAATTATGTGGATATATTGCAGATACCGGCTTTTTTGTGCAGACAGACCGATCTTCTTGCAGCTGCTGCGCTTACCGGGAAATGGGTAAATATTAAGAAAGGGCAGTTCCTGTCAGGATCATCAATGAAATTTGCTGTGGAGAAGGTAAGAGAGTCAGGTAACAACAACATAATGCTTACGGACCGGGGTAATATGTATGGATATCAGGATATTGTTGTCGACTTCAGGAACATTCCGGTTATGAAACAGATCGGCGTTCCAGTAATTATGGACATTACACACTCGCTGCAACAACCTAACCAGGAGCAAGGTGTATCGGGAGGCAGGCCGGAAATGATTGAGACATTAGGCAAAGCAGCCATAAGTGTCGGAGCCGATGGTATATTTATTGAAACCCATCCTGACCCTTCGGTTGCAAAATCGGACGGAGCTAATATGCTAAAGCTCTCCGGGATGGATAATCTTTTAAGTAAACTCGTTGCATTGAGAAAAACAATAAATTCATTTAATTATTAACCTTAAATACCAATAGTATGAAGAAACTGATTTTTATTATGGCAGGATTAATTATGATGTCTGTCATAAGTGCCCAATCACTTGATGAAATCGTTAAGAAGTATACCGAGGCCAACAAACTTGATCACGTTGCCAGTCTGAAAACGATTAAGATCACTGCTAATATGTCGATGATGGGCATGGAAATGCCTATGGTACTGTGGATGAAAAATCCTAATAAAATTAAATCCGTAACTACTTTTAAAGGGCAGGATATGGTACAGGTTTTTGATGGAGAGAAAGGGTACTCGATAAGTCCGATGACAGGTTCCACCGAACCTTTAGAAATGACACCTGACCAGGTAAAACAAACTCTCAGAAGCAGTATGTTCCAGAATTCTATGGCCAATTATTTAAAGAATGGTCAGCTTGCCCTTGCCGGTGAAGACAATGTTAATGATAAACCCGCTTATAAGATTAAAGCTACAGTTGAAGGGGGAACAGTTATTGATATGTTCATCGACAAAAGTTCTTATTTTCTGGTTAAAACATCTACCACAACTTCACAGGGTGGAATGACAATTGCAGTGGATTCATACCCGTCAGATTATACTGAAACAAATGGAGTGATGATACCCATGAAAACAACATCCTCCGCACAGGGTATGAATATCATTATTAATTTCACAAAGGTTGAAGTTGATGTCCCGATGGAAGACAGTATGTTTAAAATCAAATAAATTTTCGACAAACACAGCCAAACACAAATAATTACAGAGACGGGACTCAGACCTGTCTCTACATAATTAAAAATAAACATAATGCATATTAAAGAAATGACGGACAATTGCCCGTCATTTCTTTAAACAGCTGGCCTGTAAGCCGGATTCTGTTCGGTTTTGGTCTCTGTAAAAGATATTAAAACCGGTTTCCATCATTTATCTTGGCATTATATCACTACAATGCTCATACGACCTACCCCCCGGCATCGGACGAGCAGCCCTTTTCGCCGGTATACATGGTCTTTCAACCCATAAGGCGTACGGCTCCTGATGTTACCACCCGGACCGGTAAGCTCTTACCTCACCTTTTCACCCTTATCCCCCTGAGCAAAGCCGAAGGGGACGGTTATTTTCTGTTACACTACTATACCCTCACGGATATCTTCCCGTTAGGAAGTATGGCGCTCTGTGTTGCCCGGACTTTCCTATCCGCCAGCTGGCGGATCGATGGAACAGCCTGCTGCTCTGCAAAGGTAATAAATTGTTGAGGATTTGGGTATACACTATATAATTATGGCTATTTTTGTGGACTTTTAAAGAAGTTTGGAGCAAGCTAGAGTTTGGAGTATCTAGTGTTAAAGGAAACTGAATAAAGCTAACTCTAAGTACTTTAGTCACTTTAGTCACTTTATAAAATGAGAGCTATTGACATTAATGATTATGATTACGATCTTCCTGAAGACCGAATTGCTCAGTATCCTGAAAGTGAAAGAGATAAATCTAAACTTCTAATTTTTAAGGAGAACAAAATAGAAAAAGACACTTTCAGAAACATTCATGACTACCTCACACCCGAATCACTCCTTGTATTTAATAATACCCGCGTAATACGGGCCCGCATACTTTTTCAAAAAGAGACCGGTGCAAATGTTGAAATTCTCTGCCTCGAACCTCTCTCACCCTTTGATTATTCTTTATCTTTTGGTTCAAAAGAATCTGTCGAATGGAAATGTATCGTTGGAAATCTCAAAAAATGGAAATGTGGCATATTAACGACCCCATTTAAATTTAATGGTAATACGTATAATCTATGTGCAGAACGGCTTCAATCACTCGGAGAGGCATGGAGTATAAAATTCAGCTGGAACTGCGGTGAAATAAGTTTTGGTGAAGTTCTGGAAAAAACAGGGCACATTCCTCTCCCACCATACATCAACAGGGAGGATGACGCACAAGATATTGAAAGATACCAGACTGTATATTCAAGGATCAAAGGATCCATTGCAGCACCAACTGCCGGTTTACATTTTACAGATTATGTATTTGAAAAGATAAAAGCCAGAGGAATAAAAACAGTTGAATTGACACTGCATGTGGGTGCTGGTACATTTCAACCGGTAAAAGTCAGGAATATTTACGAACATGAAATGCATTATGAGCATTTTTCAATAGATGCAAGGACAATTGAACTGGTGCTGGAAAATCAGGGAAAGGTCATACCCATAGGCACAACATCGGTAAGAACATTGGAAAGTCTTTATTGGCTGGGAGTTAAACTGATTCAAAACCCGTCAGATACCATTCCGGATCTTTCACTTGGCCAATGGGAAGCTTATGAAATGGTCAAAACGGTTTCAGTAAAGGAATCGCTTGGAGCTTTATTGAATTATATAAATGAACAAAAATTAATCTATCTTCAGGCTGCGACTAGCATTATGATTGTTCCGGGATATGAATTCAGAATGACAAATGGAATGGTTACAAATTTTCATCAGCCCCGAAGCACTCTTCTCCTTCTTATTTCAGCCTGGGCAGGAAACAGGTGGAAAGATATATATACCTTTGCTCTTGAAAACAGGTTCAGATTTTTAAGCTATGGTGACAGTTCTCTTTTATTGAAGTAACCATGTCATTAATCAATAGAACAATGCATTTCATCAAATTTTATTTTCATAACGAAATTTTTAGTTTAATTTTGATAATAAATCTAATTTGAGTTAATTTGATACCAAAATAATTTCAGGATGGACGGGAACAGATTAATGCAACAGGTTATAGCCATTTTCTCAATATTCATGGTGCTTTTCTATCTTGGGGTTGGTTGGTATTTTGTATTCTATTCCGATCTTAGTTATCTTGACAAACCCGTAAGAGTAATAATGGGATCAGCTTTTATTTTTTATGGTTTATACAGGGCTTTCAGAGCTTATATTAAAATAGTTGAGGTTTTCTTTACAAAAGATAAGGATGATGAGTAAGTAGAGTATTCTCAAAGAAACTCATGAACAGAAATAATTCATTCTGCACTTCGGTACCTGGCACATACTTTGCAGTGAATAGAATGGAAATATTTACCTTTAATAAATTTAGGATTATGAACAGAGTATCAGTTATTCAAAATTTTATTATTATTGCGTGCCGGAATAAAAGATTAACATCCTCTAATGCAGTGAACAGAACTACCAGTCATAAATTATTATCGTACATTCCTCTTTTCGGATTATTGGTTTTTCTCGTATCGTGCGGCGGTATGGGTAAAACAGCAACTAATGAGACACCAACAAGGGGAAATATCCGGATAGTGGCAGATGAATCATTTCAACCGCTCATTGAAACTGAAGTGTTTACTTTTACGCATCTGTATACCGGCGCAAAAATCAAGCCGGTTTATAAACCTGAGTATAATGTGATAAATGATTTCATGAACGATTCAGTAAAAGTCATTGTTACAAGTAAAAAACTTTCAGATTATCAGATTCAATACCTGCGCGATACTCAGATCATAGCGCGTACCACAACTTATGCTTATGATGCCCTTGCACTTATTACGAACCGCGATAATAAAGATACGCTCATAAAATATAATATAGTCAAAGATATTTTTCTCGGTAAAATAAAAACGTGGAAAAAGATCAACGAAAAATCGAAACTGGGTGATATCCGTATTATTTTTGACAACAACAAATCGGGAAATATCAGATACTTTAAAGAACTTTTTGAGATAAAAGACTCACTGAACAGAAATTTCTTTGCCGTCAATAATAATGCAGAAGTTATAAATTTTGTTTCGAGGAATCCTGACGCACTCGGTATTATAAGCGTTAATTGGATAAGTGATAAAGATGATTCTCTCAGTATGAGCTTTATCAAGAAGGTAAATGTAGTCGCAGTTTCACAGCAGTATATTAATGATGGCAGCTATTATCGCCCGCAGCAGGGTTTTATTTATGACAAAGAGTACCCCTTCGTCAGAGAGATTTATCTGATTTCCAGGGAGACATTTCGCGGATTGGGTTCAGGATTTATAAATTGGGCATGCGGGGAACAGGGACAACGGGTTGTATTAAAATCGGGACTTGTACCGGCAACGATGCCGATAAGGCTGGTGCAGATAAAACACTAGTAGTGAGTAGTGAGTAGTGAGTAGTGAGTAGTGAGTAGTGAGTAGTGAGTAGTGAGTAGTGAGTAGTGAGTAGTGAGTAGTGAGTAGTGAGTAGTGAGTAGTGAAACAAAGAATTCGAAGTTGGGAAATTGGAAAAATTGAATATTATTATAATAAGAACCAAAATTGACATCAAACAATGATAGCTATGAAACGTTTAATTCTAAGACCAGCAATTCTTTTAGCAGTTTTATTAACAGGTTTTTCGTTTAACTTAAAGGCACAGGATTTAGAGGCTGCAAAACTACTTACAAGGAGTGAACAGTATGATAAAGCCCAGGTGATGTTCCAGCAGTTAATTCAGAAAGAACCGACAAACAGCAAAAATTATTTCTTCTTAGGGGAAAATTACCTTCTTGATTATTTTGCCGACACTATCTCCAACTCTCTAACTGTAGCTGCAAAATCTGCTAAGGAGATATACCAGAAAGGAGTCGATGCAAATCCTAATGACCCTCTCAACTATATAGGACTGGCTAAAGTTGCTTACTACGTCGGGGATAATAAGACTGCTACTGAAATGCGAGCAAAAGCCAGGAGCTTTCTCCTCCCCTATAAAAACATTAAAAAGATTGTGCCACCAGCAAAAGATTATGCTTTTGCTCTGGCAAAGATTGCCGAATCATATATAAAGGATGGAGAAGTTGATACATCGATTGCATTGCCTCTTGTAAGGGAAGCTATTAAAATTGATAACAAAGGCACGGACGTTTATTTAATTGCCGGGGATATCTACATTCTAGTAAATGATGGCTCAAAGGCAATCTCATTTTATAAACAGGCCCAGTTTGCAGATCCGAAGTCACCCACCGCCAACATGAAAATCGGTAATATATATGTCAAAGGACGTGCTCTTCAGGCAGCAATTCCTTATTATGAAGAAGCAATTCAGCTCAATGCCAACTACGCCCCCGCTTATCGCGAACTCGGACAATTATATTTACTCGCACAGAGGTTCGATCAGTCAACAGAGAATTTTAAAAAATATCTTGATCTGACAGCAGGAAATATTCCTGCAAAAACCAGGTATGTGAATGCTCTCTTTTATGCAAAAGATTATGACGGAGTTATAAAGAATGTTGAAGATATATTCAAGGTTGACAAATCAAGGACATATATGAACCGTATCGCCGGTTATTCATGCTACGAAAAGAATCCTCCTGATTATGATAAAGCTCTGTCTTATATGGAGACGCTCTTTGAAAAAGTTGCCCCGGAGCGTATTATTAAAAAGGACTATTATTATATGGCAAGGATCCTCCTGAAAAAGAATCAGAATTATCCAAAGATGGTTGAAGAGCTCAACGGTCTGAAATCACAGCTTGACAAAGAAAAATCAAAATACTCCATAGCTCCAAATGCTGTTGAAAAAGCGAAGATTAAAGTTAATATTGATGATCTTACAACGAAAGTATCAAATCTGAATAATAACGTTACAAAAGCCAATTCTGAAATCGACAGGGCTTTTGAAGAATATGCTAAAGTACTTAGCTATAATCCTGACGATAAAAGCGTGCTGAACGAGATTGCAACTAATTACTATAACTATAAAAGGTATGAAGGTGCAGCAAAGACCTGGATCAAGCTCCTTGACCCTACTAAAGACAATACTGAAGATCTTATGCGAATTGGAAGAGCATATTATACAGGGGAAGAGTTTAAATCGGCAGATTCAGTGTTTACTCTGGTTGCTGCCAAATCACCAAATTACATACCTGTATATCTTTTTATTGCCAGAACATATTCCAAAATGGATCCTGACCTGAAACTCGGAATCGCTAAACCTAAATTTGAAAAGCTTATTAATGTTGCAAAATCTGATTCAATAAAGAATGAAAGTGAGATGATGGAAGCTTTCGGTTACCTCAGTTATTACTATATGATGAATAATAACTTCAGCAAATCAAAAGATTATTATAACAGGATGATCAACCTTGATCCTAACAACAAGGAGAATAAGATCAAAGGATATGTAGGGATAGGTTCTGTTGAACTGCGATCGACCTCTACTGAAAAGACAAATGAAGGCAGATTGCCTTATTTATCAAGAGCCACTGAAGCCTATAACAAAATCCTTGCTCTCGACCCAACAAATGCCGCGGCCAAGAATCAGATAACTTATATTCATGAATTCGAGGCATCAATTAAGAAAGGAATAAATCCAAATGAAATTAAAGGTATAGTCAAAAATGCAGCAGGTCAGC
>PLNF01000142.1 GCA_003141715.1 Bacteroidales bacterium | reverse complement strand
CTTTTTCATTGAAAAGGCTGGTAATATATCCTGTAGTGGAATTACTGCGTATGAAAAAGGTATTATCCTGGGTATTATTAAAGGAATAGGGCAAACCTATAGGCTCAGTCCAGGTGCCATTTCTCTTAATTGACCTGAATACATCATATCCCCCCATACCTAAATGGCCGACTGAGCTGAATGTAAGCGTATTGGATGATGGATCAAAAAAAGGCGTGTTATCGTTGTACGGTGTATTAATGACAGGACCACAATTCAAGGGTCGCTTCCACGAACCATCATTATCTTTTTCAGAAACCCATATATCGAGCTCCCCGTAACCTCCGGGCCTGTTACTCGCAAAATATAAAGTCTTTCCGTCGGGAGTAATAAACCCGTGTGCTTCCCAGTAAATAGAATTGATCTCTTTGCCAAGACTACGGATTTTTGACCAGGTACTATCCTTTCGCTGGCTATAGAAAAGGTTCCCGTCGCCACCTTCATCCATATAAATTATTAACAATTTTCCATTACCGGTCATAGAATTTGAATAATACCGGTCATAGCCGCCGAGTTGTTTGGTAATATCAACTGGTTTTTTCCATGAACCTGATTTATAAGAGCACATTATCCGGGTTCTCTCATTTATTGTCTGAGTAAAAATAAACACAGAATCATTTTTAGAGAGTACCGGATTACTGGCTCCGGGGTAATCATTAAGCCATGTTGCAAAGAGGTTGGTTTGGAGTGTCAATGGCTTCTTTTTCATCTCAATAGCATACCTGCAGTCTCTTATTTGATTGTCAATAAATTCGTTCCGGAAGATTTCAGTCTGTGAAAGTCTTCTTTTTGCATCTGTATATAGGACTATGGCTTTTTGGAGGCTGTCATTCTGATGAAAGGCTTCAGCAAGGTAAAGATAGGTATCCAAAGGTGCTTTTTCTCCGTATTCAAGGTATTCCTTGTCAATGCTTACAACATTCCGTGAAGCCTTTGACAAAAGTCTAAGGGCATCTGCTTTTCTCCCGTCCAGGTTTAAATAGCATATTCCCAATTTTGCAGAAAAGTTGGAGTTTTCGGGATAAATTTTAAGAAGAGACTCATACATGGCTGAGGCCTTTTCGTAATTCTGATCATAATAATAAAATATATCAGCATCATGAACGGCTTTGATCAATCCCTTTTTGGAAAGCGTTTGTGAAAAAAGAGGTATGAAGCAAAAAATAAGAAGAGAAAGAATGATTGCCTTCCTGAAAACTGTTCTCATTATTTTGACACTTTCTTGATAAAGATTTCTTCGGGGTAACCTTTCCTTATCAACTCCAGTCTTAATGAGTAAGCTTCTTCCCTAGTTTGAAATCTACCGGTGGTATACCGGTAAAACTTATCGATATCATTATACATTACTTTCATATCAGTAATGTATTTAAAATAGGTTACATCAACGGGATTATGAAGAGCCATAACCTGAACAGTATAGTAGAGCACATCAGAGTCTTTAATATTAATATCTCCGACGTCACTTACATTCAGGTTTCTTATTAATGTGCTTGTATCAACCGAAGAAATTGTAGGTATTAGTGCAAGATTGATCTTATCATATATCACCGGCGGCAGGCTAATCTTCTTTATAGTTGTATCTCTCTCCAGAGAGACATCTATATTTAATACCAGATTTGGATTGTCCTGCAAAATTGAAGTATCAATTGTCTGGGTTATGTACCCGAATCCTTTATAAAATATTCTGAAGTGTCCCGGGGCTACTGAAAAACTATAGAGGCCTGTATATTTATTGGGGTAACCGACATCAAGGGTATCTCCTGATGCTTTGTTAATAAGATGTATGGAATAATTTTCATCAAAGGCAATGATAGTATCTTTCAGACTGAACTTACCTTTTATTTCGAATAACTGGTTAACATCTGTATTTCCCAATCCCAGATAAAATATTTCTTTCTTTTTGTAGTCGGTAGTCATTGAATAATAGGCATTTAGTCCGTTATTTATCGGTTGAAAAAACTTATCATCGTCAGTTGAATTAATAGAGAATCCTAAGTTAGTTGGCGTTTTCCAGACCGTTCCTATTTTCTGACTTTTGAAAATATCAAATCCACCCATTGAACTATGTCCCTCGGAACTGAAATACAACACAGAATCATTCCGTGTTATAAATGGTGTATCCTCATTAAATGGTGTATTGACAGAAGCTCCCAAATTTACCGCAGGGCCCCAATCATCAGTGGCATCTTTTTCAGAAACATAAATATCGAGATTTCCCTGTCCCCCATCTCTGTTGCTTGTAAAATATAGTTTTTTACCATCGGATGAAATAGAAGCGTGGGATTCGTAAAACTTGGTGTTAATATTCTTATTAAGCTTTTTAATTGGTGTCCAGGCGCCATTTACAAAGTTCGATGAATATATATTGCCGTCATAATTATCAGTTTTATATAGAAACAGTTCAGTGCCATCGCTGTTAAGAGAACATGATGAGCAATCTTCTCCTGCCTTGAGCTCTGCAGTTATTTCGATAGGTGACTGCCATTTTCCTCTTTCCTTTTTTGAAAAGAAGATGGCATTGACAATACCTCTGCGTTCAGTGTAAACTATTGTGTTTCCGTCAAAGCTGACAGCAGGATTCTCATTTATTGCGCCCTGACTGAAATCACTTCCCAGTGTTTTTTTGCTAAAGACTACAGGATTCTCTTTATATTGAATTGCATACTTGCAGGCCTGAATCTGCTGATCAATATACTCGAAGTTCTTCATTCCTCCTTTGGATTTTGTTTCCCTTACAAGCTTACTGAAGGTTTGAAGAGTATTGAGCGCTTTATCAAGTTGATTATTAATCAAATAGGCTTTAGCCAGAGAAAAATAAGCGTCGAGAGGAGCTCTTAACTCTTTAAATGTTAAAGTTTTTGAATCATAACTGGCAGTTTTAACTGCATCCTCAAGATATGTGATTGATTTTTCTTTTTCACCCGGTATATTCAGATAGCAGGTGCCAATTTTATATTTAATATTAAGATTATCAGGAGTATCGAGAAGAAGGTATAACTGATTTGCAAGCTCATATTCTTCAAAAAGATAATAAGACTCTGCCTTGGCAAATATTTTTTTCATCTCACTGGAAGACTGAGCTGAAGAAGCAACCGGGAAGATAACCAGAGTTAATAGTTGCAATAGAACGCTTATAATTTTTCCTCTGAATTTTACCATCAAAACAAATATAGTAATTTTTCACATGTATAAACTAATGTAAAGGCAATTTTTATTTGAAGGTGATCTTATAAATATCTTCTTTCCCGAATCCTCCTGTCTCTTTAAATTTTGAATAATAGCCTGATTTGCCATCTCCAACAGGCATAAAGAAAATATCATCATCGGGTGTGTTAATCGGATAACCAAGGTTTTTAGGCTTACTCCATAGACCATTTGATTGCAGATCGGATCTGAACAGATCGTAACCTCCAATGTTTTCATGCCCCTGGGAACTGAAAAAGAGGGTCTTGTCATTATTTATCAGAAATGGCCTGTCCTCATTGAATTCTGTATTAATTTCGGGACCCAGGTTTACTGCAGGTCCCCAGTCGCCATTTACTTTATGAGAGACATAAAGATCGAGTCCGCCAAAACCGCCTGGTCTGTCGGAAGCGAAAATGAGTTGACTTCCATCTTCAGATAGAAAACCATGTGATTCCCAAGATTTTGTATTGATATTTTTGTTTAGTTTAATAGTCTTGCTCCAACTATTTCCATCATATGAACTCATATAAATATCACTATTAATATGATCATCTTTAGAAAGGAATAGCAATTTGCCATCTGCGGAAAGGCATGAAATGTAAAAATCTCCATCTGATTGTAGTTCGGGAGTAATATTGACAGGGGCAGTCCATTTGCCATTAACAAGTCTCGAAAACATTACTGCATCATAGAATTTGAGGGAAACCATATAAGCAAAAGATTTTCCATCAGCTGAAATCAGGGGGTTAAAGTTTGATTTTTCATCATTAAAGAGTTCACCAATGTTTTCTTCAGAATATGATACAGGCTTGGCGATCAGGTCTTTCGCCATATCGCATACTTTTATTTCGTTTTTAACAAAATCAATGTTCTCATGATCATCAGGAAGAAGAGTGGCTAAGTATTTCGTGAATGTTTCTTTAGCTTTATCAAACCTGTAATTTATGCGGTATGCTCTCCCAAGTTCAAATAAAGCATCATATGGGGCAGCTGTCTGCGTGAGCGTACCCTCTTTATGCTTTGCGGACATATCTTTTGACGCGTTTTCAAGATACTCAATGGAGAGATTTTTTTTCCCTGGAATATTGAGATAGCAAACACCTATACAATAAGCCAGATTTGCATTATCCGGCAGCTTTTCATAGAGCTGCAGATAGTATGGGAGGGCATCAGAATAAGCTTCATTCATCAGGAAATATTCAGCTTCAAGGAATGAATCCTGAAGTTCTTTATTTTCTTGTGCATAGACAGGAATGATCAAAACTATTATAAAAAACAGACAGACTATTCTTTTGCTCATAAACAGAGTTTTTGGTAAACAAATTTATTAAAAAAATAGCAAAAGAATCGTTAATCATATATTATTTTATGAATATGACCGGCAGAAGCCGGTCATATTCCCTTATTTCTATTTTTTCTGATTCTTTTTTCTCCTCCACAATATCAGGAATAAGCCTAAGATTCCGGCTCCAAGCAGAACCCATAAGATCCACAGGTTGTTGTTTCTGGCAGGTGCGATATGTGACTTAATATTGTCAGCAGAGATATCTTTTGCAGATATAAGGTCTGCAATACTCCTGAAAACAGCTTCTTCAGGATACTTTTCCTTATTTTTGAAGAGATACATTAACAGATCCTCTGGTGTTTTGATTCCTTCTTTTTTCAGATCAATTGATTTCAGTGCAGAGGCGAATGGTTCTTCTGAATGTCCAATTAGATCGTTGAGGTATTGTTCAACTCTAGTATCGGGTAATGAACTAATCACCACCAGCATTTCTGATATCTGACTCGGGGTAAGTCCATGCTTAACAGCTTCATCATAAAATGCCTGTAGCCATTTCGCTTTTGTATTAATGTTGCCATTGTCGACAGCTACTACGGATTGACGAATAAGGTCTCCGGCAGTGGAGGTTTCACTGAAAGTCAGAATTTTATTTCTCAATACTTCAATGTATGGATCTGTTTCCGCTAATACTGCTGCAGCAATCCTGTTCAGATCCTCAGGACTTATCTTACCACCGGTCTTTGCATTAATATATTCCTGTAAATCAGTCCAGCTCTTGAGATTGAGTGCATAGATATCAAGATCTGTGAGAAGTTTTTTCAAGTCGCCATCTGTGTGTTTTGCCAATAGATCAACTGCAGCCTGTGTAAGGATATTATCCATAACAGCCACTTTAAGAGCCAGTTTATCCACCTCTTCAGGATTTACACTTTTTTTACCTGCTTCTTCTTTCAGATATGAGATATATTCATCTATTTTCCCGAATTCCTTATTTTTAATATTTGCATCTGCAACCACCTTTAACAGACTATCCTTAGCTCTGCTCTTCAACATTGCGGCGAGTGAAGCGATCTGTTTCTGAGATATGACTCTATTATATTCCGGATGGATTAACGGTTGTTTTGTGTAATTTTTCTCCCTTGTAACCAAAACCTCGGTTTTGGTCGTGTTATTAAACCTGTCAGTCAGTTTAAAGACAACCCTATTATTTCCGCGACTGGGTGCCATTTTATAGTTAAAAGTCGAATCGAGGACTGTAAAGTGCTCAACTGATACCAATGAATCTCCGACCCAATGTTCAATTGTAAGGAATGATTTTGGTTCAACCTTCATGGGAAAGAGGATAGAGTCACCTTTTGTAACAGAAATGGTTTTATTTGTTTCAACATTTAAATCCGCAACAAAGTCTGTTTTTGGCAGTATTGTTCCGGGAAGTAAAAAGCTGTCGGAAGGGTTTAACAGAGGTAAATCAATCTTTCTGACGACTTTTTCACCTCCCTCTCCTTCATAACTAATTTGGTATTCACCCTGAGGAACCTGGAACTCATAGTCGCCTGTTTTAGGATTCGAATAGACAATAATTGTCTGGTTTGGGTTCTTAAGATTCAAAGCGCTTATCTTCACGCTATCATTCATATTACTGATCATATCAGCTACTTTTACCATTCCTCTTACAAAGAATTTTCTGGGATGATCATTAGAAAAAATTTCGATCCGGTATATGTCCTGTTTACCAAACCCACCCGGAAGTTCTCTTGCCATGTATCCTTCATACCCTTGATTCATAGGCTTAAAGAATACATCATCATCGGTTGTATTAAGCGGATAACCGACATTCAGGGGAACAGACCATTCGCCGTTATCGAGCATCGTTGAATAGAAAATATCATAGCCTCCCATATTAAAATGACCCCTTGAGCTAAAAAACAAGGTTTTGTCATCATTGCTCAAAAACGGAGATTCTTCATTATAAGGTGTGTTAATAACAGGCCCGAGATTTACTGCCGGCCCCCAGTCTCCTGTGCTGTCACGCTTTGAAACATATATATCAAGACCACCATATGTCCCTTTTCGATTACTGGTGAAGTAGAGTTTTTTATTGTCGTGGGAAATAGTTGCATGTGATTCCCAATATTTGGTATTGATGTTTTCATTGAGTTTTACAATGGGAGACCAGGTTCCGTTTTCAAACCGGGAAGTATAAATAATTCCATCATAATCAGCTGAACTGTACAGGTAGAGATCCTTCCCGTCTTTCGAAATAGAAGTTGGGAAAAGATCACGGTCAACTTTCAACAACTCATTCATATTAAGTGGTTCTGTCCATACACCATTAACTTTTGTCGAATACAGAAGTGCATCATAAAATGCCTGACTTCTCGAAAATACAATAAGATCCTCTTTATCAGATACAACGGGGTTAAAGTCATTGTTTCTGCTGTTTATAATATTTCCAAGGTTTTTCTCTTTAATGTAAAGAGGCATCTTCATCAGGTCCTTGGCATTACGGCATGATTGTATCTGTAGCTTTACTACTGTTGTATCATAGACCTCAGGGTTGAGGTCCTTTCTGAAAAGTTCGTAAGCTTTAATAGCTTTATCGATCTGGTTATTGATCCGGTATGCATTGGCAAGATAGTAGAGAGCGTCATAAGGTGCTCCGGTTTCATTGAATTTTCCCTCTTTGTATTTTGGATCAATATTCTTAACAGCATCCTCAAGGTAACTGATAGCTTTAAATTTCTCTCCCGGTATATTTATGTAACACTGGCCGATCCTGTATTTGAAATTTGCATTATTCGGGTAACTTTTTAATAACTGTTGATATAAAGGCAGTGCATCCTGGTAAGCTTCAAACAAGATCCAGCTTTCAGCATCATAAAAATTATCTCTCAAATCTCCTTTAGACTGAGAAATTAAATCAGAATTAATAAATGTAGCCAGAAGCCACGTTAAGAGAACTAACCTTTTCATCATAATACAATTAAGTCTAAATGGAATGTAGGCACATAAAACATTTGTGAAAAATATAATCCTAAGTTTCTATTTTTAGAATGGAGGAAATCAATTTATTATTTCTCTACTCAAGGCTACTAATATAGGATAAATATTAGAAAAAAAAGCTATTTATAACAGTCCTTTTTACCAAATCTTTCTTTTTTTTTCAAAATCAGGTTATTATGTGATGAAAATCTCAATCAGTACCTTAGTTTGAAGAGCTGACTAAGCAAGATCCGGGGAATAGTTTTCAAGAATCTGTTTCACTTTATGAAGGAATTTTCCTGCAAGTGCACCATCAATTACCCTGTGATCATAACTTAATGAGAGTATCATTATCTGCCTGATGGCTATCATATCTCCTTCCGGAGTTTCGATAACTACTGGAGTTTTTCTGACCACACCTGTTCCAAGGATAGCAGCCTGTGGCTGATTAATAATAGGTGTCCCGGCAAGATTATTATAACTTCCAAAATTCGTGATTGTAAAGGTTCCTCCGGTAATTTCGTCAGGTTTTAATTTATTGATTCTGGCTCTTTCGGCAAGATCATTGACAGCTTTTGCGAGTCCGGTGAGGCTTTTCTCATTCGCATTTTTTATTACAGGGACAATCAGATTACCATCGGGGAGAGCGGTAGCCATCCCTATGTTTATGTTTTTCTTTTTGATGATATTATTACCTTCAACTGATATATTTACCATCGGAAATTCATAGAGAGCTTTTGCAACAGCATCGATGAAGATCGGGGTAAGAGTAAGCTTTTGACCTTCAGAAGCCATAAACTTTTCCTTGTTGGCATTCCTCCAGGTAACAAGACGGGTTACATCTGCATCAATAAAGGATGTTACATGTGGTGAAGTTCTTTTCGACAAAACCATGTGTTCCGCTATTATTTTGCGGACTCTGTCCATAGGAATTATTTCGTCTCCGGTTGACCGTGTAACAGCTATAGTCTCTTTCTTTGGAGCTTTTACTACATTTACAGCCTCTAAGACTTCTGCAGCCTTTATTGATTCTTTTGCAGCATTCCTGTCTTCAATGATTTTTAATATATCATCTTTCGTAATTCTTCCATCCATTCCTGTTCCGGTTGTATTATCAAGATCAGCGTAACTTATTCCTTCGTGTGCTGCAATACTTCTTACAAGTGGTGATATGAATTTTCCGGAAGGTGTCCGGCTTTTCATGTCATGTGATAAAACTTCTATTTCATTTTTTTCCTGTTTTACAGAAGTAATGGTTTCGTGGATCCTTTCAACTTCTTTATCAACTTTCTTCAGATCTTCTTTATTCGGAGCAGCATTATTTTCAATGACGGCTAATAAGTCACCAATTTTTGCAATTGAACCCTCTTTAGCAATTATTGAGAATATAGTGCCTGCAGCGGGTGCGGGGACTTCAGAATCAACTTTATCAGTTGCTACCTCAACGAGAGGGTCATCCTCCATTACCTGTGACCCTTCAGTAACAAGCCATTTATTAATTGTTGCTTCAATTATTCCTTCTCCCATTGCAGGTAATGTGATATTCAGTCTTGCCATAGATTGTGATTTTGTTTTTCTTATTTTCTTACATACTAAACAACCGGATCAATGAAATGTTTCAGATATCCGTTGCATGTTGAAACAATTATCACAGATAGTTCTATCCTGTAATTATTTGCTGGTCAATTCATCGCTTATAACCTGTGAAAGTCTCTGAACTCCAGTTTCAATCTCTTCTTTATTTGAAAAAGAGAAATTAATTCGCATTGTATTATGTCCGGAATTATTACAGTAGAAGGATGAACCGGCAACGAAGGCAATATTCTTTTCTAAGGCTTTTTCAAATATTTTGTCGGCATCAAGATGGGTCGGCAGAGTCACAAACAGGAACAAACCACCCTGAGGTTCTGTCCATCTGACTCCTTCAGGCATATATTTCCTGAAGCAGGTTATCATTTGAGAACGTCTTTCGCGATAAAGTTCAATTGTCTTTTTCAGGTTTTTCTCAAGCAGCCCTTTTTCCATGTAACGGGCAATGATCTTCTGTACAAAAGGAGATGTACAAAGATCGGCTGTCTGTTTTGCCATTACAAGTTTATCCAGTATTTCGGGGTGACCTATAACCCAGCCAACCCTGAATCCCGGTGCAAAGATTTTCGAAAAGGTACACAGGGTAATAACCCTTCCTGTTGTATCAAGCTCATTCATAAGTTTTTGAGGTTCTCCTTCGAAACGTACCTCCCTGTAAGGACTGTCTTCTACAATAAGAAGGTCATATTTATCAGCAATCTCAATAATTTTCAATCTTCTGGAGTCGGGAAGCGTTATACCTGAAGGATTCTGAAAATCAGGTATTACATAGATAAACTTGATTTTTCGCCCAAGCTCTTTAAGAATTATAATAGTCTCTTCAAGTTCATCAGGTTTCATGCCGTCTTCATCGAGGGTTATTCCTTTCAGTTTTGCACCATAAAATGTGAAAGCATTAATTCCGCCAAGATAGGAGGGAAGACCGCATAGAACATAATCGCCGGGATCGAGAAATACCTTAGCTATAAGATCGAGAGCCTGTTGCGACGCAGAGGTAATAATGAGATTTTCTATACCTATTTTCAATCCCTGCCTGTTATGTCTTTCGACAAGCATCTTTCTCAGGAGAGGATCACCCTCAGTTGTACCGTATTGCAGACTATCCGGTCCATCTTTCTCGAGTATTTCAGCGACTATCTCCTTGAGATCATTAACAGGAAATGTTTCGGGTGCAGGGAGTCCTCCGGCAAAAGAGATCATACCCGGTTTCTGCAGATACTTGAGGATCTCTCTTATAGCAGATCGCTTCATGCTTTTTCCGGAATTTGACAGGAATTGATTAATTGATGTTATCATTGCTGGTATGGATTTCTGTTATTAATCGCCCTTCCCAATGTAATCTCATCGGTATATTCAAGTTCGTCTCCAATAGCAACACCTCTTGCAAGGGTTGTCATGCGTATATCATATTTGTTTAGCCTTTTAAAGAGGTAATAGTTTGTTGTGTCACCTTCCATAGTTGTACTCAATGCAAGAATTATCTCACTGATACCTCCCGCTTTCACCTTTTCTTCAAGGTTGTCGATTTTCAGATCCGAAGGGCCAATTCCGTCAATAGGGGAAATAATACCTCCGAGAACATGATACATTCCATTGAACTGTCGCGTGTTTTCGATAGCCATCACATCCTGAATGTTTTCCACTACACAGATTACAGATCTCTGCCTCTTTTCATCATTGCAGATATTGCATATTTCAGTATCTGAAATGTTGTTGCATATCTTGCAATAGTGAATCTCTTCATGTAGTCTGATTATGCTCTCCCCGAATTTTCTTACCTCTTCAGAATCTCTTCTTAACAGATTCATTACCAGTCTGAAAGCTGTTTTTCTTCCCACCCCGGGAAGTGAAGCAAATTCATTTACGGCATTTTCCAGAAGCCTGGAAGGAAATTCAGTAAAACTCATAATTAAATACTTTTAGACAAAATTAGTTCAATTTTCCGGTGTTATTAATCAGACAGGGAATTTTTTGTCTTCCATCTTTTTTGCTATTCTTGTAAACTTATTGATTTTGATATGTCACCTATCCTGATACTTGGAATTTTTCTGATCTATACACTGGTTTTATTTTCTGTTACGTGGTTTACGGCACGAAAAGCCGACAGTCAGTCATTCTTTATAGGGAATAAAGTATCTCCATGGTTTGTAGTTGCATATGGAATGATAGGTGCCTCGCTCTCGGGGGTAACATTCATGTCTGTTCCAGGATGGGTAAAAGATACCCAGTTCAGTTATATGGTTGTTGTTTTAGGCTACCTGTTCGGCTATTTTGTTATCGCACTTGTTTTGCTCCCTTTATATTACAGGTTAAAACTGACATCTATCTATTCATATCTGGAACAACGGTTCGGATTCTGGTCATATAAAACCGGCGCAGGCTTTTTTATATTATCGAGAACACTTGGTGCCTCATTGCGTATGTTTCTGGTTATAAATGTT
>PLNF01000019.1:10522-10669 GCA_003141715.1 Bacteroidales bacterium | reverse complement strand
AGTGAAAAATTCAATGATTATGCACGAAAAGTTTTGGAAATTCTAAATAATTCCGATATTTGCACACTAATTGACGATAGAAGCGAAAAGATAGGTAAGAAGATCAGGGATAATGAATTAAAGAGGATTCCTTACCTTCTTATTATC
>PLNF01000019.1:0-10437 GCA_003141715.1 Bacteroidales bacterium | reverse complement strand
GTAATGAGTATTCAGGATGCTCTCAAGCTTGCAGATACCCTGGAACTTGACCTGGTTGAAATTTCGCCAAATGCAGATCCCCCTGTTTGCCGGATTGTTGATTATCAGAAATTTCTTTATCAGCAAAAGAAAAAGCAAAAAGAGATAAAGGCCAAAGCATCAAAGGTGGTTGTTAAGGAGATCAGGTTTGGACCGAACACCGATGATCACGATTATAATTTTAAGCTCAAACATGCAATGAGATTCCTTGAAGAGGGAGCAAAAGTGAGAGCTTATGTGTTCTTTAAAGGAAGATCAATTTTATTCAAGGAACAAGGTGAAGTTTTATTATTACGCTTTGCCAACGACCTTGAAGAATTTGGAAAAGTTGAACAACTTCCCAGGCTTGAAGGCAAAAGGATGATCGTATCTTTCTCACCTAAAAAGAAAAAATAGTTTTTTAATATATTTGAACAAGATAAATGCCAAAAATGAAGACGAATCCGGGTGCAAAGAAGAGATTTTCTCTGACCGGAACAGGAAAGATCAAGCGTAAACATGCATTTAAAAGCCACATCCTGACAAAAAAACCAACTAAACGTAAGAGAAATCTTACCTATGCAGGTCAGGTTGACAAAGCAGATCTTAAAAACGTTAAACTGCTGCTCGCAATGAAATAGTTGTTGGACGCATTGATAAAATTAATTATAGTATTAACAGAATGTCCAGCATTTAAGAGTCTTTTACCGGACCGCTGACATTCAAAAAAAATGAGTTATGCCAAGATCAGTAAATTCAGTCGCTTCAAGAGCAAGAAGAAAAAAGGTTCTTAAGCAGACAAAAGGAAACTTCGGATCAAGAAGAAATGTAATAACGGTTGCAAAGAATACCCTCGACAAAGGGATGGGGTATGCATACCGCGACAGAAAGAAAAAGAAAGGCCTTTTCAGGGCTTTATGGATTCAAAGGATAAATGCAGGTGTTCGTCAGTATGATATGAGCTATTCCGAATTTATCGGAAAACTTGATAAAAAAGGTATTACACTGAACAGAAAAACTCTTGCCGACCTTTCAATGAACCATCCGGAAGCTTTTAAAGCAATCGTGGAAACGGTGAAGTAAGGAATCAATCTTATAAAATAAAAGGGACATGTGAAAACATGTCCCTTTTATTTTATCTCGCCTTCATGAACATCCTGCTCCACCTTATGCTTTTCAGCCCGCTTGCTTCCTTATCGAGTGATAACCAGATGAACTTTGGTTTACCCACGATATGATCCTCAGGAACAAAACCCCAGTATCTTGAATCTGCAGAATTATGACGGTTGTCTCCCATCATCCAGTAATAATTCATCTTGAAGGTATAATTCACGGCAGGAGTATTATTTATATAAATGGTGCTTCCATCAACCCTCAGTGTATTATGCTCATATACATTAATTATACGCTCATAAAGGCATAGATTGGATGTATCGAGTTTTACAGTTGCACCTTTGACAGGCATCCATATAGGTCCGTAGTTATCTTCATTCCAGCCATAAACAGGATTATATGGAAAGATATGTGGCGCATATTCACCTTTCCCGGTATAGACCGGTGATATTTTAGAAACATTTGTAAACTTAGATATTGCCTCAGCATTTGGTTTGGTAAGAGGCAGCAGGTAAACTGAACCGGACATCATTGTCTGATCAGATTTTGAGATATTGAGACGTTCAAATGCTTTTGGATTGATAGAAGTTCCATTTGTATTAACAGCATAAGTCGTTTGTTGAGTACCATTGTCAGGAACAATTTTACCGTTAACATAAAGTACTCCTGATTTGATAGTTACAGTATCACCAGGAATACCGATGCACCTTTTTACATAGTTATCTCTTCTGTCAACCGGCCGGTATATAACGGTATATTTATCCCAAATCTCCTTCCTCGCCATTTGCAGATAGTAATTGTTGGGTTTGTGAACAGAACCACCATCCATTTCTTTTATCTCTCTGGCTCTTCTTCTGACAATCTCATAATAACTGGTAGTCTGTTCTTCCACAACAACTGTATCACCTGTAGGAAAATTGAAAACAATCGGATCATTATTTTTTACCTTACCTCCGCCGGCAAGACGTTTATAAGGCCAGATTATCAGATTTGACCATGATTTACTCTTAGTGATTGGCATTGTATGTTGTGTAAAAGGAAATGCAATCGGAGTGTTCGGCATCCTGGGCCCATAGGCAAGTTTGCTTACAAAAAGATGATCACCAACCAGTAATGATTTCTCCATCGATGGAGTCGGAATTCTATAATTCTGAAAAAGGAAAATATTTATAAGAGAAACTGCAATCACGGCAAAAATCAGGGCATCAAGCCATTCAATAAAAGCGCTGTTCTTGCCATTTCGTTTTTTCCAGAATGTCCAGTTAACTTTCTCACTGATATATAAATCGTAGATTACAGCCAATCCGATCAGTAACCAGTAATTACCAATCCAGATTACTACAAGAATATAAAGAAATGCTACGACAGCAAACCTTATATTTTTTTTTGTAAAAAGTTCATTCATGATTTAACTGTTTTATAGAGCCGGTAAAAATATAAATAATTATCAGAATCCCATTACATCGTTCATTGTGAACACTCCTTTTCTGGAATGTATAAATTCCGCTGCGACAACTGCACCAAGAGCAAAACCTTTCCTGTTTTTTGCCTCATGCTTAAGGCTTATTGTATCAATTTCTGAATCCCATGTAACTGTATGGGTTCCCGGGACATCTCCTTCCCTGATAGAACGTATCGGTATGCACATGTTTGTTTTATCATTATCATAACACCATTTCTTATACTTTGAATGCTTGTCAACGATACCTGCTGCAAGTGTTATTGCTGTACCACTTGGTGCATCCAGCTTTTTTGTATGATGAATCTCCTTAATTGAGGCATCATAGTCATGGTAACGTTCCATTTGTCTTGCCAGTTCTGTATTAAGCCTGAAAAGCAGATTGACTCCTATACTGAAATTTGAAGAGTGAATAAAAGCTGTTTTATTCTTATTACACACTTCAACAACCTCATTATAGTTTTCAAGCCAGCCTGTAGTACCGGATACAACTGGAACCTTCTCATTGAGACATTTACATATATTATTGAATGCTGCAGCCGGTGACGAAAACTCAATTGCAACATCAATCCCATTCAGATTAGCCATGGTCAGATCATCCTCATTATATTGATCTACAATGAGTTTGATAAAATGACCCCGTTTAACGGCTATTGACTCAATTTCGTGACCCATTCTTCCGTAGCCGATCAATGCAATGTTCATAATCAATTGTTTTTTTGCGAAATTACCTGTTTTCTAATATCATACATCATCAAAAATCAATAAAATTCTTAAGAAGAAGTTAAATTTCCTGGTTTAGCTTCGTGCCTTTGTGCCTTGGTGGCAAAAAAAAATGCCACAAAGACACCAAGACACAAAGATTCTCAAAGAAATCCCGATAACTGAATATTTTAATATATTTAACCATAACAATTTAATCTAAATGAAAAAGCTAAATATCTCATTATCAATTCTAATCATGACAGTATCACTCTCATGTGCCCAGAAAGAAAAAGCTGAACTTGTAATATTGAACGGGAAGGTTCTGACAATTGACAAAGACAATCCTTATGCTCAGGCTGTAGCAATTAAAGGAGAAAGAATAATTGCAGTAGGTAAAACATCGGAAATATCAGCTTTGATAGAAAAAGGGTCGACAAAAGTTATTGATGCCGCAGGAAGGCTGGTAATTCCGGGTTTTAATGATGCTCATGTGCATTTCGGTCCTCTTGATCCTGATTATATTGAACTCCGCTACACTACTGATCCATCCTTCATAACCCAAAAAGTTAAAGCGCAGGTTGCCAGGTTGCAGCCTGGGGAATTAATAAGAGGTGGTCATTGGGAACATGAGATGTTTATTGACAAAAAATGGCCCACGAAAGAACTAATAGATAAAGTCTCTCCCGATAACCCTGTTATGCTCAGCAGGGCAGACGGACATTCTGTTCTCGTAAATTCTTATGTACTTAAAGCATCAGGCATAACAAAAAACACTCCTGATCCTTTTGGCGGAGTGATACAAAAGGATCCGATGACTGGTGAGCCAACGGGTATCATTAAGGAAAATGCCGGGGAGATGATTAAAACCGGAGAAATTAAACCGATAAGTACTGCTGAAGAAGAAAAAGCCAGGTTATGGCAGGGCTATCTTCTCGCTTTAAAAGAAGCCCGTGAACTTGGCGTTACCAGTATTCAGGTACCGGGAAGTGCAGATTTCGAAGCTTATGAAAAACTTCAGAAAAATGGTGAGCTCACCTGCCGGATCGATATTGGAAAATCACTTACTGCTGATACTATTCTGCTTAAAAATTATCTTGAACTTAAAAAACATTATCCTAAAGATGGTAACTGGATCAGATTCGGATATCTGAAAGCCTTTATGGATGGCACTTTAGGATCAGGAACCGCATTAATGTTTGAACCATTTACCGATAATCCTTCATCATCGGGGCTAGCGTTGATGCCATATGAAGAGATGGAGAAAATGATCATTACGGCTGATAAGTTAGGATTCCAGATAGGCGTTCATGCAATTGGTGATAAAGGTAATAACTGGGTATTAAATGCTTATGAAAAAGCTGAAAATGTGAATGGGAAACACGACAGCCGTCACCGGGTTGAACATGCACAGACACTTCAACCTTCAGATATTCCTCGTTTTGCCAGGCTTGGAGTAATCGCATCGATGCAACCAACACATTGTATCTCCGACAAAAAATTCTGCGAAAAACGAATTGGCCCTGAAAGAGCAAAAGGTGCGTATGCCTGGAAAAGTCTTACAGATGCCGGAGCAATACTGGCATTTGGCACAGATTATCAGGTTGAACCTCTTAATCCGATGGAGGGATTATATGCTGCAGTTACCCGTAAAGACAGGCTTGGAGAAGAAGGTGAAGGCTGGCACCCCGAGCAAAAGATAAAAATGGAAGAGGCAATAAAATACTATACCCTCGGTTCAGCATATTCTCAATTTATGGAAGACCGGAAAGGTATGATCAAAACCGGTTTTCTGGCGGATATTGTAATAGTTGACAGGGACCTGCTGACAATTTCCGAAAATGAGATAATGAAGACCAGGGTTGATTATACTATTACCGGAGGGAAAGTTGTTTATGCTTCGGGTAAATGATTAGCCCCCCCTTCAAGGGGATGGGGGGCAATCCGAAAGCGAATACAATATCTTCATAGCTTCCTCCCTATTTGACCCGCAAAACTGAGGTTCAGCATTAAAATCAGAACATACTTTTGGCTTGCCGGGCTCATTATAAATAGAACACTTATAGTCATCCAATAGATGAATGCACTTCACTCCTGCCGGTTTGCCACCGGCCATCCCTGGTAACGGTGAAGAAATTGACAGCGCAACACAACAGGCTCCACAGTCAGGACGACATATCATAGGCGACGTATTAAAAGGCGTAATGGCGTAATGGCGCAAAGGTAAGAAAAATGTCAAACGTTGTGCCGTTGTGCCATTACGCCTTTGCGCCTATTTATATTCTTTGTATTTTTACAAAAAAATAATTTAGATGAGAATTGATATTATTACTGTCCTGCCGGAGTTGCTTGAGAGCCCATTGAATCATTCAATAGTTAAAAGGGCAAAGGAGAAAAAGCTGGTGGAAATAAATATTATTAATCTTCGCGATTTTACAAATGATAAATATAAAAGTGTTGATGATTATGCCTTCGGCGGAGGAGCAGGCATGGTGATGATGATAGAGCCTGTCTATAAGGCTATTGAAAAGCTCAAAAGCGAGAGAGAATATGATGAAATAATCTATACTTCCCCTGACGGAGAAAAATTTAATCAGAAATTAGCTAACCAGCTTTCACTTAAAAACAATATTATAATTCTGGCCGGTCATTATAAGGGGGTAGATCAAAGAATTCGCGATTATCTGATAACCAGGGAAATATCCATAGGAGACTATGTGCTGTCAGGAGGTGAATTACCCGCAGCTACTATTACTGATGCAATCGTAAGACTTATCCCGGGAGCTATGTCCGATGAACAGTCTGCGCTCTCAGATTCCTTTCAGGATGATCTTCTTGCACCGCCTGTATATACTAGACCTGCCGATTTCAATGGTTGGAAAGTACCTGAAATACTTCTTTCGGGTCATACTTCAAAAATTGAAAATTGGAGACACGAACAGTCAGAGGCCAGGACAAGGCGCTTAAGGCCAGAATTATTGAAAGACGAGGGGGAGAATTAATATTCTCATTCTTCCATTATTCCAAAGTTCCAGCATTCCATTATTCCGGTTTTGATTTTGAAATATTAAAAAGCTTTTGTAAGATTGTATGCACAATTAATAATTTATTATCTATTTAATAATCAACAACATGAATGCTCAGGATTATATTAAACGGGAAGACAAATATGGTGCTCATAACTATCATCCTCTTCCTGTAGTTCTCGAAAGAGGTGAAGGACCATTTGTCTGGGATGTTGAAGGAAAAAGATATTTCGATTTCCTGTCAGCCTATTCAGCAGTGAATCAAGGCCATTGCCACCCAGCAATTATTAAGGCATTAACTGATCAGGCAACAAGGCTCACACTGACTTCCAGAGCATTTTATAATTCGGTACTTGGTGAATATGAAGAATATATCACAAAATATTTTAAATACGACAAAGTTCTGCCAATGAATTCCGGTGCCGAAGCTGATGAAACTGCACTGAAACTCTGCCGTAAATGGGCCTATAAGAAAAAGGGTATAAAACAAAACAATGCAAAGATCATAGCATGCGAAGGCAACTTTCATGGCCGGACAATATCGATCATTTCAATGTCAACTGATCCTGATGCCAGGAATGATTACGGGCCATTTACTCCCGGCTTCATAATAATACCGTATAATGATTTGAAGGCTCTTGAAAAAGCCCTCAAAGATCCGGATGTCGCAGGATTTCTGGTTGAACCGATCCAGGGTGAAGCTGGAGTTTTTGTGCCTGATGAGGGTTACCTGAAAAAGTCGTATGAACTATGCAAATCAAAAAATGTACTTTTCATTGCTGACGAGGTACAGACCGGAATTGCCCGAACAGGGAAATTGCTTGCATGCGATCATGAAGGTGTTCGTCCTGATATTCTGATACTGGGGAAAGCATTATCAGGCGGTGTCCTGCCTGTTTCTGCAGTACTTGCTGATGACGAGATCATGCTTACCATAAAACCGGGAGAACACGGCTCAACCTTCGGTGGTAATCCTCTTGCAGCTAAGGTTGCTGTTGCAGCGCTCGAAGTTATTAAAAATGAAAAACTTGCAGAAAACGCTGATCGTCTTGGTAAGATATTCCGTTCTGAATTCAGTACAATCAAGTCGGATATGGTTGAACTTGTTCGAGGAAAAGGGCTTTTAAATGCAGTGGTTATAAAACCAAAGAATGGCAAAGAAGCCTGGGATGTTTGTCTGGCAATGAAAGATAAAGGGTTGATTGCAAAACCTACACATAATCATATTATCCGGTTTGCTCCTCCCCTTATTATCACAGAAAAGCAGCTCATGGAAGCTATAGGATTAATTAAAGAAGCATTTAAGCTCTTTGAATAAAGAAGAACTGTCATTATGAAAAAAAATGTTGCGGTAAAATATATCATACGAACCCTTCCGATCCTGGTAATCCTCTTTATATTTTCATGTAAAGGAAACCGTGAAGTCACTGTAAAAGAGCTTCAGGGCCATATTAAATATCTTTCATCAGACTCACTCAAAGGAAGACTTACAGGTTCACCAGGCGATAGTCTGGCAGCAGAGTATATAAAAAGTAAACTTGTTTCCTATGGCCTGATCCCTCTCTCAGGAGATGGATTACAAAGGTATAAAGTAACCAAAAGAGTTCTGGCAGGTAAATCCAATTCTCTGTCGGTCAACGGAATAAATTATGCCCCTGATAAAGACTTTATGCCATTCGCTTTCAGTTCAAGTACAGGATTGGAATCAGAAGTCGTTTTTGCCGGATACGGATTCAATATTAACGCTGACAGCCTGAAATGGAATGACTATAACGGTATTGATGTAAAAGGGAAATGGGTAATGATGCTCCGTGGTGACCCGGAACCTGAAAATAATAAAAGTCCGTTTATTACTTTCAGTGCAGACAGGGATAAAGCACTTTTGGCAAAAGATATGGGAGCTGCAGGTGTCCTGATGGTTTCAGGTCCTGTATTCGATCCTCAGGATGCTTTCGAATCACTCAACATAGAAGGTTATTCAGTTGATATCCCTGTTTTGAGAATTAAGAAAGAGGTAGCCGATATCATTTTATCAAAATCAAAAAATACGATAGCCTCTCTTGAGAAAAAACTTAATGACGCTAAAAAACCATTTTCCTTTTCTACAAAGGTTTCTGTGAATGGAAAAGCTGAAATTGTCAGGGAGTTGGCAAATACAAGAAATGTGGTTATGTTGCTTCCCGGGGAGGACCCAAAGCTTAAAGATGAATATATTATTCTGGGCGCTCATTTTGATCATCTTGGTATGGGCGGACCAGGTTCCGGAAGCAGGGCATTAGATACAATAGGTATTCATCATGGTGCTGATGATAATGCATCAGGTGTTGCAATGATGCTTGAACTTGCCGAGAAATTCGCCAAAACAAAAGGAAGTCATAAAAGAAGCATTATATGCCTCTCATTTAGCGGTGAGGAAGAAGGGCTGCTTGGTTCAAAACATTTTGTTGATGATCCTGGTATAAATCTTTCCAAAGTTGATGCGATGATAAATATGGATATGGTTGGCAGATTAAATAAAACAAATAATCTGCAGATCGGAGGAGTTGGTACTGCCATAGGTTTAAAAGACCTGGTTTATGCAAAGAGTGATACTTCAATAATTAAGCTTACCTTATCAGAAGAAGGTTACGGGCCGTCAGATCACTCCTCTTTCTATGGTAAGAATATTCCGGTATTGTTCTATTTTACCGGGGCTCATATGGATTATCACACACCAACTGATACCTGGGAAAAGATAAACTTCAAAGGGATGATTGAGATCTCCGATCTGATTTTCAATGTTACAAAAGAGCTGGCATCAGAGAATTCAAGATTACATTTTAAAGAAGCCGGTCCGAAAGCAGAGACTAACAGGTATCCAAGGAGAAAAGGAGCCACACTTGGTATTATGCCCGATTTCGCAGGAGTTATTAAAAACGGTTTACGGGCTGATTTTGTCACGCCGGGCAAACCTGCAGCTCTCGGAGGAATGCAAAAAGGCGACATAATTACATTCATTAACGGGAAACAGGTAAATAATATCCAGGATTATATGTTCAGAATGGGTCAACTCAAACATGGGCAGACAATCAGTGTAGAAGTTTTGCGTAATGATAAAAAAGTGGTTTTAGTGATACAATTATAAAGGAATATACGTCTAAGACCTATCTGACATTAAACATTTTCAAAAATGAAAAAATTTATTCTGTGGTTTCTTACATTCGTGATTACTATTAGTGCTGCAATCTATCAACGAATGACCGGACCTACATATCCGAAGCGAATAAATGTTACGGTTAACAATGCTGTTCACGAATTAAAGCTGGTGAGCAGCCTTAGTCTTAATGAAAAATCTGAGGTCAGACTTGATTTGAACGATTCGAATATCAGGGCTAAACTTTTCTTTAAACGCTACAAATCTGAAAACGAATATCAGGTTGCTGAGTTTTCTTACAGAGCTGATCCAAAACACGGAGGATTCTTTGCTCAAGTTCCACAACAACCTGTTGCCGGTAAACTGGAATATTACATTGAAATTACCGATTTGAATGGTACTCAATCATATCTCAAAGAAAGTCCGGTAGTTATAAGATTTAAAGGTGATGTACCAGCATTTGTTCTGATTCCTCATATACTTTTAATGTTTGTCGCTATGTTATTCTCCACACTAGCCGGGTTAATGGCAGTAATAAAATATCCTATGTACAAAAAATATGCTCTGTGGACCTTAATCTTTTTCATTGCTGGCGGCTTTGTACTTGGTCCCCTGGTTCAGTATTTTGCATTTGGCGAATTATGGACCGGAATTCCGTTTGGATGGGACCTGACCGATAATAAAACATTTATTGCATTAATCTTCTGGATTTTAGCTATCGCAATGAACAGAAAGAAAGATAGACCTATCTATACTGTTCTTGCTTCATTTGTCCTCCTGCTTGTGTTTTCTATACCTCACAGCTTATTTGGTTCAGAACTTCATTACTCAACTGGGCAGGTGACGCAGGGAATAATTCTTAATTTTTTCTGAAATTTTAATAAAATTTCTTAACATGAGTGCAGCATTAAAAAAATTACCACGTCTATTGATTAGAAAATTAATAGAAGGTGGGTGCAGCAACACATATAAAAACTAGTCTTTAC
>PLNF01000023.1 GCA_003141715.1 Bacteroidales bacterium | reverse complement strand
TTATAAAGGATATCGGTATCGATACGGCCATATTGGAGCCAGCTTTTGTTCTCCGACTTTATCGGTACCAGCCTGTATGCTAATCCTTCAAGCTGAAAATACTCTTCAAGTCCCATAGCATCTTCATGGTAGCCGGTAACAAAATATATTGGCCGTTTCCAGTCATTATGGGCGAGAATATCAAGAACCATCAGTGAACTTTTCATTATGGCACTGCCTTTCAGCTTAATATCTATGTATGGGACTATCTTATCCGCATCAGAGGGTTTTACAACGCCAGCGGCAATCACTTTTGATGCATCAACCGGAATTCTGATAGTCCGCGAAGGAATATTGTCGAGCTCCTCAGTTTCTGAAATCTGCAGTTTTGTTGCCTTATTATCACTTTTTATCCATTCAATAACTGTTGAAATATCTACAGGCTCCTTGCTTTTTTCTACTATATAAACCTGGTTATTCACACCATCATAGTATTTTTTTTCCGGAAGAGTTATTGGCAAAGGGTCAGATTCATGTGATTTAACTTTCATCTCGTCAATATACCAGTCGGTATTTAACAGCATCAGGTTACAGATTCTTACATCGGTTCTTTTTCCTTCGACCTCCTGTGCATACCATAAGGGGAATGTGTCATTATCTCCGTTGGTAAATAATATTGCATCAGGGGCGCATGAATTGAGATAATTGAAGGCAACATCCCTGGTAAGAAAGCGGCCTGAACGGTCGTGATCATCCCAGTTCTGGGAACCCATTATTAAAGGCACGGCAAGTAAGCAGATCAAGCCGGCAGCGGGCGCTGCAATTTTTTCTTTAACCACTTTGGCAAGTTTCTCAAACAGTGCAAGAACCCCGATACCTATCCAGATTGCAAAAAAGTAGAATGAACCGGCATAGGCATAGTCACGTTCGCGAGGCTGATCAGGATACTGGTTAAGGTACAAAATTATTGCCAGCCCTGTCATAAAAAACAGCAACAGAATGACCCACCAGTTTTTATTGTCGTTCTTAAAATGATATAGCAATCCTATTATCCCCAGTAAAAGGGGAAGCATGTAATAGACATTTCTTGAAGGGTCTTTTTTCATATCAGCCGGCATATCTGATGTACCGATCCTTGGTTCATCCAGGAAATTAATGCCTGTAATCCAGTTCCCGTTCACCGATCCTCCTGTTCCCTGCGTATCATTTTGTCTTCCTGAAAAGTTCCACATGAAATACCTGAAATACATATAACCGATCTGATACGAAAACATGAATCGCATATTCTCAATAAATGTCGGTTTACGGATTGTTTTATTCTTACCTGACTCGTCAGTTACCTGAATAGGTATCCCTTTCATTTTTGACCACGTCTGATATTCCTGGGGATGTTCACTCTCTGCACTCCACATCCTTGGGAACAGGGTAACGAATCGTGGATCGTAATCTATAACAACATCATGGCTGGTTATTTCGTACTTGCCATTAACAAAATTATACCTTGGCTTACCATCCCTCGATCCAATCCTCGGTGCATTAAAATACTGACCCTTAAATAACGGTCTGTCTCCATACTGCTCGCGATTCAGAAAATACAAAAGATTGTACGGATCACTAGGATTATTTTCATTGAGCGGAGGATTAGCAGATGCCCTGATCACTATTATTGCATTTGAAGAAAATCCTAACAGTATTACCATAACAATGGTGAGCGCTGTATTCAAAACTACTTTACTCTTTCCTGAAATAACCCATACAGAAACAGCTAATAATATTATCATTAACAGGTTAAAGACTATCGATCCTGACAAAACCCATATTCCGCTTAGAAAAAGTGCCCCAAAAGAGAGAATAGCAGTTTTTTTCAGGTTTGAGTCATCAATAGTCGATTTTATTGCCAGAACAAAAAATATCATGATAAGGGCCATATGAAACAGTAATCCGCTTAGCACAGGAAGTCCCAGTTTATTCACGAAGAAAAGGTCAAATTTTGAAGCAATTGTGACTACTCCCGGTCTGATCCCATACATCAGAAGCGCCAGAATAGCAACCGAGCTGACAATTGCTGTGATAAAACCTTTCCATGAAAAATTAAATTTTCTGAAATAATATACAAGACCAATTGCAGGTATGGTCAGCAGGTTAAGAAGATGAACCTCTATGGCCAATCCTATCAGAAATGCAATCAGGATAATCCATCTGTCGGCATGTTTTTCATCTGCAACATTCTCCCATTTGAGAATTGCCCAGAAAACAAGGGCCGTAAAGAACGCTGAGGATGCAAAGACTATTGCTTCAACAGCAGAAAACCAGAAAGAATCAGAAAAACAATATGCTATTGATCCGACAAGGCCTGCTGCCATAACAGCCATAATCCTTCCAGAAGTATATTGATTCTCATCCTTTATCATCATCTTTTTTGCAAGATGAGTTATGCTCCAGAAAAGAAACAGAACGGCGAATGCGCTTGCAAGGGCAGACATAGAGTTAACCATAGCAGCCACTTTCGAAACGTTTCCTCCGGCAAACAGAGTAAAAAACCTTGCCATGATCATGAATACCGGGTTTCCGGGGGGATGGCCGATTTCAAGCTTAAATGCAGAAGAAATAAACTCACTGCAGTCCCACAGACTTGCAGTCGGTTCAATTGTCATTAAGTAGGTAACGGCGGCAACAGCAAAGGCAGCCCATCCTGTTATATTGTTTATCAGCCTGTATTTTTTCTCTTGCATTTATACCAGATTATAAGTATATATAAATTAATTAATCAGATAAGGGAACGAAATTAATGATTTTTTCTTACAGAACAGGAGTAATATAAATTGCGGGAAATGTTTTAAGAAATATTTAACTATTTAAATTTTCTTTCCCGGCACCCGTTATCTATTTTCACACTGATTTCTTAATCAGAAGTTCACTAAAATATTTTCTTATGGATATTGTTATCGAGAATCTTACAAAAAGATATGGCAATCAGAAAGCAGTTGACAATATTTCGCTCATAGTCGCTACCGGTGAGATTTTAGGCTTTCTTGGTCCTAATGGTGCAGGGAAGACTACTACAATGAAAATTATCACAAGTTTTATTGCAGCTGATGAAGGAAAAGTTTATATCGGAGGAAAATTACTTACTGATAATTATTATGAGCTTAAAAAGCATATCGGATACTTATCTGAGAACAACCCGTTATACCATGATATGCCTGTAATAGATTTTCTGAATTTCTGCGCCAAAATTCAGGGTATTGAAAAAAGCCGGATACCTGATCGTGTTGCTGAAATGATACGGATAACGGGACTTAAAAGAGAAAAGCATAAAAAAATCGGGGAATTATCAAAAGGTTATCAGCAGCGCGTAGGGCTGGCCCAGGCAATAATTCATGATCCGGAAATTTTATTACTCGATGAACCAACCTCGGGGCTCGATCCTAATCAGATAGCGGAAATCAGAAAATTGATTCGTGAACTGGGAAATGAAAAAACTGTAATTCTGAGTACTCATATTCTTCCTGAAGTTGAGGCAACCTGCGACAGAATTCTCATAATTAACAATGGGAAAATTGTTGCAGACGGAACTGCTGAATCGCTGAGAAATCAGTCAAAAGGTTCAGATATCCTTAAAGTGAAAATTGAGGATGGGGAACCCGATCAGATCTATAAATCTATCCAGGCTCTCCGGTCAGTATCAATGGTTGAATTAGCTGACCGCAATTTCAACCGGTTTGATATTCACTGCACTGACAAAAACGTAAAACGCGAAATATTCAGACTTTGTGTCGAAAATAAATGGGTTCTTACAGAAATGACTCCGTTTGAAACAAAACTTGAAGACATCTTCAGAGACTTAACGATGAACTAAAACGTTTAATGATGAAAACAATCTGGATAATTGCAAGACGGGAATTAAGTTCATTCTTTGATTCACTGATAGCATTTATAATAATCATTCTTTTCCTGGGTTTCAGTGGATTTTTTACCTGGATATCAGGTTCCGACATATTCATGACCGGACAAGCCAGTCTACAATCGTTTTTCTCAATAGCATACTGGACTTTGTTTTTCTTTATTCCTGCTTTAACTATGCGTTTGATAGCGGAAGAAAAGAAAACAGGTACAATTGAGATGCTTCTTACAAAAGCTGTGACCGACAGGCAGGTAATTCTTGGTAAATACTTTGCAACACTAATTCTAATAACGATCGCCCTTCTTTTTACTTTACCCTGGGTAATCACCATTTCAAAACTAGGCAATATAGATACAGGTGGTGTTATTTGCGGTTATATGGCACTAATTCTTATGAGTGCTGCTTATACCAGTATAGGTCTTTTTGCAAGCAGTATAACCTCTAACCAGATAGTAGCCTTCCTCTCGGCTTTATTCATTGGTTTGTTCTTCCACTTTATTTTTGAGGTAATAGCCGGCGACATGACAGGATTCTTAGGACAGGTTATCAATTCATTGAGTGTAAACGTCCATTTCGAAAGTCTCTCCCGCGGAGTGGTTGACTCCAAAGACCTGGTTTATTTTGGATCGATCATATTCCTGGGATTGTTCCTTACTGAGGTATCCATGTCAAAACGTAATGCATTCAATTAGAGACCTGAAAATCTGAAGAAAATATGATGAAATCAGCAAAGATATCAACTACAATAATTTTAGTAGCAGTTATTGTAATTATAGTAAATATACTCTCTGAAAACTACAAGTTCAGGATTGATCTTACTGAAGGTAAAGAATACACCCTGAGCAAAGCAACAAGGGATATCCTGAATAACCTGGATAAACCTGTTACCATTACTGCTTATTTTTCGAAAAATCTTCCGCCTAATATCGGAAATATATCTGGCGACCTTAAAGATATGCTTATAGAATATGGTGACAGGTCGAAAGGAATGGTAGTGTACAAGTTTGTTAATCCAAATGAAAATGATGAATTGGAACGTGAAGCTGTACAAAACGGTATCAGACCTATAATGATAAATGTAAGAGAAAAAGACCAGGTTAAACAGCAAAAAGCTTTTATGGGAGCAATAGTTTCAATGGGAAAAGAAAAGGAAAAAATACCTTTCTTCCAACCTGGTTCTGCAATGGAATATGCATTATCAACTGCCATTAAAAAGCTCTCAGTGGTCGATAAACCTTCTATTGCCTTGATACAGGGCCATGGTGAACCCTTTATCAGCGACATTATGCAAGTTTATACTGAATTAAGTGTTCTTTACAACGTCCAGACATTGACATTAACCGATACTACAATCATTCCCGAAAAATTTAAAACGATTGCAATCATCAGACCCAGAGATACTATCTCAGCCTCACAATTATCAGTATTGGATAGATATCTTACAAGAGGAGGGAATCTCTTTCTGGCAGTGAACAGGGTTGCAGGAAACTTCACAAATGCTTCCGGAACATCTGTAAGTGTTGGAATGGAGGAGTGGTTAAGAAAGAAGGGAATTACGATAAGTGACAATTTCATTATTGATGCAAGTTGCGGATATGTGACAACGCGTCAGCAACAGGGAAATTTTACAATGTCCTCAAAGATACAATTTCCCTACTTGCCTCTGATACATAAGTTTGCCGATAACCCTATTACCAAAGGTCTTGAATCGGTGAGTTTACAGTTTGCCAGTCCGATAACTTTTTCCGGAGACAGTACCATAAAATTTATTCCCATTGCTTTCTCCTCTGATAAATCGGGAAGTTTAAAGGCTCCCTTATATTTTGACATTCAAAAAAAATGGCAGAAAAGCGATTTTCCAATGTCTTCTTTGGTAGTGGCTGGTATTCTCGAAGGAAAACTATCAGGTAACAATAACTCAAGGATTGTTCTTGTTTCTAATGGTGACTTTGGTATCGGAACTCCGCAGGGAGGAAATCAGTTACCACCTGATAATATCAGTCTTCTGGTGAACTCTATAGATTGGCTATCGGATGATACCGGTTTAATTGACCTGAGGACCAAAGGGATTACTTCACGTCCTATAAAACATTTGGAGGATAGTACGAAAGCATTCTTAAAATGGTTTAATTTTCTGGCGCCGGTTATTCTGATAATTATCTATGGGTTAATAAGGATGCAGATTAACCATAGCAAACGTATTAAAAGAATGGAGGTGAGTAATGAGTGACAGGTTCAACAATAAAAGACTTTTATACCTGCTTTCAGGGCTGATAGCAATATTGATTCTGACGGTAGTTATAAAAATTCCAAAAGAAAAGGCGACTTTTAAAAGCAGTATTGCCGATTTCGATACTGCAGCTGTGAGTAAGATCGTTCTAAACAACAGGATCAGTAATGGAAATACAGTTGAATTTAACAGAAGCAATAATAAATGGACAGTTCAACAGGGCAAAATTGTATCTGCCATACAGGAAGGAGCAGTTGAGAATATCTTCGATGAGGTTCTTAATATTAAACCTCAAAGCCTGGCAGCTATTAATAAATCGAGATGGAATGAATTCGATCTGACCGATAGTCTTGCAACGCGCATTAAATTTTTAAATAGTAAAGGGAAGATCCTGGCCGATATTATGATAGGAAAACTGGACTTTAAGCAGGCAGACAAACCTATCAGAGGATATAGCGGAAACAACGTTCAGATAACATCTTATGTAAGACTTTATAATGGAAAAGAAGTATATGCAGTAGATGGTTTAATCCCGTTTTCATTCAATATAAAGTTTGATGACTGGCGGGATAAAACTTTCATCCACTCTAAGAAGACTGATATAACGAATATACGCTTCATATATCCCGCCGACAGCAGCTATAATCTTATTAAGAAAGATTCAGTCTGGTATGCTGGCAATCTGAAATCCGATTCATCAAGCGTGGCAGATTATCTTAATTCACTGGTTTTAATGTATGGTCAGGAAATTAAAGATGGTTTTAAACCAGTTTTAAATCCGGTATACCAGTTATTGATTGAAGGAATCAACTCATTAAAGTTTTCAATAAAATGTTATGAAGAAGGAAGTGCTGATGAATATATCCTGAATTCGAGCCTGAATCCGGAGGTTTACTATGCCAGCAAAAAGAACGGGATTTTCAATCAGTTGTTTAAGCCGCAAAGCCACTTTGTAAAAAAATAGTAAGAGAAGAATAAGATGTAATTCCTGGCATCAGGCGTATAAAATTTATTCCTGCTATAGTATGCAGGTCACTAGTTTGTCAGAATAAGTTCTGTTATTTCTTATCTGAGGCTTTAATCTCAATATCTTTCGTCTCTGGCTCCTTTTTTGCCGGTTCGTCATCAAGTTGCGACGCTTTTTTAAATTCTTTCATACCTTGACCTATTCCTTTCATCAATTCCGGAATCTTCTTCCCGCCAAATAATAACACTATTACAAGTATTATTAAAATGAGGTGCATTGGACTGCTAAAATCAAGCATTTTTATTTAATTTATTACGTAGGTTTTAATCAACGAAAATTTAAAATAAAAGTCCATCCACACTAGTACCAATACTTATGGATGGACTTTGCCTTATATAGTGTTAAGAGAGCTTACCGAACAACTATTCCTGGATTATTTCTTATGTGTAGAGTGATGCTTAACGGTACTGTGAGGAAGCTTCTTTACGAATATTCCGTCTTTGTCATAAACAAGAGTCTCGGTTGCAGTGCCCTTTACAACAACTACATTGTAAGTAACAGAATTGTTTGCTGTAACGTTGGTTGCTTCTTTAATTGTATAACCAACATAATCTTTAGCAATATTGTCTGTTATAGATTTCTGAAGATCAGCTACCTTGACGGTAGTTTTGGTAGATTTTGCATTGGTGACGGTAGTTTTGGTAGCCTGTGCGTTGATGACCAGAACCGACATCATTAATACCGCTACGAATAATACTTTTTTCATATCTGATAAATTAATTGGTTTAAAAAAACAAAAATACTCTCAGATTCTGAAGATGGTCTGAAGTTGGAAATATTTAACATATTATTAAGATATGGTTAAAGATAAAAGACAAAAGTCGCAAGACAAAAGTTCTTTCCACTTAATGTAATTCCACTTTTATCTTTTTACTCTTATCTTTTGTCTTTGGACTTAAGTATAAATATCCTTCCTTTTATAAAACCGGTAGGAGAGACCCGTCAGAAGTAAAGAGATGCCTATAAAATATGCCAGATGCCATAAATCTATTGTATAGGCCGGATTAATTGCATCCACATTTGCAAATCTGAAGGGGCTCAGGTACCCTATTTTTGCTGCGCCTTCGGTGATCTTTGAAAGAGTGAAGATAAAATAAAAGATCAAGACCAGACCTATTGAGAAAGTGGTTATCGGTTTTGCCCTTTTAACAAGTGTTGATAGAAATAACCCTATTGCTCCGAACAGGAGATTTAATAAAAGAGTATAGAGGGTAAGAATTAAAAATGCTCTGATGCTGAATGGTCCTTTCTTAACCAGTTCCATGCATATAAATCCTGCCACAGAAGTGACAAGATTCAATATAAATACATTAAGGTAAAGTACAGCAAGCTTACTAAGGAAAATATCGCTTCGTGTAAGAGGACGTGTCAGCAGATATTCTGCAGTTTTGTCGTATTCTTCTTTAAGCAGGATATTTGAAGATAGTACAATAGAAAAAATACTCCCGAGTACCATCATATATATGACATTGTTGGCAGCATAAAATCCAAGCACGGAAAGCAGGTCGTTGAAATTCGAAATCCCCTTGAACTGGAGAGCACCTTTCGGAATGATACTAAGCATCCCAACGATCTTTGACTGGTTTTCCATAAATGTGCGGTAGATCGACATGGTAAGCACAATCAGTATAGTTATTACAATCATCCATATCATGAGACTGACTGCGTTTCTCCTTATCTCCTTTAAAAAAAGGTTCCTGTTCATTTGTCTTAAGCCTTAATTTTTGTAATAGTGCAGGAAAATTTCGTCAAGCGACGGTTCTTCGATCATGAGGTTAATTATCATTTTACCTGATAGATAACTAACAAGATCACTGATATTACCTGAGTACATAAAAGATAGTGTGTTGCCAGGCCCGGTGATTACACTTTCAATGCCTGAAATGCTAAAGTTCTCTTTATTCACCTTATCTCCAAACTCGATATAAACCTTTTTCAGTTGTTTTTTTCTCAGGTTGTCTATGTTTTCCAGCTGAATGATTTTTCCTCCCTTTATGATCGCTACTCTTTTACAGAGCATCTGAACTTCAGCGAGTATGTGTGAAGAAAAAAAGATTGTCATCCCTTTCCTATTCTCTGAACGCAAAAGTTCGAAAAAAACTGACTGCATCAGCGGGTCAAGTCCTGTTGTCGGCTCATCCATTATGAGAAGCTTAGGGTTGTGCAGCAGGCTCTGAACAATTGAAACCTTCTTGCGGTTTCCGAGGGAGAGGTCAGCAATTTGCCGGTTCAGGTCGAGTTCAAACAATTCCGAGAGCTCAGATATCCTTTGCTCACCATTCCGTACCTGGTAAAAATGTATACAATAGTTCATGAATTCATGAACACCCATGGAAGAATATGCATTGGCATCTGAAGGAATATAACCGACTTGCATTTTGATCTTCTTTGTATCCCTGATTACATCCATTCCCATTATCCTAGCAGAGCCACCAGTTGGAAAGATCATGTTCATCAATATCCGTATTGTAGTTGATTTGCCAGCTCCGTTGGGTCCAATAAAACCGAAAATCTCTCCTTCACCGATCTCCAGGTTGATATGTTCAATTCCCCTGGCTTTCCCATAGAATTTTGAAAGATCGGTGATATCGATAATCGGTGTACTCACTGGAGATTTTTTAAAGCTCGTTTTTTTTAATAGTTGCTTTCCAATTCAAATATAGCAAATGTCTGAATCATTAACCGGTGCTTAGTTCTAAATAAAAAAAAGGGGTGTAAAGACACCCCTGAACAATCTCAATCAGTTAAGATTAAAGACCTTTGTTAAGTGCGGGAGCTGCTTTGAATTTCACAACTTTTTTAGCGGGAACGTTCAGTTTAGCACCTGTACGAGGGTTACGAACTACTCTTGCACTTCTTTTGTCAACTTTGAAAGTACCCAGGCCTGGGAGCTGAATCCTCTGACCTTTTTTCATCGATTTTCCAAATGCTCCAACGAATGCGTTTAAAGCTTTGCCTGCATCTTTAATAGAAAGACCTGCATCAGCAGCGATNNGTTAGACCAATCTTACTAATTGAATACAAATTTATTTTTTTTAAATTCATGTACAAATTTATTTTGCCGTTTTTCCACAAATAGTGCCACTTTTAGGTCAAAACAGCTATATTTTTGGGTGAAATTCAGTTTTTTGCTAAAATAACGCAACCGCTCACTAATCTTCAACTTCAGGAACTTTAATAATAATTTTTGTTCATAATCTGTTAATAAAAAATGTATCTTATTGAATATATGATATATACGTAAATACTCCAAAAAAAATCTCAAAAAACAAAAAAATATTATCTTTGCGGCGGAGAAATGGCAGAGCGGTCGAATGCGGCGGTCTTGAAAACCGTTGATCTGTAACCACGGATCCGGGGGTTCGAATCCCTCTTTCTCCGCCAAATGAAAAAGCTCCCCACGCTAGTGGGGATTTTTGTTTTCAGATGGCCGAACCAGGCTTGCCTGAGTGAGGTCAGATGAAAACAAAAATGTTAATGAGCGAAGCGAATGGAAGGTTTTTCATTTGAAGCTCTCCCCTGAGGGATCACTCGCGAAGCGAGTAATCCCTTATTATAAGCGAATGGATGGATTATGCTTAAATATTAACAAAGCAACCCGAACATCTAATGACGGGAGGGAACAATGAAATTATTTGGCTGGCTCAACCACAAGCACAGTAAATGTGCCCGGTTTCAATTGCGGACGTGGTCTGGGATTATCAGCTGTTTTCTCCGGAGTTGGTCCAAATTCAGCAGTTGGTAAATAGATCCTGTGTGTTTTTGCACTTACCGAAATAGTTCTGGCTCCAACTTGTGTCGGAACATTTGCCAGCACTTTAAATGAATTCGGATTTTCTTCCTGAATCACTGTAAGCACACCTTCTCCACAGGAACTGTAAGCCCGTTTTAAATCCGGATCAAAGCCTGCTCCGTCCACACGACCTCCTGTAGGAAGCGTTGCGATGATCTTACCTGTTTCAGCGTCGAGAACCACCATCAGCTTATCTGTGGCACTGAAGAGACGATGATTCTCATTGTCCAGGGCGAGTCCGCTTGGTCCTTCACCAGGACTTATGGACCATGTTTGTTCTACCTTCCAGGTTTTCACATTGATCATGCAAACTTCACTCTTATCTTCAATATTCACAAACACTTTTCCCTTTCCATCACTTACAGCTGCCTCCGGTTTTCCTGCCAGGGCTATGGTTTGTATCACTTTATCCGTCTTGGCATCTATCGCCGTGGCATTCGATGAACGTCCATTCCATGTAATGATGGTTTTTGTGAACGGTTCATAGAGAATTGCATCGGGATTCTTCCCTGTCACAGCAACCTTTTCAATTACACTGAAATCTTTTGTGTTGAATACTGTCACGTTACTGTCAGCTCCGTTGCTGATAAATCCCTTATTCAATTCGGGTGCAATGACGATTCCATGTACCCCGTTCACATCAGTGATAGTGGCAACATTTTTACCGGTTTTCATATCTACCACATGCACCATTTTGCCATGTGAAACATATAGCATTCCTGTGGCATCGTCGGCATTCAGATAATCCCAGAAACCATCTCCTTCCAGATGTATTTTCTGAACAATCTTATATGCGCTGGAAACATTCTGGCCATTAAGACCAAACAAAGACAGGAAAATGCCTGCCATAATGAAGATCGTTTTTTTCATAGTTTTTGATTTTATGTTATTGATTGTATTGTATAAAAGAGAGCAACCATAATACCTAATTTCTACTTCTTAACTTTTTCAGCTTTTTCATCTTCTTCTTTCACATCGGTCTTTTTGATAATCTTCCCATTCATTTTTCCCTTCACTTTCCCATTTTACTGACTGAGCAGTTGCATATTTTTTAGTAAGCTCCTTTTTAACATTATCAGGTGGATTTTTTTGACTTAATGCTGAAACAGAGATAAATGATATTGCAACGATAAGAATAATAGAATTTTTCATTTATTTATTTTTTTATTTTTTTATGATTTATCCGGTAAATATACCAACCGAATCTGTAAAAATTTTGGATTTAGAAATTTACTTCGACTTTATGCAGGTTATCTTCATATAAATAATTAACGTCCCACTTATTAAGTCTGCAGATCTCCCTGACTATTGATAGACCAAGTCCCGGAGAATCAGATGACTTGTTGGTTTTATAAAATCTGTCAAAGAGTTTGGATGCCTTTACAGGCAACGGTTCGCCACTGTTTGATATTTCGAGATGATTTTTATCTAATTTTATATTGATTATACCGCTATTGATATTATGCTTTACAGCATTGCCAATGAGATTTATTACCAGCGATTCAGTCAGAAAAAAATTTGTTTCAAGAATGCATTCCGGTTTAATCTCTTTATTTAAGGTCAGGGATTTTTCTAAAATATGATCTTCGAACATTTTTATTTTCTCAGAGAGAAGCTCAGAGAGGTTTATTGCCTTTTTTTCCGGAAATTGGTCATTTGCTATTTTAGTCAGTAGTAAAAGTGTCTTTGTAAGTTTCGAGATACGCAGCGTATAAACATAAGCCGAATTGATAAGTTCAGCCTGCTCTTTTTTTAATCCTGGATACTGCATAAGTGTCTCGAGTTTTGATTGAATGACGGCAAGAGGGGTCTGAATTTCATGGGAGGCATCTTCTGTAAACCTTTTTAGTGACTGATAGTCGGAAATCACCTTCTGCGTAAGCTTTTCAAGTGTTTTATTGAGTTCTGTGAATTCATAAAGCTGACTGTCAGAGGAGAGCTTGAATCCTGGCTTGTCATAAGAAAATTCTTTAATTTCATCTAATGTATTATAGAATGGCTGCCAGAGCTTTAGTGACAGTTTCCGGTTGATGAAATAAAGACTTACCAGAAGAAGTATAAAAACTGAACCTGTTACTATAGCAATAACTTCAAGTAAATCATCTTCTTCAAGCAGAGTATCCCTGGCTGCAATGAAGTATTCTTTTCCATTAATGACACGTATCAGACTTATTTGCCGAAAGGGTATTTCTCTTTTTTCGAATGCATTAAAAATAAGAGTATCAATGATTTTGAATGATTGTTCCGGCTGCGCCGGAACTTCTTTTATATCGATAAACGGATAATAATATGGTAAAGTCCCATTTTTTTTAATGGACCTTGTTATGTTTTTTATATCATGAAATAGTTTTTCATTAAGCTGGTCTTTGAAAAAGAAGCTGATGACAAAATAAAATACAACTCCTGCAATTATAAAGACCATTCCTGAAATAAGGAAGTAAGCTCTATTCGTCTTTTGAAGAAGCCTCATCTCTCTGAAAATTTGTAACCTAATCCGTACATGTTGTGCAGATAGTTCCTGCCATTGTTAATCTCAATTTTTTTTCTGATATTCTTAATATGACTGTAAATGAAATCAAAATTATCGGCATAAGAGATATTGTCTCCCCAGACGTGTTCAGCAATTGATTCGCGTGTAATTACTTTATTTCGGTTTACAATGAAATAAAGCAGAATCTCGTATTCTTTCTTTGTGAGGTCAAGGACTTTTCCGTTTATAAACACCTCATTTGAATCAGTGTTAATTCTTATCTCGTTGAATACTAATTCATTTGCCCCATCAAAATGTCGTCTTCGAGCAAGTGATTTAATACGTGAATTAAGTTCTGCAAGATGAAAAGGTTTTGTGATATAATCATCTGCTCCCATATCAAGTCCCCTTATCTTATCATCAAGGGAGTTCTTCGCAGAAACTATTAGTAAACCGGCTTTTTTATTCGTTTTCTTTATAAGCTTTATCAGGTCAAGCCCATTTCCACCGGGCAGAGTAAGATCAAGAATGATAATGTCATAAATGTAGGATGATAGAGAATCTTCTGCTTCAAAATATGAGCAGGCAGTTTCACACAGAAATCCTTCTGGCTCGAGGAATTTTTTTATAACCCCTACAAGCTCCTTCTCATCTTCAATTATCAGAATCTTCATCGCTTATTATTAAATAGGTAAAGATAAATCGTAATTCTGGACAAAATCTGGAATTAATCTTCATGCGATCAATAATAGAAAGTTATTTATATTTACAGTGCTTAGGATGAAAAATTTCCGGAAGGAAGTTAAACTTGAAGAATTTTAAAAATCTTAAAGAGTATTTTATGTAATGATTTGCTGAGCATTATTATGAAATTAAAAACATAATATCAAATGAAAAATGAAAATATAACAACTATTGAATTGACCTTTGTAAATGCTTTTCTGGTAAGGGTACATGATGGTTTTATATTAATTGATACTGGTTTGGCAATGCATTGGGAAAAACTGGAAAAAGAACTGATGTCTGCTGACTGCTTACCGGATAAGTTAAAACTTGTTATTGTAACACATGGCGATTTGGATCATGTCGGAAATTGCGCAAAGTTGCAGGAAAAGTATAAATGCAAAATAGCTATGCATAAAGATGATTCTTTAATGGTGGAAAATGGCTTATTACTTAAACGTAAAGCAAGATCATTGACAGCAAAGGTATTTTCCATAATTAGAAGATTATTCAGAAGAAAATTTACTTTTGACAAATTCAAGCCGGACGTTTATTTATCAGAAGGGCAAAACCTGAATGAATATGGTTTTAATGCCAAAGTGCTTCACATTCCGGGTCATACAAAAGGGTCAATAGGAATATTGACTGATGATGGAAATTTATTTGCCGGAGATACGTTTACCAATAAAAGAAAGCCTGAAATAGCTAATTATATAGAAAATCATCTGGAGCTGGAAAACAGCATAAACAGGTTGAAAAAGATGAATATCAAAATGATTTATCCCGGACATGGCAAACCTTTTGAAATGGAACAACTAGCCCGGAAGTTATAATTCACACCTTAATTTTAAATGGCAGTTGTTGAATCTGATAAAAAGAAACCTGCTGGACTCATCGCAATTTTTCGTTCCTTTCAATACAGAAATTATCGTCTTTTCTTCAGCGGACAAAGCATTTCGCTGATTGGAACCTGGATACAGCGAATCGCAACTCCGTGGTTGGTTTACCACCTTACCGGTTCTGCATTTTTATTGGGTGTTATTGGTTTTGCCGGTCAGATACCTACTTTTATAATAGCACCCTTTGCCGGTGTTATGACTGATCGCTGGAACCGGTATCACATCCTGATAGGCACCCAAATTGCGGCAATGATGCAAGCTTTTATCCTTACCATTCTTTATTTTTCAGGAACAATTGCGATCTGGCACATTGTACTTCTGAATGTATTTCTTGGTTGCGTCAATGCATTTGATGTTCCGGCAAGGCAGTCATTCGTTATTGAAATGGTAGAAAAGAAGGAAGACCTGGGAAATGCCATTGCCTTAAACTCATCAATGGTCAATGGTGCCAGATTACTTGGACCTTCAATTGCAGGTTTATTAATTGCATTTACCGGTGAAGGAATTTGTTTTCTGCTAAATGGAATAAGCTATATTTTTGTTATTGTATCCCTGCTTTTAATGAAAGTTAAACCAAGAAAAATAAAAATCAGAGACACTAATGTTTTAAAAGAATTAAAAGAAGGATTTTCTTATGCTTTTGGTTTTGCACCTATAAAATACATTATATTTTTACTCAGCCTGATAAGTTTAATGGGAATGCAATATACTGTATTGATGCCGGTTTTTGCAAAAGAAATACTTCACGGAGGTTCACATACGTTCGGCTTTCTCATGGGAGCTTCGGGACTGGGCGCCCTTACTGGAGCTCTCTATCTTGCCTCCAGAAAAAATATTCTGGGACTTATAAAGATTATTTCTATGGCTGCCGGACTCTTTGGTTTGGGGCTTATTGCATTTTCTTTTTCAAGAGTCTTTTTGCTTTCATTAGCTCTTATGGTAATAATTGGACTTGGAATGATGTTGCAGATGGCATCAAGCAACACCATCTTACAAACCATTGTTGATGATGATAAACGCGGCCGTGTAATGAGCTTTTACACAATGGCATTTATGGGTACAGCACCCTTTGGAAGTTTGTTGGCAGGAGGCCTGGCAAAAATCATTGGTGTGTCAAATACAATATTAATAGGTGGAATATCTTGTATTATTGGTGCTCTTCTCTTTGCATATAAACTTCCCGTATTAAATAAAATTGTTCATTCAGCATATGTTAAATTGAGATTTATACAGCCGGAAATTGTGGAAGAAATCAGGACAACAACGGACTAGTCTTTCCATGCAAATATTCTTCAAAATTATTTAATAAAATGTTACATTAATTCGTTTATATTTGCATTTCAATCTTAAAAACTTATCTTAAGTTTAAAGCAGAAAATATTCAGAAATGAAGTATTTCTTTCAGAAAATGCATAGAAAAGATCCCATATTTAAGAAATACCAGAGTGGTTTGATAAGTGTACTATTTCTTGTCATTTCCAATTTTTTAGCCGGACAGACAATACATGATACGCTTCCTTCAAATGTTACATTATCACAATGCATAACCTATGCCCTGGCTAACCAATCATTGATTAAACAGTCCTTGCTTGATGAGGATATTAACAGAAGAAATATAAGAATAGCTTTGTCAGGTTGGTATCCGCAACTGGAAGTTGATGCCAATGTGCAACATTTTCTTCAGGTCCCGACAGCCTATTATCCTAACCTGAACAATCCTCCTGCGTACACTCCTTTTATAGCATTACCCTCTACACCAACTAATGTATCATCAGGCATATTTTCTGCGAATCAGACTTTATACAGCAATAATTTATTTTTTGCAGCCAGAACTTCCAGGGAACTTCGCAATCAGGCTTCGGAAAACACAGAAAATTCAAAGATCAATACATATGTTGATGTAACCAAAGCTTTTTTCGATGTGTTACTGACTGAGGAGCAGCTTAATGTTCTGAATGAAGATATACTGCGCCTTCAACATAATTATAAAGATGCTTACAATTTTTATAAGAATGGTCTGACTGATAAAATAGACTATCAACGTACTGAAATATCCCTCAGCAATGCTCAGGCACAAAGAAAGTCTACAGATGAAGCACTAAAAGCTAAATATTCTGTATTAAAACATCTTATGGGAGTGGTTCCTGAAAAGCATTTAACTGTTTCATATGATTCTTCCAAATTTGAAAATGAAATATTAATTGATACAACAAAGAATCTGGATTACAGCAATCGTATTGAATATCAGCTGTTGCAGACTTCATTGAAACTACAGAATTTTGGAATCAGCTATTACAAGTGGTCATTTCTTCCGACTTTGTCTGCTTTTTATAACTATGATCCATCATACGCGAATAACCAATTTTCTGATTTATATAATAATAACAATCCAACTTCACTCTTCGGCTTGAAATTAACACTTCCGCTGTTTCAGGGAATGATCAGGCAGGAGAATTTTAGCAAGGCAAAGCTTCAGTACCAGCGACTCCAACTTGGAATGGACTATCTGAAAAGCGCGATTAGCAGTGAATATACTCAGGCTCTTGCTGGGTATAAAAGCAACATGAATGAGCTGAGAGTCGCAAAAAAAAATATCACTATTGCAAAGGATATCTTTAACACTGTGAAGCTTCAGTATGATAAAGGAATTAAGGCATATCTGGAAGTTATAGTATCTGAGACAGATTTAAGAACAGCAGAACTTAATTATTTAAATATACTATTCCAGCTTCTGACCAGCAAGATGGATTTGGAAAAAGCTTCTGGAGATATAAAAATCAACTGACAATGAACAATGAATATTTTTTTGATGATAGCTTATGGAAGACTTTAAATTTGTAATACTATGTATAAAATAACACATATAATAATACATTTCGCACTGATTGCAGGCTTGCTATCCTGTAGTGGAAATACTGCAAATAAAAAGACGGAAGTGCCTGCTGTACCCGTGACAGTTACTAATGTCAGACTTACAAAAGCTATATTCTACAATTTATATCCTGCAAATATAGCGGCATTAAAGGAGGTAGAACTGCGCGGGCAGGTGGGTGGATATATAACAGGAATATATTTTATTGAAGGGAAAGAGGTTCATTCAGGAGAGAAACTATATGAAATTGACCGTCGTAAATATGAGGCAACTTATAAGGAAGCCCAGTCAAATGTTAAGATTGCGGAAGCCAATCTGGAGAAAGTTCAGCGTGATGCCAATCGTTACACTGATCTTGCAAGTCAGGACGCTGTTGCAAAACAGCTTCTCGATAATTCAATAACAGATCTTGAAAATGCCAAACAGCAAGTTGATGCTGCGAATTCAGAACTGATTAAAGCTAAAACTGATTTTGATTATTCTTTAATCAATTCACCTTTTGATGGAACTATAGGTTTTTCAGGTGTAAGGCTTGGAACTCTAATAACTCCGGGACAGACTCTACTTAATACTGTTTCATCAGATGACCCTATGGGTGTTGATTTTGAAATTAGCGAAACCGAGCTTAGCCGTTTCCGGCAGCTTGAAAATGCAGGAATTTCAGCTAATGATACAACCTTTAAGATCACTCTTCCCGATAATTCAACATATCCCTTTTTCGGAAAGATAAGTGTCATCGACAGGGCTGTTGATCAGCAGACGGGTACAATCAGGGTTAGGATAACTGTTCCTAATCATGAAAAAATTCTTAAACCAGGCATGAGTTGCAAGGTTCTTGTTCTGAATGCATATGCAGGTCAGCAGATACTCATTCCATTTGAGACAGTACTGGAGCAATTGAGTGAATATTTTGTCTATATAATAAAAGACAAAAATGTTCAACAGGTAAAGGTCTCTCTTGGTCCCAGGGTTAATTCAAATGTTATTGTACTGAAAGGACTCAAAGGTGATGAAACAATCGTAGTTGACGGTATACAGAAACTGCACGACGGTTCAGAGATCACAATCGCCCAACCCCAAAAACAACAACAGCATAATTAAGGAAAGTAAACAAACTTTAAGCCTGAAACTTATTTCATGATAGCCGATACCTTCATAAAACGTCCAATCACAGCAATAGTAATATCATTAGTACTGGTGATTGTAGGAACATTGGCCATACTTAACCTGCCTGTCAGTCAGTATCCCGATATTACTCCGCCTGTAGTACAGATATCAAGTCAGTATACAGGTGCTGACGCTACAACTGTTGAACAAACTGTCACTACACCAATCGAAATACAGGTTAACGGAGTTCCCGGCATGAATTTTCTCCAGAGTAACAGCACTAACGATGGTCGTTCGACTTTGAATGTCTATTTTGATATTGGCACTAACGTTGACATAGCCACTACTGAAGTTCAGAATAGGGTAAATATTGCAACTCCCATACTGCCTGATGAAGTTAAAAGATTGGGTATTACGGTTCGCAGGCGTAATCCGAGCGGTCTTCTGAATGTAGCTATCTACTCTCCTAAAGGCACACATAGCATTCAGTTTCTTGATAATTACACTAACATATTTGTCAGGGATGCTCTTTTGAGGGTTAAGGGTGTCGGGGATATTTACGCCAGGACCGATGATTTTAGTATGCGTATCTGGTTGAAGCCTGATAAAATGGCAAGCCTTGGGTTGACAGCTACTGACGTTCTAAATGCTGTTCAGGAACAGAATGTGCAGGTAGCTGCAGGCTCAATTGGTACTCCGCCTCAGCCATCCGGTCAACCTTTTGAATACACGGCAAGGGTCAATGGAAGACTCAGCAGCGTAGATGATTTCGCAAAGATAATTGTCAGGTCCAATCCTGCTGCCGGTTCTATTGTTTATTTAAAGGATATTGCACGTGTTGAGTTAGGTAAATTCAACTATTCAGGTGTGTCATATGTTGACAAACAACGTGCTTCATACATGATGATATACCAAACTCCCGGCAGCAATTCTCTTGATGTTGCCGATGGCGTTTATAAGGCTTTGGCTCAGCTTAGCAAATCTTTCCCAAGTGATGTTGCTTACACTGTGCCTTTTGAATCTGTTACAGTCGTAAAGGAATCTATAAGTGAAGTTGTCAAAACTCTGCTTGAGGCATTGGCGCTGGTAGTACTGGTAGTATTTGTCTTCCTGCAGGACTGGAGTTCTACTATTATTCCTGTTCTTGCAATCCCTGTTTCAATAATAGGCACTTTCATTTTCTTCATTCCTCTTGGTTTTACTATTAATAAGCTTACGCTCTTCGGCTTTGTTCTTGCAATCGGCATTGTCGTGGATGATGCAATAATAGTAGTTGAAGCGGTGCAACGTTATATGGAAGAGCAGCACCTGACTCCAAAAGAAGCTGCACACAAAGCTATGGCAGATATATCAGGACCTGTTGTTGCCATTGCACTTGTACTTGCTGCTGTTTTTGTCCCGGCCGGTTTTTTACCAGGCATTGTCGGCAGGTTGTATCAGCAGTTTGCTATCACAATAGCCATTTCAGTTCTCATATCGGCATTTGTTGCACTGTCTCTCACTCCTGCTTTATGTTCCTTGTTTCTGAAACCTCACCATATAAATCAATCTTCAAGAGGACTTAACAACCTGTTCTTTCATTTTAATAAATGGTTCAATAAGAGAACAGAGGGATATACAAACAATGTTCGGACAGCTATAAAGCATTCCCGTTATATTGTCATCCTGCTGATTATGATAGTCTTTGGTGCTTATGTTATGATTATTAAAAAACCAACTGGTTTCATTCCATTAGAGGATGAAGGACGTTTGTATATAACATTCGAACTGCCTGAAGCTTCTTCCACCTCGCGTACTGTGGATGTACTGAAGAAAATAATGGATGTACTGAGTGAGATTAAAGGTGTTGCCCATTATTCTGCTATCGCCGGGCTTAATGTAGTTTCTGGTGCTACCAAAACCAACAGTGGCACTCTGTTTTGCCAGTTAAACCCATGGGATGAACGCAAAAGCAAATCTGAACAGATTTATGCTTTAATGGCTCAGATGCAGGCAAAATTCGCAGCCATCAGGGAGGCTAATATTATTGTAATAGCTCCTCCTGCTATTCCGGGGCTGGGTGCTACAGGCGGATTTACTTTTGAGCTTCAGCAACGTGAAAGCAATGATGATATAAAAACCTTTGAACGAAATGTTAATGCATTCATGGCAGCTGCCAATAAACGTCCTGAAATTGCCCGCGCTATCACTTTTTTCAATGCACGAACTCCCAATTATCAGCTTACCGTTGACCGTGATAAATGCAAAAAGATGGGTGTTAACCTGGATGAAGTCTTTAGTACAATTCAGACATTTCTCGGCAGCAGCTATATAAATGACTTCACTATATATAACAGGAATTTCCATGTAATTGCCCAGGCAGATACTCTTTTCAGGAATGACATTGTTGATATGGACAAATATTATGTCCGTAATCAGCAGGGCACCATGATGCCCCTAAGCTCTGTTATGAGTTCTAAAGTTAATGAGAGCGCTTCTATGCTTTCTCATTATAATCTATACCGCATGGCTGAATTTGTCGGTGATGCAAAAGCCGGATACAGTACCGGGCAGGCTATCAAGGCATTACAGGAAACCGCACAACAGGTGCTGCCAAAAGGATATGGATATGAGTTCTCAGGCCTGAGCCGTGAAGAGCTGAAAGCAGGTAACACATCTGCCTATATTTTCATACTATCACTACTTTTCGTCTTTCTTTTTCTTTCTGCCTTGTATGAAAGCTGGACAGTGCCTTTCACAATTCTGCTCGGAGTTCCACTCGCCGCCTTCGGAGCAATATTGGCACTGACATTCAACAAATCTCTTTCAGATAATGTCTACGCACAGATAGGTCTCATTACTCTGATTGGCCTTGCTGCTAAAAACTCTATTCTTATCGTTGAATTTGCCAAAGAGCGTGTTGACCGAGGTATTGAAGTTGTCGCAGCTACTATTGAGGCTGTCCGTTTGCGACTGCGTCCTATATTGATGACATCGTTTGCTTTCATCTTTGGAGTATCCCCTTTGGTATTAGCCACCGGAGCCGGAGCCGTTGCACGTCAGACTATCGGATGGTCTGTACTGGGAGGGATGCTGGCAGCCACTGCATTAGGCATTTTTATAATACCGGTTTTGTTTATCTTAATAATCCGTCTCGCCTACGGTAAGCAAAAACTCGCCGATCTTCAGGCAAGACACAACTCGTCCCTCGCCACTCCTGAACAAAAATAACGATCAAAAAAAAACTCTATTTTAAATAAACCTGAATTATAAAAATAATTGATACTAATATTACGTTTTACATTCATGCTTAATAACAATCATTTTGGTTGAATAAATCTATATTTTCGAATAAAATGATAAAAGATTTTCAACTTTACTTTGATTCTTAAAATTTCTTAAAAAATATTTACTATTTTTGGTCGTGAAATCATTTGCCAAAACAACAGTTTGCACATGAATTGCATTATAGTTGACGATGATATATTGACCTGCAAAATTCTTGAAGGGTATGTTAGCAAATCCACTTCTCTTAATTTGGTTGGTGTATTCAGTGATTCAGTCGCAGCGAGGGATGTTTTGACAAAACGACGGGATATTGACCTGGTTATCCTCGATATCCAGATGCCCGAAATGAATGGTTTTGATTTTATCCGCAGTCTCGACTTCCCTCCTAATATAATAATAGTGTCATCAGCTGAGGAGTTTGCATTGAAAGCATTCGATTTCAACGTTGTAGATTACCTGCTTAAACCGGTAACATATGGACGTTTCTGTAAAGCTATAGATAAGACAATCAGATACTTTGCACGCAAAGACGTAACTAATAGCGGCGATGAGGAAATATTCATCAAGAAGGGATCATCCCTTGTAAAACTGAAACTTACAGAGATTATATATATTGAAGCTCTTGAAAATTATGTTACNNATTCCTGTCGGGAAATCATTCAGGGACTCTCTGCTGAATGATATTAATGTGATGGCCAGATAATCACAAAAGCTTCTCATGCTTACCAATCGTCAACTTTTCCTGCTGCACCTGGGACAAACTTCGGTGGCACCAATGATGCTTGAAATTGTCAGGGCTGAAGGAATTTATATGTTCGGACCCGATGGTAAAAAATATATTGATCTTATATCAGGAGTCTCGGTAAGCAATACAGGCCATTGTCATCCCAAAGTAGTTGAAGCGGTTAAAAAACAGGTCGATCTTTATATGCACCTGATGGTATATGGTGAAATTATTCAAAACCCCCAGGTAAAATATGCTGAACGTCTTGCAGGATTACTTCCTCCGGTTTTGAACTCATGCTATTTTGTGAATTCAGGTAGTGAAGCAGTCGAGGGCGCCCTGAAGCTTGCCAAAAGATACACCGGCAAGAGCCGTATAATATCATTCAAAAATTCCTATCATGGCAGTACTCATGGGGCATTAAGTATCCAGGGAAGTGAGCTGTACAGGAATGCATTCAGACCGCTACTGCCAGATACTTTCCAGATTGGCTTTAACGATGAAAAATCCCTGGATGCCATCGACAACAAAACTGCATGCGTTATTGTCGAGCCCGTTCAGAGTGAGGCCGGCATTATTTACCCTGAGAATGATTTCCTTTTAAAAATCAGAAAACGGTGTAACACAACCGGTGCTTTACTGATTTTTGATGAGATACAGACAGGTTTTGGCCGGCTAGGTCATATGTTTGCTATCGGCAGATTTGGAGTTATTCCCGATATTCTTCTTCTGGCAAAAGCCCTTGGAGGAGGAATGCCCCTTGGAGCATTCATTTCTTCAGGAGAGATCATGTCGGCACTTGTCACCAACCCTTCGCTTGGTCATATTACCACTTTCGGCGGACATCCTGTTTGTTGTGCAGCAGGACTGGCATCGCTGAATGTAATAATTGATGAGAAGCTGGCTGAGAGCTGCAGTTCAAAGTCAGCTCTTTTTAAAAAGGAACTTACACATCCGCTGATCTCAAAGGTGAGGGGAGAGGGTCTCTTAATGGCAGTTCAGCTTACTGATTCGTCATATATTCAATATGTTATTGCCCATGCACCGGATTATGGACTTGTACTTGATTACTTTCTTTTCTGTGACAACGCCTTCAGGATAGCACCTCCGTTAATTATTGGTGAAGAGGAGATAGTCCTGGCAAGTGAACTGTTGAAGAAACTTCTTGATGATGCAGGAAATAGCTCAAATAAGAAATGAGACATTTTATCTTATACCTTATATTATTTATACTACTGTCAACAGGTATAGCTAAAAGCCAGGTGTCAGCAAAGGATACACCTCTGGTCCTCGAAGAACTTTTTGACAAGCTCGTTGGTAATTATAATGACAGTGAACGGATCCGGATCAACGATTCGATCAGGATTATTCTCGACAGTTATGTTAAGTCCGATACGGTGTTTACTCACAGGTTCACTAACCTGAGGTACCTTGGTCAGATTATGTCACCCGATTCTCTTTTGAAAATTATTACATGGAACCTGGTTTTAGAGAATGAACCCGGCAGGTATTTTTGTTATTTCATCAGAAAACAGGAATCCGGGAAAGAAAACAAAATATTTAGATTATCAGTTAGTTACAACGAAAATCCGGTTAAGACTGATACTACTTATACCGAATCGAACTGGTATGGAGCATTATATTATGATTTAAAACCTTACATTATTGACAACAGACGTTGCTGGGTACTTTTAGGAATTGATTACGGCAACTCCTTTTTCAGCAGGAAAATCATTGAAGTATTGAGCTTTTCCCCTGAAGATTCAATTGTATTTGGCAGGAAATGGTTTTCTTCAGGAGATGAAATAAAATACAGGGATATCTTCGAATATGCTTCAAACGCGATGATGTCTCTTCGATTCCGATCTGACAATTCAATCGTTTTTGATCACCTGGTTCCATTCTCTCCTTCGCATAAGGATGACCCCCAGTACTATGGTCCTGATTATTCATTCGATGCATATAATTATGAGAATGGATTGTGGAAACTGACAATAAATGTAGATGCAAGAAATTAGTAAAGAAGTGCCTAAAGTGAACTAGAGTCTGGAGTACTTAAAGTTGAAAGGTTGAAATGTTAGCATTTTAATAGTAACTTTAGGCACTCTAGGTACTTATACCTGTTATGGCAAAGAATACAAAAACTCACCTTTACTGTTACGATGATCACAGGGGATTTTCTGAGGATGTCAGGAAACGGTTTGCTGATCAGTCAAGGTATACCGTGGTATCTTTCCAGACCCGGGAGGAGTTCATCAATCAAATTGTAGCAGAGAAGGAGAATAATTTCTGCAAGGTTGCAATTCTTGGGCTTCACGATACTAAGGAACAGTTCGAAATGATCGATCAGCTGACAGTGGAGATAAAAAAGATCGACCCAAGAACAGGCCTCATTCTGCTGGGTCCTCCTGATAAAATGGAGGTGATAAGGAAAACCCTGAAGTTTAATATTGATGCATATATTCCAAAAAATGCCAATTCAATCCTTCGGATTCACAACACCGTTAAAAAACTGATAAGTGAACATAGTATCGGGATATTCAGGAAAAAGAGTAATCTTTCAATTTATATTCTACTGGGATTTCTTCTGCTCTCTGTTATTTTAATTCTGGTTGCCTATTTCAGGCTTCCACAGTATTTCTAAAGATATTAATGTACTCATCCCTTTTATCCCCCTCTGCCACCTCTGCAGCCAGGCTCCTCCCTAAAATTGCCCACAGGGCAATTTCTTTACGGTCGTTCCTGTAAAGAGGGGGAAACTAAATGATATACTGTGTGTTACACCCCTAGGAATTAGAGAAGGGGACGGGGGGGTGAGTTCATTGGAAAATATAATGTGACTATTTGTCAGTAGAAAACTAACGGCACACCTTTTGAAAGTGATCGGCAGATTATTCATGTATAACTATAAAAATATCTGATATGGAAACCGGAAAGATTGGAGTAACAACTGAGAACATTTTCCCGATAATAAAGAAATTCCTTTATTCTGATCATGAGATTTTCCTCCGTGAGCTTATTTCAAATGCAGTCGATGCTACACAGAAGCTCAGGACACTGGCTGCAGTTGGTGACTACAAGGGAGAAATTGCAAATACAATAATCCGGGTGTCGGTTGATAAGAAGAAAAAAACAATAAAAGTTTCTGATAGCGGGATTGGAATGACCAAGGAAGAACTTGATAAATACCTCAATCAGATTGCCTTTTCAAGCGCCAATGATTTCCTTGATAAATATAAAGACCAGTCCAGTGCAATTATCGGCCATTTTGGTCTGGGTTTTTACTCATCATTCATGGTATCCGATAAGGTTGAAGTAATCACCAAATCATATCAGGATGGTGCCCAGGCAGTTAAATGGAGTTGCGATGGCAGTCCTGAGTTTTCAATTGAAGATGTTGAAAAAGAAAACATAGGAACGGATGTTATATTATATATTGATAAGGAGTCAAAAGATTTTCTTGAAGAGAGCAAGGTTGAACAGTTACTGAAAAAATATTGCAAGTTTCTTCCGGTTGAAATAGCATTCGGAAAAGAAAAAGAGTGGAAAGACGGAAAATCTGTGGAAACTGGTAAAGACAAAATCATCAACAACACCAAACCTGCCTGGACACTAAAACCTGCTGACCTGAAAGAAGAGGATTATAACAAATTTTACAGGGAGCTTTATCCTTCAGGTGATGATCCATTGTTTTATATTCACCTTAATGTAGACTACCCGTTTAAACTGACAGGTATTCTTTATTTTCCAAAGATCAAAAGCAACATTGAAATACAGAAGAATAAGATACAACTATACTGCAATCAGGTGTTTGTAACTGATTCTGTGGAGGGAATTGTTCCTGAGTTTCTTACACTTTTACATGGGGTAATCGATTCCCCGGATATCCCGCTTAATGTATCAAGAAGTTATCTTCAGAGCGATTCNNGAGAAGTTCTATGAAAAAGCTTCAAAGTTCGCCCTACTGAAGAACACTGAAGATAAGTACTTTACTTTTGAAGAGTATGAGAAGCTGATAAAGGAAAACCAGACAGATAAAAATAAAACCCTCATCTATTTATATTCAACGAACAAAACAGATCAGTTCACCTACATCGACAAAGCCAAAAACAAAGGCTATGATGTATTGCTTCTCGATGGTCAGCTCGATGTTCATCTTATAAATCAGCTTGAAACCAAATTGAAGGATACAAGATTCGTTAGAGTCGATTCGGATGTTGTGGACAAACTTATTCAGAAAGAAGAAACGCGTGAGTCAAAATTATCTGAAGGTCAAAAAGATGATCTAAAGAGTGTTTTCAATGTCAAAGTTAAAACGAAAGAAATCTATAATGTTGTCTTTGAGACCCTTGACGAGAATGAAGCACCTGTAATAATTACACAGTCGGAATTCATGCGCCGGATGAAGGATATGTCAGCAATGGGAGGTGGAATGAATTTTTACGGCGAATTACCCGATAGTTATAACCTGGTAATCAATCCCAACCATCTTATTGTCAATAAAATATCTGATGATCTTCAGACTCAGGAAGGATCCAAACTGACTGAGAACAATAACGAGAGAAAGAGGATTAAGGAGGAAATTGATTTCATGGAACAGGAGCATAAGAAGAAAAAAGCAGATGAAATCAGCCAGCTGGAAAAAGATGATCTTGAAAATCTGCACAAGGAGCTCACAGGCGTTGAAAATGCCAGGAAAGATATTCTTGAATCATATGGTGCCGCCAATAAGGTAGTTAAACAGCTTATCGATCTGGCTTTATTAGCAAACAATATGCTGAGAGGGGAAGAGCTGAGTACTTTTGTGAAGAGAAGTGTGGAGCTGCTATAGGCAACTGCACCGGGAGAAGAACCCTTCTGCCGCTTCCTTTGCCTTCGCGTAGCCGCTTCGGCGAAGCAAGGGCGGCATCTCCCCTAAAGGGGCGATAATACTCGGATATTTAGCTTAATTTTACTAAAACAGTGAAGATTTTTCCCCCCTCGGGGGAAATTAAAAGGGGGCTTAACTCCCAACTCAGATTATTCTGGCGATTTCATTTTTTACGTAATCTATTGCTGCTCTTGTAGGCTCTTTCTCGAGTTCCATGATTTTTTCAAGAAGTCGTTTGCTGAGCGACATTCCGGATGAATCAGCAGGTAACTTCTCAACTTCAGTGTTGATTATTTTAATCATATTTGATCGGGCATTCCTGACTACTTCCCAGGCTTGCTGGCTCATATATATCTGTTGCGATAGATTATGTTCAAATTCACTCCTGATTGCATTAAGCATTGCTGTATGAAGTTGCGAAGATGTCATCTCGGGTGAGCTTACCCTGACCAATAATGATTCAAGAGAGATCCTTTCCAGGAAAAGAACAATTCTTTCATATGCCTGAAGCTTTATCGGAGTAACTGTCCTGCTGTTTTGAAGTATCAGCTCCTGCCTTCTCTTGTCCTGGTCGTTTTTTATCATATTTCTTAGCAGAACCCATGCTGTAAGAAATACGATTAATGCCGGAAGTGTAATTTTCAGAATATCAGAAAGTGTTTCCATTATTCAGGATTTTAGATTATTATACAAACTTAAGTGTTTCTTTTTTATTTTCAATCATAAATATTCTCATGCAGATCTCTCTGATTTACGCAGATTTGAAAAATAGTTTTTCCTTCGAGTACCTTTGTGAAAACCTTTGTGACCCTTTGTGTTTATAATTTTTTTTTTACCACGAAGGAACACAAAGGAAACACGAAGTAACACAAAGATAAAAATGAAGAGTGGCAGACATCCGATTTTCAATTTAAGTTCATACTTTTATTAGGTCTTAGTTATTTGATCATTTTAAAATGAAATATATGGAATATTTATCTGACAGGGTTAAGTCTTTATCAGTTTCCCAGACACTTGCAATGGCTCAGAAGAGCAGTGAATTAAAGGCAAAAGGAATTGATATTATCAGTCTAAGCCTGGGGGAACCTGACTTCAATACTCCTGATTATATTAAAGAAGCAGCCAAGAAGGCAATTGATGATAATTATTCCAGGTACCCACCTGTGCCCGGGTACACTGATCTTCGGGAAGCAATTTCGAAGAAGTTTAAAGAAGAGAATGGTATCAATTATTCTCCCGAACAGATAATTGTATCCGCGGGAGGGAAGCACTCCCTGATAAATGTTATTTTATCGATAGTTAATCCGGGAGATGAGGTAATTATCCTTGCCCCATACTGGGTAAGTTATTACGATCAGATAATCATTGCAGAAGGTAAACCGGTTATAATAGAGGCTAAACTGGAGAATGATTTCAAAATCAAACCCGAACAGCTTGCGGCTGCTATTACCGGTAAAACCAGGTTAATCATTTTCAATTCACCCTCAAATCCAACAGGGATGGTCTACGACCGGAAAGAAATGGAAAAAATTGCCAGGGTAGTTGAAAAACATGAAGGGGTATTCATAATTTCTGATGAGATCTATGAGCATATTATTTTCACGGGCGAACATGTAAGTATGGCTTCTTTTGATTTTATCTACGACAAGGTTATTACAGTCAATGGAGTATCAAAAGGATATGCTATGACTGGCTGGAGGATAGGATATATTGGTGCCCCGTTGTGGATAGCTATGGCATGCAATAAATTGCAGGGGCAGTTCACATCAGGTGTCTGTTCAATTGCCCAGCGCGCTGCACTGGCTGCCATACAGGGCAAAGGAGATTCCCGACAGGTGATGAAAGCGGCATTTCTCCGCCGTCGCGATCTGATATGCGGACTATTAAAAGATGTAAAAGGGATTAAAGTAAGAATTCCACAGGGAGCCTTTTATGTGATGCCGGATATAAGCTTCTACTTTGGTAAGTCGGATGGTGAAACCAAAATCACAAACTCAGATGATCTTGTACTCTACTTACTCGATAAGGCACAGGTTGCAACAGTAGGGGGAGGCGCTTTCGGTGCTCCCGAATGCCTGAGAATTTCATATGCTACATCAGATGATCTTCTGGTTGAAGCTGTAAAGAGAATAAAAGTGGCTCTCGAAAAACTGGTATGACCTGTAAACCCCTCTGTCGCTTCGCGACATCTCCCCCTTGGGGGAGTGCCCGAAGGGCGAGGGGTTAGGAAGCTAAAAACAAAATCAGTACTTATTATACGACACGGTCTCTTCATCCGGTTTCCTCCTTTTCTCTCTCTGCTCACTCAATGAATACCCTAAAGTAATAATCAATTCAACGCGTTTTGATTTTGGGATGCCAAGCAGTTTTCGTAACAGCCTTTCATCAAACCATCCTATGATGCATGATCCTATTCCTTCTGCTTTTGCCTGAAGACATATGTTTTCAGTCGCTATACCTATATCAATAAGAGAGTAATCCTTATTCTTGATAGTAGCTCCGACTTTAGATGACATGTTTGGTTTTTCTCTCACAATAACAAGAATAACGGGTGCCTGGGCGACAAAGCTATTCATACCGATCAGTTTTGCAGAAGCTGCTTCTGCAATCTTCAAAACAAGCTCAGAATCAGTTACTACAATAAATTTCCAGGGTTGTGCATTGCATGCAGAAGGTGCCATTCTTCCGGCTTCAATGATCCGCTCAAGCTTTTCCGTCTCAACCCGTCTGTCACTGTACTTTCTGTCGCTCTGACGACTGGTTATAAGATCCAGAATATTTTTCCCATCTAACATAATTAATAATTATTTGGCAGGAGTTCAAAATAAGCCTCGGGGTGCAGACAGGCCGGACAATTCTTAAGTGGTTTGGTACCGAAGTGTATATAACCGCATTTTCTGCAATACCAGAAAACCTTCTCATCGCGTTGGAAAACTTTATCCTGCATCACATTCTCAAGTAACTTTCTGTATCTCTCTTCATGACCCTTCTCTGCTGCAGCGATAGCCTTAAAAGCTGCTGAAATGTTTTTAAATCCCTCTTCTTCTGCTGTCCTGGCAAATGCCGGATAAAGATCACTCCATTCTTCATGCTCGCCTTCTGCTGCTGCAAAAAGATTATCTTTTGTTGTTTCAGTTTTACCTGCGGGATAGGATGCTGTTATTTCAACCATACCGCCTTCAAGAAACCTGAAGAACCTTTTGGCATGTTGTTGTTCCTGCAAAGCTGTTGCAAGAAATATTCCGGAAATCTGTTCATAACCCTCTTCTTTTGCAACCTTAGCCGCAAATTCGTATCTGTTTTTAGCCTGCGATTCTCCGGCGAAAGCCTTCAGCAGGTTTTTTTCTGTTTTTGTTCCTTTTAAACTCTTTTCCATGTCAGATAACTTTTGTAAATTTTAAATATCGTAAACGTAAATATGATGTACCCCGCAAGATAATTATCGTAAATATAACTATCTTTATTATCAAATTATTCTATTTAAAAGTCGGATAAAAAATAATTTAAAAAATACTAAGATGATAATTGTACTATTTTTTCTGGCGATCATTTTACTTCTGGTACTGATGGCTGTTTCATTGTATAACAGGCTTGTCAGGCTGAGAAATAACAGGGAGCAGGCTTTTGCTGATGTTGATGTGCAACTGAAACAAAGACACGATCTTATACCTCAGCTGATTGACTCGGTCAAAGGTTATATGGGACATGAGAGAGGAGTGCTGACAGATATTACTGAGGCCCGCTCCAATGCTATGAAGGCCACTACTATTAATGAAAAGATTGCTGCTGAAAACAAGTTATCTACTGCGCTTGAAGGATTGAAAGTATCTGTCGAAGCATATCCTGATCTGAAAGCCAGCCAGAACTTTATGGAACTGCAGAATGAGATTTCAGATATTGAAAACAAGATAGCTGCTGCACGCCGGTTCTTTAATTCGGCTACCAAAGAGCTTAATGTTGCAACTGAATTGTTCCCTTCGAACCTGATTGCAACCCTGTTTAATTTCAAACGCGAACCTATGTTTGAATTGGGTAATCAACGGGCTGAAGCAGAACAACCTCCGAAAATCCAGTTCTGATAATATGAAGTATTTTGGTTTGCAGAGCCAGATATGGAGGAATAACACTAATTCGGTACTGATATTGGTAATGTTCCCCATTGTCTTTTTCGTTCTGACATGGCTCTTCTTTTTCTTCTTATCCTTTAATTCAGAAGAACATAGGACAATCAACCAGATAAGCCAGAGTTTTCTCATAACTGCTCCATTTATTATAATAGGTGTAGTTATCTGGTTTACAATAGCATGGTTTTCTCATTCATCAATGATTAACGCTGCCACCGATTCTAAGCCTCTTGCAAGAAATGAAAACAAAAGGGTCTATAATCTGGTTGAGAACCTGTGTATAGCCACAGGTATGACAACACCTAAAATCAATATTATTGAAGATGATTCTTTAAATGCATTTGCCAGTGGAATTAACCCAAAAACATTTTCAATTTCCCTGTCGAAGGGCATAATTGAAAAGCTTAATGATGAAGAACTTGAAGCTGTTATTGCACACGAACTAACTCATATCAGGAACAGGGATGTGAGGTTACTTATCATCTCAATTATTTTTGTGGGGATTTTTGCATTCATTTCACAGGCAATATTCAGATCGATGCAATTTGGAAGGATTGGAAGAGGTAAAAAGGATGGAGGAGGCGTGATAATTATTGCTCTTTTGCTTGCTCTTGTGGGCTATTTGATTTCAACACTTTTCAGGTTTGCTTTATCGCGGAAGAGAGAATTCCTGGCAGATGCGGGCTCGGCTGAGCTTACACACAGACCTCTGGCTCTGGCATCTGCACTTCGAAAGATATCTGTTGATCCCACAATTGAAGCAGTGAAAAGAAAAGATATTGCCCAGATGTTCATTGAGAATCCACAGGTAAAAAAAGAAGGAAAATCCTCATTCTCTCTTGGTTCACTTTTCGCCACACATCCACCGATCAGTAAAAGGATCCAGCTACTGGAACAGTTCTAACGGCTCAAAGGCTTTGTGCCATTACGCCTTTGCGCCTTTGTGCCTTCTTTTTATAAATTTCGCTTCTTCGCCTCTCAATAGTCTGCCTATATTTTTCCTGTGGGTTAACAGCAGAGATATACCGGCAAGTATGCCAAATATTTTGAATAATATTGAAGGAGTATCAAAAAACAGAAAGAGGAAAACCGGGAAAGCTATTCCCGCGCTCATTGACGAGACTGATACAATACCCGTGATAAATAAAACGATCAGAAAAACGCCCATACAACATATAGTAAGCAAGGGCTGTAAAGCCAGAAATACACCAAAGACAGTTGCAACTCCTTTTCCTCCCCTGAATCCGGCAAAAACAGGAAATATATGGCCGATGATAGCTATTATACCGGTCAAAATCTGCAGATTCGTCAGGAGTGCACTTCCGTGGCCGGCCAGATGAAAGAAGACCGGTAACATTGAAGCAAGCCATCCTTTGGTTATATCGATAAGCAGAACCGGAATGCCTGTTGTCCATCCCAGTACCCTTATTGTGTTGGTCGTCCCGGCATTTCCACTACCATGTTCTCGTACATCGATGTTGTGAAATTGTTTTCCGATCCACACAGCCGACGGTATTGATCCGAGGAGGTAAGCTAATACAACTGAAAGTATCGCATTCAGAATATTCATACTTTAAAATAATTATATGAAGGTAAATATAACAATAAAAACAGACCTCTTATTGTTCAGATTATAGGGCCAAAGCTGACCAGTTTAGCAGTCTCTTTGTTTGAAGTAAATTTACTGAAGTTATTAATGAACTTTAATGCCAGGTCAGTTGCTGCAACACGCCATTTGGATGGCGAGTCCCAAACTTTTCCGGGGTCAAGAATATTTTCATCAACTCCTTTAATTCTGACAGGGATATTTAAATTAAAAACAGGAAGAGTTACAAATTCATAATCTGTAATTGAGCCATCAAGGATTGCATTAATTATCAGTCGAGTGACAGGCAGATCGATCCGGGTACCTGTGCCATATTGGCCTCCCATCCATCCTGTATTCACTAACCAGGCTTCAGCATTATGCATTTTCATTTTCTTTGTAAGTTCGTTCGCGTATATAATAGGATCGAGCATAAGGAAAGTTGCACCAAAACAAGCAGAGAAAGATGGTACAGGTTCAATAATTCCTCTTTCCGTTCCTGCAACTTTCGCAGTATATCCGCTGAGAAAATAATATCTTGTTTGCTCTTCAGTGAGCCGGCTTACAGGAGGCAGAACTCCAAATGCATCTGCAGTGAGGAAGACAACTTTTTTAGCATGTCCTGCTTTTGAAACAGGTTTTACAATATTATTAATATGGTAAATAGGATAAGCGACCCTGGTATTTTCAGTTTTTGAGTTGCTATTAAAATCAATAGTGCCGTCAGATAAAACTACAAGGTTTTCCAGAAGAGCATCGCGCCTTATCGCTTTATAGATATCGGGTTCAATATCCTTGTTTAACCTGATACACTTGGCATAACAACCTCCTTCAAGATTGAATACACCATCTTCGTCCCAGCCATGTTCATCATCACCGATGAGAGCTCTTTCGGGGTCGACCGAGAGAGTCGTTTTTCCTGTGCCGGAGAGTCCGAAGAATATGGCTGTGTCATCATTTTTACCAACATTCGCAGAGCAATGCATAGAGGCTATTCCTTTGAGTGGCAGGCAATAATTCATAACAGAAAAGATTCCTTTTTTCATTTCTCCACAATACCATGTGCCACCGATTACCAACATACCTTCAGTGAGATTGAAAAAGACAAAATTCTCGGAATTCAGCCCCTGTTGCTGCCAGTCGGGATTTTTAGCCTTGGAGGCATTAAGCACAACAAAATCAGGCTTGAAATCATTTAGTTCTTCCGGCTCTGGCCTGATAAACATGTTTTTTACAAAATGGGCCTGCCAGGCAACCTCAAGAATAAATCTAACACTTAACTGTGTATTTTTATTTGCTCCGCAATAACAGTCGACTACAAAAAGTCTCTTCCCTGATAACTGCTTCAGAGAGATGTTTTTACAATGGTTCCAAATTTCGATGGAAATTGGTTTGTTATCTGAGACTTTTGCCATATCCGATTTCCACCACACGGTATCCCTGGTCTTCTCATCTAGCACGACATATTTATCTTTTGGAGAACGCCCTGTGAAAATACCGGTATCAATAGCAATTGCACCGTTCCTTGTAATAGTCCCCTTCTCAAAGGTACCAAGTCCGGGTTTTGTCTCCTCATCAAATAATATATTATAAGATGGATTATAGACGATCTCTTTGATATCCTGAATGCCATAATCTGATAATTCCCGTGAGTCAATCATTTTAAGAAATTGGTTTGAATATCAATATATTCTTAGTTAACAAAGTATTAACTTAAATGATCACGAAATATAGTTCATTTTTTATTAATAATTATCCTGATAATGGATAGGGTAGATTGCTGTTCAAGTGTCATAGCTATGTTAGAAGGATTTACAGGTTTACTACCAGGTTGGATCAATCAGTCATGAAAAGAAAAAAATAGGGACATGCCTTGGCATGTCCCTATTACATTTTATATCAGAATATTCGGTTATTTACCAAATTTGATTGAAGCCTGGGCAGCTGCCAGTCTTGCAATCGGAACCCTGAATGGAGAACAGCTTACATAAGTCAAACCCGTTCTGAAACAGAATTCAACAGAAGCCGGATCACCACCCTGTTCACCGCAGATACCTACTTTAAGATCTGGTCTTGTAGACCGGCCTTTCTCAACCGACATTTTAATAAGCTGACCAACGCCATCCTGATCAATAGTCTGGAACGGGTCAGCTGCTAAAATCTTTTTGTCGAGATAATCGTGAAGGAACCCACCGGTATCATCGCGGCTGAAGCCGAATGTCATCTGTGTGAGGTCGTTGGTTCCGAATGAGAAGAATTCGGCACTTTTTGCCATACGGTCTGACAGAAGACATGCGCGTGGTATTTCTATCATTGTACCATATTTGTAATCAATAGCTTTCACACCAAATTTTTTGCAGACTTCATCATATACCCTGTCGACAACCTTCTTGGTATAGTCTAATTCATTGACTTCACCGGTTACAGGAACCATTATCTCGGGGTGAGGTTTCTTTCCTTCTTTAATAAGCTCCAGAGAAGACTCAAATATTGCGCGAACCTGCATCTCCGATATTTCGGGGAAAGTGATTCCAAGACGTACTCCGCGATGACCCATCATTGGGTTTGATTCATGCAGAGCTTCACCACGTTTGGCAACATCTTCTTTTTTAATGCCAAGAGATTTTGCAAGTTCTTCCTGTTTTTCTGCGCCCTGTGGTACAAACTCATGGAGTGGAGGATCGAGAAGCCTGAATGTGACTGGCAGTCCGTCCATGGCAGCCATAGTCTCTTTCATGTCTTTTTTAACATGTGCGAAAAGTTCATCAAGTGCTTTACGCCGTTCTGTTTCATTTGCACTGAGGATCATTTTCCGAAGAAGAAACAATGGAGTCTCCGATCCTTTGCCGTAAAACATGTGTTCTGTACGGAACAGACCAATACCTTCAGCACCATAATTACGTGCAATTGTAGCATCTTCAGGAGTTTCAGCATTTGTACGAACACCCATTTTGCGATACTTATCAACTATCGTCATGAATTCCTTAAAACGTGGATTTTCGGTTGCATCCATAAGAGTAACAGCACCGATATAAACATTTCCTTTAGTACCGTTCAGTGTAAGAATATCACCCTCTTTAATAACTATATCTGAACCCGTGATTTTTGCGATCTTTTTTGAAGCGTCAACATGGAGGGCTCCTGCACCAACTATGCAGCATTTACCCCAACCTCGTGCAACGAGTGCAGCATGAGATGTCATACCTCCGCGTGCGGTGAGGATACCTTCAGCGGCGCGCATTCCTTCAACATCTTCAGGATTGGTCTCTTCACGGACGAGAATAACTTTTTCACCTTTACGGAACCATGCAACAGCATCTTCGGCATTGAAAACAACTTTTCCAACTGCTGCTCCCGGTCCTGCAGGTAAACCTCTTACAACCGCTTTTACTTTCTTTTCAGCGCTAGGATCGCAGATCGGATGCAGAAGCTCATCGAGCTGTGCAGGATCGACACGCATAACAACTGTTTTTTCATCGATCAGTTTCTCATGAAGCATATCCATTGCCATGTCAAGTGCAGCAGTTCCTGTTCTTTTACCGGTACGGCATTGCAACATATAAAGAGTACCTTCCTGTATTGTGAATTCTATGTCAAGCATATCGTGGAACGATTTCTCAAGGATATTACGGATATCACAAAGCTCCTTGTATGTACCGGGCATTGCCTCCTGCATACTGTGCAGATGCTGGTTCTGATCATTTTTTGTATCATCATTAAGAGGACTTGGGGTACGGATACCTGCCACAACATCTTCTCCCTGTGCATTTACCAGCCACTCACCATAGAACAGGTTTTCGCCTGTTGCAGGGTTTCGGGTAAATGCAACACCTGTTGCAGATGTGTCTCCCATATTGCCAAATACCATGGCTTGTACGTTAACAGCAGTTCCCCAATCATCCGGTATACCTTCTATACGACGATATGAAACAGCTTTCTTACCATTCCAGCTTTTAAAAACAGCTTTAATACTGCCTTCGAGTTGTTCTTTTGCATCATCAGGGAAAGGTTTTCCGAGAGCATTTTTTACTATTTTCTTAAATTCTTCCGAAAGAATTTTAAGCTCATCAGCTGTAATTTCTGTATCAGATTTGTAACTTTTCTGCTTCTTGAACTCATCAAGTTTTTCATCGAGCTGCTTACGTATTCCTTTGCCTTCACCAAGGTCAATACCTTCGGCTTTTTCCATAACAACGTCGGCATACATCATAATAAGACGACGATAGGAATCCCATACAAAACGAGGATTATTGGTCTTTTTAAGAAATCCGGGGATTGTTGCTGAACAAAGACCGATATTAAGGACTGTATCCATCATACCTGGCATTGAACTACGGGCACCTGAGCGACATGAAACAAGTAATGCGTTTTGGACATCACCATACCTCATATTCATTGTCTCTTCGGTCTTCTTCATAGCTGCCCAGACTTCAGGCATAAGTTCTGAAGGAAGAGTGCAATTGTTTTTATAATATTCATTACAAGCTTCAGTTGTGATCGTGAAACCTGCAGGAACCGGCAACCCTAGCAGACACATTTCTGCAAGGTTTGCACCTTTACCTCCAAGAAGGTTTTTCATGTCGGTTTTACCCTCAGCAGTTTTCTTTCCGAAGGAGTAGACTCTTTTAACGTGTGACATAGTTTTATTGATTTGAGATAAGTATAAATTATTGATTTTGCAAAATAAGTCGCAAAGTTAATATTTAAAATTGAATTTCTGAACTTTCACCACATAAGTGAAATTCAGGTAAAAACCACCGTATTATCGCCCCTTCAGGGGAGATGTCCCGCCTAAGCGGGACAGAGGGGTTTTTCTCCCGAAACAAAGCCCCTTTATTGGAGATGCCGCGAAGCGGCAGAGGGGTTTTTCTCCCAAAACAGAACACATAGAAAAGAGTTCCTTGGTTACTCTTTAATGATCTTGTAACCAATGCTTTCTATTCCTGATTTTATTTTCTCCAGATCGAATGAACTCCCTTTTATAATTACTGTACCTGATGACAAGTCAACACTCGCATCTTCGACGCCTTCTGAAGATTTGACACTGTTTTCAACATTGGCCTTACAATGGTTGCAGGTCATCCCGCCTACATGAAGTGTCTGAATATTTTCGAGTGAGAAACCGGGTTGTGCGGCGCTCTGTGATTTTATTTTCAGTGTTGAAATAAATTTCTGGGTATATCCATTAATTATTAAAAGTGTAAGAAGCACAGCTGACCCTATCTTCAGCCATTCAGGCAACATCTCATGGGTATGTCCCAAATGGCCAAAATGTTCTGATATTATGAACCATCGCGGAGGAAGAACATAATCAATAAACAAACCTGAAAGCAAAGCCCCGGCGATAACAGTACCAATAAATGAAAACAATGATTTTTTGCCTAACACTTTTCCTATCATTGTAATTGTGGCTGCATTGGTTGCAGGACCTGCCATGAGAAGCACAAGAGCTGCACCAGGGGAAAACCCTTTAAGCATCAATACTGCCGCTACTGGTACTGAGGCTGTCGCACAGATATAAACAGGTCCGGAAATAAGAAGTATGGCCAGCATGCCAACGAATTGATTAGGGATCTTGTCGGCAAAAAAATCATCCGGAACTAATACCGCAATAACTGCAGCGATCAGCAATCCGACTATCAGCCATGTGGAAATATCCTGAAGAAATTCGAGAAATGAGTATCTGAACATCTCCTTTATCTTAGGGAAAAATCCTTTTGGCATTTCATCATCTTTATCATTGTTATTAAGAACTGTTTCTGCTTTTTCGGGATCGACTTTCTTTGTCACCAAACCACCTAATAGTCCGGTTATAAAAGCAACTATAGGCCTGATAATTGCCATAGGCAGCCCGAGCATCGAATAGGTTACAAATATTGAGTCAACACCGGTTTGCGGTGTTGAGATGAGAAATGAGACCGTTGATGCTTTTGAAGCACCATGTTTATAGAAAGAGATACTCGTAGGAATTACCCCGCATGAGCATAATGGGAGAGGGATTCCAACTAATGCTGCATTAAAGATTGATCTGAAATTGTTCTGACCCATGTATTTTCTGACTTTTTTCTTTGGAAACAAGATATGCAGCAAGCCTGCAAAGAAGAATCCAAGCATAAGGTATGGAGCCATTTCAGTAAGTATAAGGAAAAGTTCTTTTCCAAACCCTTTAATATATTCCATGCTATATTAAATTAGATCAAATAAAAACAGTGCAAATATAAGCAGTTTTCAATAATTAAATTCGCAAAAAAAAAGTTTTATGCTCTTGGATGGAACATTATGAGTGTATCACGTAAAAAACTCCTGTCAATATGAGTATAGATCTCGGTAGTGAGTATTGATTCATGCCCAAGCATTTCCTGAACTGCCCTCAGATCAGCTCCTGCCTCTATCATATGAGTTGCGAATGAGTGCCTGAATGTGTGAGGACTGATATTTTTCCTTATTCCTGCTTTGGCTGCAAGATCCTTAATTATTGTGAATATCATTGCCCTGGTAAGGCGGCTTCCGCGACGGTTAAGAAAAAGGATATTCTGATCCTTTATCACAGGAAGTCTGTTCCTGTCCTGTTTATAAATATCTATTTCCTTCAGCGCTTTCCTGCTGACCGGAACAAGTCTCTGTTTATTACCTTTTCCTGTTACAACAACAAATTCTTCACCATAATGTATATCAGTCAAACGGAGGTTTACCAGTTCTGAAACCCTTAGCCCGCAACCATAAAGTGTCTCAATGATTGCTTTATTCCTGTGGCCTTCGGGTTTACTGAGATCAATTTCATCGATTATCCTGTCAATCTCAATGACAGACAATACTTCAGGAAGCTTAAGCCCTATTTTTGGCGATTCTATCAGTGAGGCAGGATTCTCCTCGATTTCTCCCTCAATAATAAGAAACCTGAAGAAGGCTCTGATACCTGAAAGTACTCTTGATTGTGTACGCGTGTTCGTATTGTTGCTGCAATACCAGGCGAGAAAGGCTTTTAGATCTGAATATGACACATTGACTGGTGAGATATCAATTCCTGTTTCATTAAAATATTTTTCAAGTTTAAAAACATCATTCAGATAGGCTTCGATACTGTTGTGCGACAGTGATTTCTCCAGTCTGAGATATGTTTCAAAATTTCTGAATGACTGTTTCCAGTTTAAACTCATATTTACTTCTCAAATATCCGACCACAAAGTATATGCAAAGTAACACAAAGTAAGACAACGTTTATAACTTCATACCTTTAAATTATTTTTCCTACTTTTACCAGGTAAGTTTCAAACTTACACAAAGGGAAAACAGATTAAATCGTATCTCCTTATGTATATAGAAATAATTAATGGTCCCAACCTGAATCTTCTCGGCAGGAGAGAACCTGAAAAGTA
>PLNF01000060.1 GCA_003141715.1 Bacteroidales bacterium | reverse complement strand
CAATGCTGAGAGTATTATTAAGTTCATTGTTTTCCATGACTTTTATTCTTCTAATTGAATTTTACAGGAGAGGAAAGTAATTGAACCCGAAATATGAAAGATTCATTCATTAACAGGAAATATGTTATAATGGCACTCATTGTGCTTGCAACTCTTGGCTTGTTAGTGAGGTTGTTTATTATTCAGGTTATAAAAAATTCATACAGACTTTCAGCTGATAATAACGTTCTGAGATATGTTACACAGTATCCTGCACGAGGGCTCATATATGACAGGAATGGGAAACTGATAGTTTTTAATCAGGCTGCCTACGATCTGATGGTTGTCCCTACCCAGGTGACAAAAATCGACACAACGGGGTTTTGTGACCTGCTTGGAATTTCTACAGATCTGTTCAGAAAACAGATGAAGACAGCTATAAACTATTCCAGACGCGCCCCTTCAGTATTTCTGAAACAGGTTTCGAATGAAACATATGCAAGGTTTCAGGAAAAAATGTTTATGTATCCCGGCTTCTATGTACAGCCGCGTACACTTCGAAAATATTCAAAACCGGTTGCTGCTCATATTCTTGGATATGTGAGCGAGGTCGATGAGGGATTAATCAGAAAAAATCCCTATTACAGACCTGGAGATTATATCGGCAAAAGCGGAATCGAAGAAGCTTATGAAAAGGATCTTCGGGGAAGGCGCGGTGTAAAAATCTTTCTTGTCGATGTCTTCAGCCGTATAAAAGGCTCTTATGCGGAGGGGAAATTGGATACTATTGCTGTGCAGGGATCCGATATCGTTTCCGGAATCGATCTTGATCTGCAGGAATATGGAGAGCGCCTGATGAAAAACAAAAGAGGAAGCATTGTTGCCATTGAGCCCCAAACAGGAGAAGTACTGACTTTGGTCTCCTCTCCAAACTTTGATCCGGGTCTGCTCGTAGGCAGGATAAGATCAGACAATTTTGAAAACCTGTCAGTAGATACATTAAAACCCTTGTTTAACAGGGCACTTATGGCTTATTATCCTCCGGGGTCTACTTTTAAGCCTATAAACGGACTGATTGCTCTTCAGGAAGGTGTGATTTCACCTTCGACTCTTTTTGGCTGTTCCAATGGTTATCTCTTTGTAAGATGTCATTCACATCGTTCACCCTTAAATCTGCAGGATGCTATAGCAATCTCATGTAATGCATATTTCTGTCAGGCATACCGGAGAGTTCTTGAAAATCCAAAATACAATTCTGTTTCAGATGCATTTGATAAGTGGAAGGAATATCTTACTGAGTTTAGTTTTGGAACTAAAATGGGAACAGATTTTGTAAATGAATTACCTGGTTTTATACCTGCCGGAACATATTTTGATAAATATTATGGTAAAAACGGATGGAAGGCACTGACTGTCATTTCAATGGGAATCGGACAGGGGGAGGTATTAGTCACACCTCTGCAGATGGCAAATATGACTTCAGCAATTGCCAACAGGGGTTATTATTATACACCTCATATCATAAAATCAGTAGCAAATGCCGGCAACATTGATCCAGCGTTCACAATAAAACATCGTATCAGTATTGATTCAGTTAACTTTGAAGAGATCATTAAGGGAATGGATGAAGCAGTAAACGGAGAAGCCGGCAATACTGCGGGAATTGCAGCATTAAAAGACATAATTGTATGTGGGAAGACCGGGACTGCTCAAAATCCGCATGGCAAAGAGCACTCTGTATTCATAGCTTTTGCTCCGAAGGATAATCCTAAAATTGCTATTATGGTAGTCGTTGAGAATGCAGGTTTCGGAGCAACCTATGCTGCACCAATCGCCAGCCTGATGATTGAAAAATACCTCAAAGGTGAAGTCACTAATAAAGCACGGGAACAAAGCATGCTTAATCTAAATCTTATGCAATAGTGAAGCGGACCGTTAATATCTGGAATGGGATCGACAAGACTGCAATAGTCCTGTTTTTGCTTCTGATTATAATGGGGTGGATCAATATTTATGCTGCAGTATTTAATGAAGAGCATGCAGGATTACTGGATTTTTCACAACGGTATGGAAAGCAGTTTATCTGGATAGTTGCGTCGCTTGTTCTTGCTGTTTTTATAGTGATTATCGATAACCGGTTTTATTTCTTTTTCTCCTGGTTCATTTATGGGACATGTATGTTGCTTCTGGTTCTTGTGGTTATTTTTGGGAAGGAAATAAACGGTGCAAAATCATGGTTTGAATTCGGATCAATTAGTCTTCAACCATCGGAATTAGCAAAGTTTGGAACTGCCCTGGCACTTGCCAGTTATTTAAATACCAGAAGACAGGATCTGACACGATTATCAGCCATAATTCCTGCATCGGCAATAATTATTTTTCCGGCATTTCTTACGTTGCTTCAACCTGATATGGGCTCAGCAATTGTATATTTTTCTTTATTTTTAGTTCTCTTCAGGGAAGGGATGAGCCCCTATATATTTGTGTCTGGTTTATTGATGGTAGTTCTGTTTTTTCTTACCCTTCTTACGAACAATCTTTACCTTACAATTGCATTAATAATTATTGCAGTAATTCTTATATGGTTTGCAACACGAAAATGGAAATTGACACTTTTCGGAACAAGTATTTTCCTTCTTATTACCGGGATCATCTATTTACTAGATCAATATGTCTTTAAATCTATTGGTAATGAATTGGTTATATTTATCTCCCTGATTCTTTCAGGTGCAGTTTATGGTTTTTATGTTTATAATAAGAGAGCAGTGTCTGTATTAATAATATATCTGTTCCTGGTAGGAAGTATCATGTACGTCAATTCGGTCGATTATGCTTTTAATAGTTTCCTCAAGCCTCACCAGAAAGAGAGAATTGACATCCTGCTAGGATTTAAAACAGATTTTCATGGAACAGGATATAATGTCAACCAGTCAATAATCTCAATCGGTTCAGGCGGATTTACAGGGAAAGGTTTTTTACAGGGAACCCAGACAAAGTTCAAGTTTGTTCCGAAGCAAAGCTCAGATTTTATTTTCTGTACAGTTGGTGAAGAATGGGGTTTTTTAGGCTCCGGTATTGTGATCGGAATCTATTTGTTTTTGCTTCTAAGATTGATCTCACTGGCTGAACGGCAGCGTTCAGACTTTGCAAGGATCTATGGATACTGTGTAGTTTCAATCCTTTTTAGTCATATCTTTTTGAATATTGGAATGGCCATAGGTCTTGTTCCCGTTATTGGGATACCATTACCGTTTTTAAGTTACGGTGGCAGTTCTTTATGGGGTTTTACTATTCTTTTGTTTATTTTCCTGAGACTTGATGCAAGCCGTACTGAGTACTTGATATGATCAGAATGGTATCGTTATCCTGTGTGAGATTTCAATTCCAAAATCTTTTTCGACGTAATCAATAAGTTGCGGAAAAAACTCCATGAAATCATCCTGGAGAGAATAATAATTCTTTTTAAGAGCATGCATGGCAAATCTGGTTTCATTCGGAAGGGTTGAGCGCTTGCTCAGTGTATTCAAAACATGACGGATCCCGCTTAAGGTCTGGTACGATTCTATCCAGTTGTTTATTATAAAGAATGGCATCATTTCCCTTACATTTTCAGGCATGATTTCATAATTGTTCACGAGCGCCCTGTAAAAATTATAAGTGACACTCTCAAGGGGTCTCCTTGAAAAAAAATCCCATTCCTTAGTAAGAAAATGATCATAAATTATATCGGTAATAACACCTGAATATTTATGGTATTTCCTGGTAAAAAATATCTTACTCCGGTGAACAACAGGATGCCGGTCGGTGAATCCATCAATGTGCCGGTGCAATATGATACCTTTTCTGATCAGATCGGGGTACTTCAGGTAATCGCGTCCTTTTACGTAATCGCCTATGTAATTGCCAATAATTATTTTATCAGAATCACCTGAAAGATATATGTGAGCCAGCACATTCATAACATGACATAATAGTACAAAGAATTTGCCATATACCTTCTCTTATTGAAAACATTTTCTTTAACATGTTTTCAGAACACACCTAAAACAGCATTAACAGATTATTATTCAGTAAATTAAAGCATAGAAATGGCATTTAAAAAAATACCATAAAATGCTCGGAATTTCGGTATGCAAATTATACATTTGTTGGTTCATTTTAAAATGAAAATTCATTTCCGGCAAATAAATTTCTAATAAACTAAGGAGGATTTATGACTAAGAAAAATGTCATCATAATTGGTGCAGCAGGTCGCGATTTCCATAATTTCAATACCTGCTACAGAGACAATGAATATTATAATGTTGTTGCATTTACCGCGGCTCAGATACCCGATATTGACGGGAGAAAATATCCTAAAGAGCTGGCCGGCAAATTATATCCTGAAGGGATCCCGATTTTTGCCGAACAAAACCTTCCGGATCTTATAAAGAAATATAAAGTTAATGATTGTGTATTCTCATATAGCGATGTCACCTACCAGAAAGTGATGTCTGTGAGTGCAATAGTGAACGCTGCAGGTGCTAACTTTATATTGCTCGGACCTTCAGATACTATGGTAAAAAGCACAAAACCGCTTATTGCTGTTGGTGCTATCCGTACGGGATGCGGTAAGAGTCAGACATCAAGAAAGGTTATAGAGCTTCTTATGGGAAAAGGTTTAAAAGTGGTTGCAGTACGCCATCCGATGCCTTATGGTGATCTTAATGCTCAGAAAGTTCAGCGTTTTGCTGTTGTTAAAGATCTTGAAAAACATAAATGTACCGTGGAGGAAATGGAAGAGTATGAACCACATGTGGTCAGAGGAAACGTCATTTACGCCGGAGTAGACTATGAAGCAATTCTTCGGGCAGCTGAAAAAGACCCTGCAGGCTGTGATGTTATTCTCTGGGACGGAGGAAATAATGATTTTCCATTCTACAAACCCGATCTTATGATAACGGTTGCGGACCCTCATCGGGCTGGCCACGAACTAAAATATTATCCGGGCGAAGTTACACTCCGTATTGCCGATGTTGTTGTAATAAATAAAATGGATAGTGCTGCTCCTGAAGCAATCCAGATAGTAAGGGAGAGCATCGATAAGGTCAATCCGAAAGCAATTGTTATCGATGGTGCTTCACCGATAAAAGTCGACGATTCCTCTCTGATCAAAGGGAAAAGAGTGCTTGTTGTTGAAGATGGTCCTACTCTTACCCATGGTGAGATGAAGATTGGTGCAGGAGTTGTTGCAGCCCGCAAATTCGGAGCTGCAGAACTAGTCGATCCACGACCCTATACTGTCGGCAGACTGAGTGAAACATTCAGATTATATCCGAATATAGGAACCCTGCTTCCTGCTATGGGTTATGGTGATCAACAATTAAAAGACCTTGAAACAACTATCAACAATACTGATTGTGACAGCGTCATTATAGCCACTCCAATCGATCTGAACAGGATCATCAAAATCAAGAAACCAAATACAAGGGTTTATTATGATCTCCAGGAGATTGGCGATCCAAATCTTTCTCAGGTAATCGATGATTTTGTTAAGAAGCATAAACTCAAATAGCTGATAGCTAATGAAATAAAGGAGGCTTTGTGCCTCCTTTTATTTTAAACAATTGGACAAACTTAGAGGTGATTAATGATAGTCATATTATTTTACTACTTTCTTGTATTTTTCAACCCTCGCATCTTTAATCAAACCGTTCCAATTAAGTCCGAAACCGAAATCATACTTATTCCCTTCTGAATCGATATGGCATATCATATCGTATGGTACATCCTCTTTCTGTGTCTCAACAGTTTTCATATCAGCCGGCATCTGCATAGGTAACAGGCCTGAAGGTTCTGAAGCGCCTGTAATAATATCAAGAATAGCCTGATCCTGTACGTCAAAGTTGACAATTATGGCATCTGCGTCTTTTTCAAATTCACTGAATACCATTGGTTTTGAAATTGCGATTGATACAATAACAGGTTTGGATTTCATAGCTTTTTTAGTATCCAGCACCATTTTCAGATCTGAGGCATTGGAAGCTGTAATTGTTTTACCCTTGTAGGTCCGGTTGGTAAATTTTTCAAACGGGTCTCCACCAGCCATGCTGGGATCACGGGCATATGCAGCTTTGTAAGGACCATACTGAAGGCTTATTGGAACGTATCCGTTCCCACCTTTTTTCACATCATCCGCATCGTATCCGCTTCCGGAATTAGGGCTCCTGATAATAACCAGAGCAAAATCAGCTTCAGCTGGATTATCCGTAACCTTGAAGTATTTCTTTACCTGGTTGAGATTAACAGGATAATTGACTGACCCGGGTATCGGACCACCAAAAATGTCTCTCCCGGGTGCTGTAATTCTCTTAGGAATATAAACTGTCTTCTGTTTTGCAAGAGGAAGCACTTTGCTCCTATTCTTAAGCATGACTATTGATTTCAGCTGGGCTTCATATCCGGCTTTCATGAATTCTTCGTTTCCGACAGTTTTCTTTGTTTCCTCCACTTTGAGATATGGATTTTCGAAAAGTCCTACCCTGAGGATATTCTTTAAAAGACGAACCGCAGATTGCTCCATACGGGCCCTCATGAATTGCTCTCCATGTTCTTTAACTCCCATCTGGTAGGCCTCCATCACAGGACCTGCATCATTGTTTCCGCCAAACTGATCAACCCCGGCCATAATGATTTTATAATGTCTTTCTGCGATTGAAAGTGTCTCTGCACCCCAACAGGTCGTTCCGAATCCGTCAACTGCTTTCTCATCGGAAGTAACTCCCCAGTCGGTACAAACGACACCGTCAAAAGAATATTTACCACGCAAAAGGTCATTTATAATATATTTATTATAACTGTTTCCTACATTTTCATTGTTTTGTTTATCAATTCCATAGGAAATTGTATAATAAGGCATTACTGCTGAAGCCATTTTTGTTTCACCTTCAAGTTTAAGAGCACCTTCGGTAAATGGGATCAGGTGATCGGCGAGGTTATTACCGGGATAGACAGCATATTTCCCAAAGGCAAAGTGGGCGTCTCGTCCTCCCTCTTCAGGTCCTCCGCCGGGCCAGTGTTTTATCATAGTGTTTACACTTGTATAACCCCAGCCGGCTGCAATAACCTTATCCCCAACAGATGTCTGGAAGCCATCAACATAGGCACGGGCCATATCAGCAGTAAGTTGCGGATTTTCACCAAACGTTCCGTTTACTCTTGCCCATCGCGGTTCGGTAGCAAGATCAATCTGGGGCGAAAGTGCTGTTGTAATACCCAGAGCACGATATTCTTTTGCAGCAATCTGACCGAACTGTTTTGCAACCGCAGGATCAAAGGTAGCGGCCATGCCGAGTGAACCCGGCCACATTGATATTTGTCCTGCAGAGCCAACGTTGTACTCAGCTTCCGAGGTCGAACGGTGCCTTGGATCAGAACTGTTGTTGGCAGGAATACCTAAACCAATACCTTCGCAAAGTGACTGTACTTTGTTATTCCAAATAGCAACAACTTCAGGACTTTCAACCGAAGTAACCAGAACATGCCGGAGGTTATCTTTTGTGAGGAATTTTATCTGCTGGTCGCTGAGGTCGAATGCTTTTGCTCCACTCTCTGCAAAAGGTTTGCCATTATATGTACTTGCACCAAAACGTGTACTGCCTGAAGGAATAGCCTGATGAGCACTATAGAGCATCAGTCCTGCAATCTGGTCAATAGTCATTTTTGATGCCAGATCTTTTGCCCGTTCCTCAGCACTGAGACGCCAATCCTCATATTTGTCAAGCTTGCCATTTTTATTCAAGTCCTTAAAAGCAAGGCCTTTAATTGTTAATATTTTTACATGAGAGGCCGTATCATAACCAAGAGTCTGCCCTCCTTTATTGGTTATGATTCTGAGTGATCCGTTTCCTGATTCACTCCAGTTTTTGCAACTGCCTGAAAACACAGCAAATGCTAAAGTTACAAAGAGATAAGAGGAAATTTTCAGTTTTTTCATACTATGCGCAATTGATTTTGACTTTATGTAATTCTTATAATCTTTCTTTAAGTTTTTTTCCGGCCTCTTCGAAGCCTGGTTTATTAAGAAGAGCAAACATGTTTTTTTTGTATGCTTCAACACCTGGCTGGTCGAAAGGATTGACATCGAGAATGTATCCGCTTATTGCACAGGCCATTTCAAAGAAATAAATCAATTGTCCAGAGTAAAACTCATCAAGAGCAGGAATATTAATATTTATTATCGGAACATTTCCATCATTGTGAGCAAGCACAGTGCCTGATTCGGCATTGTGATTTACTTCCGAAAGTCTTTTTCCTGCCAGATAATTCAACTGATCAGAGTCGTCTTTTTCCAGGGGAATAGTAAGCTTTTTAACAGGACTTTTCACAGAGATCATTGTTTCGAAAAGGATTCTCTGTCCATCCTGAATATATTGACCCATTGAATGAAGATCAGTTGTAAGATCAACAGATGCCGGGAAAATACCTTTTCCATCTTTTCCTTCACTCTCTCCGTAAAGCTGTTTCCACCATTCAGAGAAGAAATGCAATTTAGGTGTAAAACCAACCATTATTTCGATAGGTTTTCCATTCTGAAGCAAAAGATTTCTTGCCGAGGCATAAAGAAGAGAAGGATTGGTTTCTGCGTGTTTATTGTTTCTGGTAAGCTCTTCCATTGATTTAGCTCCTTTCACCAGCATTCTGATATCAAGTCCGCTAATCGCGATCGGCAGCAGTCCTACAGGTGTAAGGACAGAATATCTTCCTCCGATATTATCAGGTATAATAAACGTTTCATATCCATTGGTTTCAACCAAAGACCTGAGAGCTCCTTTCTTTGCATCTGTAATCGCGATTATTCTTTCAGCTGCCGCTAGTTTCCCGACTTTTCTTTCGAGATGATCTTTAAGTATTCTGAAAGCAATGGCCGGTTCAGTGGTAGTCCCTGATTTTGAGATTACAATAATTGAATAGTTTCTACCCTCAACCAATTCAAGGAGTTCTGCCAGGTAATCCTCACAGATATTCTGCCCGGCAAAAATCACATCATGGTGTTTAGTCTTCAAAAGAGGGGAAAAGGAATGCGAAAGAGCTTCAATTACTGCCCTGGCTCCAAGATATGACCCTCCGATTCCGATTACTAGAGTTGTATCGGAAACCGACCTTAGATGTCTGGCAGTTTTTTCTATTCTTTCAAGTTGAGGAAGTATGTCATCAGGGAGCGATAGCCAACCCAGAAAATCATTTCCCAAACCAGTCCCGTTATTGAGAGTATCGAGGTGTCTTACAGATTGTTGTGCATGGGCAATAATTTCTTCAAATGGGATAAATTTGCTGGTGTTTTTCAGATTGATACTTAAATTTTCCTTCATTTCATTGTATTTTTCAATTATGATTATTAGTTTTTATTACCCCCTTCCCAACCTTCCCCCACGGGGGAAGGAGTAAAACATCCCGCCTGGGCGTGATAAGAAAGAGGGGTATATAAAAAAGAATTTGTTTGTAAAGTTAAGAAAAAAGCCGTCGGAAGGAATCCGGCGGCTTTTAATAATGTTGGAAAATATATAGATTTGAAATTATCTTCTATGAATCCCGCCTGCACTTGAAGAATGAGCATCTACGTATTTGGGATCACCCTTATAATTGACATCTCCCGCGCTGGAAGCTCTTGCTGTTATCTTTTCCGAAACATTAACATCTGCGTCACCTGCACTTGAAACAGAAATATCTGCTTCCCTGGCCTTCAGATCATACGCTTTCAGATCACCTGCACTGCTCAGATCGGCTCTAAGCATGTCAGTTTCACCTGTAAGTGTTATATCACCTGAACTGCTGATATCAACATCTATTTTATTTGCTTTTACATCAAGTTTGATATCGCCTGCACTGCTTGCCGATAATTCGAGCTTGTCGCTATTAATCGGGGACTCCCCAAAAACATCACCTGCGCTTGATGTCTTTACAGAATTCACCTCTTTCATAGTAACATAGACCCTCTTCCTTTCTGCGTCACGGATATTATATTCGGTGTAAACATTAAGGACTCCATTTCTTACTTCCGTTAGAATATATTCCTGCAGATTCTCATCCGCTTCAACTGAAACTGCCTCATTATTACCCTGTTTCAGATAAACGTCAATTCCAGAACTTACTTTTACACCGGCGAAAGAATCAGTTTTTCTTTCTCTTGTGACCACCTTTCTGTTTCCCTCTATTGTTTTCCAGAACTGTCCCTGGATACAGGAGGTGAGGCCAAGAATGATAATAGCAATTGTTAACGATCTAAGGCTTTTCATACTTCTTTAATATTAGTTTTTTAACTCTAATCCGGATAAAGACAGGAAGAAAAATGATTTGTTGCATTATTGTAGAAAATTCTTAATGCCACTTGAATATTTTTAATCCGACAGAGAAAAACAGAGTTCCGTTTGCCAGCAGGATCAAAATAGGCAATGTTACTTCATGATAACCTGCCCCTTCATTGAATATACTTCTGATCCCGGCTGTCTGACAGATTATATTTCTGTAACTCTATTCATGTTGTATATAGTCAGACAAAACCAATGTACAACATTTTTGGGAAACCTCAGGGGAGTACTTCTCCTTATAAAAAAAATAGTCGGACACTTTTGATACGTTATTAAACCTAAAACAATTAAGGTGCTTCTATATTAAATAGGTATTTTTGACAACTGAATTGTACAAATGAAACATAACATCAAGTTTATCAACTGTTTGAAATATTAAATTTGTGAAGGAGAAAGGAATAAGTAAATTTGTTTCAAACTTTTAGAAATTGTGATCAAGAAAGACCTCATATTTGAACTGTTATTAATTGAAAAACTTAAGTCTGGAGATCCTGATTCATTTTCTGATATTTTTTCAGCTTATTATAAGGACCTGGTTTTCTTTGCCTACAGCTTTACACACGAACTATCAAGTGCAGAAGATATAGTTCAGGATACTCTTGTCAAACTCTGGGAGGATCATGAAAAACTAAATGTGACAGTTTCTTTGAAATCAATTCTATTAAAAACAATTCAAAACAAGTGTATTGANNTTTGAAATGAACAGGTTTGAAGGACTTAAATACCAGGAGATTGCAACCAAACTAAATGTTTCAGTAAGAACTATTGAAGTACGAATTAGCAAAGCATTGGAATTGTTAAGAAAAAGTTTAATTGATTTTCTTTAATAAGAATATTTATAAATTATTGTTTTTTATCATTTCTGAATAAAATATATCCTTTTCTTTCAAAGGTACTTCGGACTCACAAAAATCATTATTTCAACCAATTAACATACTGCAAATTAGTTGATTTACTCAACCTGTAATTTATAAAATTGTGGTAATTCGTTTCTGATTCGTCTTTTGAAAGAAAAAGAACTAAAATGGACAATCTTGAAAAAGAAGAATCATACATTAATAGGGAAAAAGAAGAATCATACATTAATAGGTTAGTTGGGTTGGGTTAGTTAGTTAGTCAGTTCAATTCCCTTAGCCCATCGGGCTAAGGGATTGTTTTATTTATTTCAGATTTCCTTATTATTAATTGTGGTATCTGATCTCTGAAACGTCTCTTTATATTAGAAAATAATATTATGATGCCAATAGATCCAAAAAATCAAGAAGTTTTAATTACAAGGTATCTTACTGGTGAGGCAAGTCACGACGAAATTGTTGAGTTACAGGTATGGTTAGTTGCCTCAAAGGATAACTTATTGTATTTCCAACAGTTGAAAAATATCTGGGATAATACTGAACATAATATCGGTGAAAATATGATAAATGTTGACAAAGCGTTTAATCTGATCAATAAAAGGGTAACTTTCAAATCTCCTAATACAAATTTATGGTACTACTGGAAGAAGATCGCTGCTGTTTTATTAATTCCGCTTGTATTAGGAAACTTATTATATTTTTCGTTACGTGACAATAACCACTTAACAAAACAGGAACCAGTTTACAATGAGTTGTTTGCAGCATTTGGTACAAGATCTGCCTTAAAGCTTTCAGATGGGACTTCTGTCTGGCTTAATTCAGGAAGCAGTATAAAATATCCTGACAGGTTCATTGGCAATAACCGTACCGTGATTCTTAAGGGTGAAGCTTATTTTGAGGTTGAAAGTGATCTTAAAAAACCGTTTATTGTTGAGACTTCATCATTGAGTGTCAAAGCTACCGGAACAAAATTTAATGTTTCGGGATATGACTCTGACAATGAGGCGGAAGTAACACTTGTTTCCGGTAAGGTGGAAGTCGACCTGACTGATGACAAAAAGAACATTAAGAGTTCTAAACTTAATATTAACCAGCATTTCACATTTAATAAAACTAATGGGACTACTTCAATTAGTGATGAAGATACCTATAAATATATATCATGGAAAGATGGAAAACTGGTTTTCCGGAATGAGCCCTTAAGCCAGGTTGTAAAAAAAATCAGCCAGGTATTCAATGTTGATATTGAGATCAAAGGTAAGGAAATACAGAATTATTCTTACAGGGCCACTTTCGAGGATGAATCTCTGACAGAAATCCTCAAATTGCTAAAGATTTCTTCGCCCATAGATTTTATTGAACTGAAACGTGATCCTTTACCTGACGGTTCGTTCCCGCGGAAGAAAATTATTATATTCCCTGCAAGGCAATAAGTAATCTGACAAAATTGACTTTTTTTATACTATCCTGATTCAAAACCTAAATCTATCGCCTATGCAAATAACCTTGAAATCAAAAGAATATTAGCCTCTAAAAATAAGAGGAAAAGTGCTCTAACACTTTTCCTCAATGTCAGAGGGAAATAAATCAATTCCTGA
>PLNF01000012.1 GCA_003141715.1 Bacteroidales bacterium | reverse complement strand
TATAAATAAGAAATATTAAGGTAATGAAAGTAAGAGCATCTGTAAAAAAGCGCAGTTCTGACTGTAAGATTGTCAGAAGAAAAGGTCGCATTTACGTTATTAATAAGAAAAATCCCAAGTTCAAACAGAGACAGGGATAATTTTAACTAATTTTGCAACTCATTTAAGAAAAGTTTTATATGGCACGTATTGTTGGTGTAGATTTACCAAGAAACAAAAGAGGCGAAGTTGGCTTGACTTACATCTACGGAGTAGGCAGGAGCATTGCACAGAAAGTACTCGATGAGGCTGGTGTTGACAGGAATGCAAAGGTCCAGGACTGGACCGATGATCAGATCAATTCCATCCGTAGAATTCTGAACGATAACTATAAGCTTGAAGGTGAACTTCGTTCAGAGACACAAATGAACATTAAAAGGCTTATGGATATTGGCTGTTATCGTGGTGTTCGTCACAGAATTGGTCTTCCTGTAAGAGGACAGAGCACTAAGAATAACGCCAGAACCCGTAAAGGGAGAAAGAAAACCGTTGCAAACAAGAAAAAAGCTACTAAATAAATAGACTATGGCAAAGAAGACTGGAGCATTAAAAAAGAGGGTCGTTAAGGTTGAACCTTCAGGCCAGGCACATGTTCATTCATCATTCAATAATATTATAGTTACTCTGACCAATAATTCCGGTCAGGTTATCTCATGGGCGTCTGCAGGTAAGATGGGATTCAAGGGTTCCAAGAAAAATACACCTTATGCCGCCCAGATGGCATCTGAAGAATGTGGTAAAGTGGCTTATGATCTTGGATTAAGAAAAGTGAAGGTATTTGTAAAAGGTCCGGGTTCGGGTCGCGAATCAGCTATCAGATCAATAAGCAACGTTGGTATAGAGGTCACTGAAATTGTTGATGTGACACCTATGCCTCATAATGGTTGCCGTGCTCCCGGAAGAAGACGAGTATAAAAAGTTATATAATTGATTATTTGTAAGTTATAAATTTATAGCACAATGGCAAGATATACCGGCCCAAGAACAAGAATAGCAAGAAAATTCGGTGAACCGATTTTCGGACCCGACAAACACCTGGAAAGGAAAAGCTTTCCTCCGGGACAACATGGAATGAACAAGAAGAGAAAGAAGACTTCAGAATACGGTGTTCAGCTAAGGGAAAAGCAGAAAGCAAAGTATACATATGGTATGCTTGAACGTCAATTCCGGAACACTTTTGAGAAAGCCTCAAGAAGTAAAGGGGTAACCGGTGCAGTATTGCTGCAACTTTTAGAATCACGTCTCGATAACGTTGTCTACCGTTTGGGTGTTGCTCCTACAAGGGCAAGCGCACGGCAGCTCGTTTCTCACAGACACATAACTGTTAATGGAACCGTTGTGAACATTCCTTCATTTCAGCTCAAACCCGGTGATATTATCGGCGTTCGCGAGAAATCAAAATCTCTTGAGTCAATAGTTGATTCACTGACAACCAAAAAGTATTCAAAACTTTCATGGCTCGAGTGGGATGACACACAAATGGCAGGTAAATTTATGAACGTACCTGAACGTACTGATATTCCTGAAAACATCAAGGAACAATTGATAGTTGAATTGTATTCCAAGTAATAATATTAAGAAAAATTCTATGGCCATTTTATCATTCCAGAAGCCTGATAAAGTAATAATGCTGGACGCGGACGACAAACACGGAAAATTTGAATTCCGTCCGCTTGAACCTGGCTATGGTATTACTGTCGGCAATGCACTAAGAAGAATTCTTCTCTCTTCATTAGAGGGTTTTGCCATAACAACGGTTAAGATCGAGGGCATTGACCATGAGTTCTCAACCATAACTGGTGTAATGGAGGACGTTACCGAGATAATCCTGAACCTGAAACAGGTTCGTTTTAAGAGAACAGTTGAAGATGTTGATCATGAGAGAGTTACGATCAAATTGAGTGGGCAGGATGTATTTAAGGCCGGCAATATTAACAATGCTCTGAGCTCGTTCGAGGTATTAAACCCCGAACTGGTTATCTTCAGAATGGAACCGGATGTAAAGATACAAATTGAACTTGCTATCAATAAAGGTAGAGGTTATGTCCCTGCTGAAGAAAACGAACCGGTCGACAGCGAATTCGGACTTATCGCCATTGATGCTATTTTCACTCCTGTAAGGAATGTAAAATATACTATTGAAAACTACCGTGTTGAGCAGAAAACTGACTATGAGAAACTTCTTTTCGAGATCGAAACGGATGGATCAATTCATCCGAAAGATGCTCTTAAAGAAGCAGCAAAAATTCTCATATATCACTTTATGCTATTCTCCGATGAGAAAATCACTCTCGATTCGGATGATAAGATGGCAAACGAGGAGTTTGATGAGGAAGTACTGCATATGAGGCAGTTGCTCAAGACAAAACTGGTCGACCTCGATCTTTCTGTCAGAGCACTTAATTGCCTGAAAGCTGCAGAAGTTGAGACACTTGGTGACCTTGTGAAGTTTAATAAGAACGACCTTCTTAAATTCAGAAACTTTGGCAAGAAATCACTCACCGAGCTGGATGAATTGCTCGAATCCATGAGCCTGTCATTTGGGATGGATGTAAGCAAATATAAGTTAGAGAAAGATTAATTTGAAAACTGGTTAAGGAAATAGAGAAATGCGACATTCAAGAGTTATTAACCATTTAGGAAGAACAAGTTCACACAGGAAGGCGATGCTTTCGAACATGGCAACATCACTTATCCTTCATAAGAGGATTACCACAACAACCGCCAAAGCTAAAGCACTTCGTACTTTTGTAGAACCGCTTATTACTAAATCAAAGGAAGATTCAACACACTCAAGGAGAATAGTATTCAGTTATCTGAAAGATAAGACTGCTGTAGCTGAATTATTCAGAGAAGTATCCCCGAAAGTCGCTGAACGTCCGGGGGGCTATACTCGTATTTTAAAGATCGGCAACAGGATAGGAGACAATGCTGATATGTGTATAATGGAGCTTGTTGATTACAATGAAGCTATGCTCGGAGGAGAAGCTGCAAAAACCAAAACAACAAGAAGAAGGAGAACAACTAAGAAAAAAGATGAAGCTGTTGCTGAGGTAAAAGCTCCTAAAGCTGCTAAAGTAAAGACTGAAAAACCCATTGCAAAAGCTGAAGAATCTGCTGCGGGAGAATCCGTTCCAGAAGGAGAATAAGACGTTAAAAATATTAAATCGAAAAGGGATGAGTCAATAACGACCGAATCCCTTTTTTTGTATATGGCATAATTGTTTAATAAAAAAATCTATGGGTCAGATAGTTAGTGTCCATGCTCGTGAGATTCTTGATTCACGTGGAAATCCAACAATTGAAGTTGATGTAATGACAACATGGCGTGGCACTACACGCATTATGTGATTTTGTAGGGTCATGCCATGGCACGACCCTACTTTGATATCACATCCAGTCTCACTTCCCGCCGTTATTAACAATTGTTGATAACCTGTGTTTGTATCGGGTTTATAACAACGACTATATTTTCATGGTTTTTCAGGATTCCTGATGTAAATTTGATTCTATCAGGTGAGCGATAAAAGACTGCTCAAAAGATGTGGAAATGGAAAAGGTTACTTAATTGAAGCTAGATCCGTTTCAGTCAGACCTTCGGGTCTGCGCATCAGGAGAGCCGAAGCCTGAACTAAGTGGACTTCGCGTCTATAATGTTCAGTAAGTCGACGAAAACCGGAAACGTTCTTTCAGAGATTGAGTCACAGGGCTTCAGTAAATGAAGGGCTTCGGCCCCGGGTTATCTGAAACTGATGCAATATCCTTCGGGAAATATGTACCAGTGCCTGAATGACACTTCGTCCCGGAAGTACGCCTTAAAACGGACGAAAGGACAGCCGGAAGGTTATGCTGTAACAGGCAAAACCCGAAAGCCAGGGGTTGCAGAAAAGAGTCTCGTACTCAACGACGCAGCCGGTCAGAATAACAGTAATCTGGCATCGTTAACAGCCTTGGTTGTAAACGATGAATGGGAACTAATCCTAGTGATGAGTTCCCATTATTGTTTTATAACCCCTGGACTAATTCCACCTTAAATATCACCCCCAACCCTCCAAATGGGGGGCTAAACTGATTCCAATTACGTCAACTGTCATTGCGAGAAGCTTGCGACGAAGCAATCTCATGGAGCATCAGGTTAGTCAAAAGTCCCCCATTTGGAGGATTTAGGGGGTTGATAAAAACACATTTGGGAGATTTAAGGGGTAATATTATGGCTTAATGAATATCTTTGGATATCAAAAAAACTTCTATGAGTTATTCAGGATTGACAGGTTTTATTACTGAACTCGAGACAAAAGGTGAACTCCACCGGATTAAACAATTTATAAATCCGGTACTCGAAATCACTGAAATAGCCGACAGAGTTACCAAATCAGGGGGAAAGGCATTATTATTCGAAAATACCGGAACAGACTTTCCAGTTCTTATAAATGCATTCGGATCAGATTTGAGAATGTCCATGGCAATCGGAAGGAAAAACCTTGATGAAGCCGGAATAGAATTAGAGAATTTATTTAACAAAGTATCATATAGTAAAGAGACGCTTTTTCAGAAACTTTCAGTACTGCCTGCTCTCTTTAAACTGGCAGGCCTTCTTCCATCCCGCATTAAAAGAAAAGGTATATGCCAGCAGCAAATTCACAGGATACCCGACCTTGGTATTCTTCCTGTATTGAAATGCTGGCCACACGATGGAGGTCGTTTTATAACTCTTCCAATGGTACATACACGTCATCCTGAAACAGGCAGCACAAATGTGGGAATGTACAGGATGCAGATTCTTGATAAAAACACAACAGCCATGCATTGGCAACGTCATAAAACGGGAGCCAACCATTTTGAAGCCTGGAGAAGAACAGGTAAAAAAATGCCGGTCTCTGTAGCTCTTGGCGGCGATCCGGTTTATACATATGCAGCAACAGCCCCGCTTCCTGAAAACATTAATGAATATATTCTTGCAGGATTCCTAAGGGGAAAAAAGGTTAATATGGTAAAATGCATCACCAACGATCTGTTTGTACCGGAAGATGCCGACATAATTCTCGAAGGTTTTGTTGATCCGGCTGAAGATCCGGTATGGGAAGGCCCGTTTGGAGACCATACAGGGTTCTATTCTTTAGCAGACTGGTATCCTAAATTTCATGTTACCTGTATAACACATTCAAATAAAGCAATTTATCCTGCAACAATTGTTGGTATACCTCCGCAGGAAGATGCATGGATGGCTAAAGCCACAGAAAGATTATTCCTGTCACCTGTCAGAATGACATTACAGCCTGAAATTGAAGATTTTCATATGCCCGATGCCGGTATAGCTCATAACCTGGTAATTGTCAAGATTAAAAAAAGCTATCCTGGTCAGGGTATGAAAGTGATAAGTTCATTGTCGGGGGCAGGACAGATGATGTTTACAAAGTATATGATTGTAGTGAGTGGTGATATCAATATCAGGAATTATAAGGAACTGATCTCTCATGTTTTTGCTAATGTTAATTTCAATAAAGACCTGTTGTTTAGTCATGGTCCGCTTGATGTTCTTGATCATTCATCAGATTACTTTTCTTTCGGAGGAAAGGTAGGAGTTGATGCCACAATAAAACAAATTGAAGAGAACAGCGGCAGAAACAAAATAGCAAAATCAGATAATCGGGATATTTCTAAAATTAAAGTTGATTTCCTTAAGAATAATATCATAAAAAATTATAATCTCAACCTTTTCGCAGATGATATTCCGATCCTTATAATTTCAGTGAACCGGTCAGGGGATGCCGACGTTATTGAAAAGATAAAGAATATGTTCAGGACAAATGACTCCGATGGGATCTTTAGGTTGATTCTGATAGTTGATCATACCGTTGATGTTACTGATTTGTTTATGGTAACCTGGCAGCTTCTTGGTAACACTGACCCGCAACGGGATCATGAATTCATTTCCCCCTTATCTGTTTTGTTTGATGGCACAATAAAGGCTTTCAGAAAGGGAGGATTTCCCAGAAAATGGCCCAATGTGGTCAGCTCCTCTAATGAAACTATTTCAACAATAGATCAGAAATGGGAATCTCTCGGAATTGGATCGTTTATTAATTCTCCATCAACCAGATACATAAGATTATGCCGGAGAGGCACTGATGAAATTTTCATCGATTAGCCACGATGTATTTTTAAATACATGCAGATAACATACGGATAATTAACCTATTTTTGTATTATCTGATGGGACTCATGTATTTAACATATTTTCATATTTATATTATTAGTTTAATGGCTTCTAATAATATATTGATTGGTAGTTTAACTGATTCTCCTGCCTATACATTCCATTTTATTTTCTATGGCGTATTACTTGTTTCAATTGTATTTTTACTTGTTATGTCTCAGACAAGAACTCTTGTAAAAACCAGGAGACTACTCAGGGAAAAGGAGCAGGCACTTAAGCTTATTGAATTGCAGAAGTTCGAACTGGAATTAAAAGATAAAAACATTACTGATAGCCTGATCTATGCACAAAGAATACAGGAAGCACTTTTGCCATCCGAAACGTATTTCAGAAAACACTTTGAGGACTCCTTCATTTTATTCAAACCTAAAGATATTGTCAGTGGCGATTTCTACTGGATTGGTGAAAAGGGTGAAAAGGTTTTTGTAGTAGCAGCCGATTGTACCGGACATGGGGTTCCCGGAGCACTGATGTCGATGATTGGGTTGGAAATTGTTGAAAAAACCATTAATGAAGACAATATTGAGATTCCATCTAAGATTCTGGCAGTAATGAATAAAGGATTGGAAAAAACCTTCAGCAGAGAAAAAAACATCGGAACAATCATAAGAGATGGAATGGACATAGGGCTATGTGTTATCGACAGAAAAAGAAAAAAGGTGGAATACGCCGGAGCTTTTTTCCCTCTCTATCTTATTCGTGACGGCAGTCTGCTTGAGATAACGGCAGATAAAATTATTATTGGTATGAATCCCGAAGAGCTAGCTTATACCGATCATGAAATAGATATTTTAGATGATGATATATTCTATATCTTTTCTGATGGATATGTAGATCAGTTCGGTGGTTCGGAAAATAAAAAATTCATGTACAGGCGCTTCAGGTACCTGTTGATGACTATTCACAATTTCCCTGTGAATGATCAGAAAACAATTCTTGAGGAAAATATGAAGACCTGGATGGGTGGTAATGAACAGGTCGATGATATGATGGTAATAGGGTTCAGACCTTTAATTGCAGAAACTAAATAATTTTCTTTATCTTATCAATCAGTGCAGCCGGTTGGAAAGGTTTACTGATATAATCATCAATACCTGCCGACAGGCATTTCTCTTTATCCCCGATCATTGCATTTGCTGTAATAGCTATTATCGGCACATGTGAATTGGTGGTTGATTCCAGCGCTCTGATCTTTTCAGCAGCTACAAGTCCACTCATAACTGGCATCTGAATGTCCATAAGAATCAGATCAAAGTTAGTGGTTCCGAACCTGTCAAGTGCCTCTTTCCCGTTTGAAGCAGTATCAATACTATGAACGAGAGGTTTGAGGGTAAGCAGTGTGATCTTCTGGTTAATAAGATTATCTTCTACAAGAAGTATTTTGAGATCTTTGAGATCTTTATGAATTTTGTCTTTCTGTATTAACTCTTCAATCTTTTGAGAAACAATACTCTGCTTTGTTTCAGGTACGGGATTGGTATAAGGAAGAAAAATGTTCAAGACTGTTGAATTCGTCCCAATCTCCTGAGTGAAAGTACCATTTCCTGATGAGATGAATCTGGCAGCGAGACTTTTCTCAACTCCAAGATCATTTATCAGAACAATGGGATTATCTGTTTGTATCCTCAATGCTATAATGCTTTCAGTTCCTGTTTCTTTCGTTTTTTTCAGGTTTACAGTAACCTTGGTAACTCTTTCCGATGATTGAATCTCGATAGTATTGAATAGATCAAGAAATATCTGTTTGAGAATTATAGGGTCACCAAAATATTCAAAGTCACTGAATTCCTTTTTGTTTAATATAAAATCGATGTTTGCTTCATCTTTAAGACTATAGAGCTCTATAGTATTCTGAATAGTTGATAATAAATTAAATCTTATAGCTTTTCTGTGCTCATAACTCAGGTTTCCGGCAGACTGCATTGTTAACTCATTAACAGTTGTCACCATGTTATTCGTTGAAGCTATGAAAGTCTCAAGCAGCTCCTTTTGTTTTTTCTGAAGGCCTGATTCCATCAACATATCAGAGATAATAACCAGGTTATTTAAAGGTTCTCTTATCCTATGAGAAAAATCGATTATGACATCATCTTTCCTTTCGTTCAGTGAAGAAAACTCTTTTAATGATTCTTTAAAACTCGTATTTAGGTTCGAAGCCTTTCTGACAATAATTATACCCAGACTTGCACCTGCTATAATCAGGCATCCTGCAGGAAGCTTAAGATTAAAAGTGATTAAAAGTACAGCTAATATAAGGATAAGAAGCACAATAATTGAGTAAGACTTAATGGCCTTCCTCTTCTTTTCGAAAATTTCCTCAGTTGACTTATTAAAACCATTACTCCTGGCACCATTTTCAGTTTCACTGACCATAAACCATATATTTGAGGTTATGTAAATTTACACAAAATAAGTAATAAATATACATTAACTGAAATTAACAACCTTTGAAGGAAAACGTTAAATTTGTGCTTATGGTACGAAATTTGAACTGAGTAGGAAAAACGTCGATCGCTATGCTGAAAATATTAAGGATAATTTTTTTAATTAGTTTATTTTCACAATGTATGCCAGTTATCCGATTGTCAGGACAAGAGAAAGAAGGAATGGTAAAATACACGCCCGATTTCAAGTTCACTGATGGTATCTACCTCAATTTTGACGAGGTTAAACTGAATAGCCCTATACCTAAATCAAAAATACTCACTTCAATCGATTACAACGACAGGGAATTCTTTAAGAAAATCCTTGAAGGGGATAAAATCTATTTCTATGACAATATGGGGGTACGACAGGAAATTCCGAAAAACAGCATTTGGGGCTATTCACGGAATGGTGTTCTGTACGTTCAGGTTCAGGATAACTTCAACAGGATCACCTTCGTTGGTAATATCTGTCACTTTGTTGCGGATGTGACAACTATTGATTCGCATTCATATAACTCTCCTTACGGATACTACGATCCTTATTATTCTCCTTATGGCTACAGTAATTATTATAATCCTTATAGCCCATATTATTCGCCTTACAGGTCTAATATGACCCGAAGCGAATTAAAACAGTATCTGATTGATTTTGAAAGTGGAAAAGTACTGGAATTTGATGCTGATAATACCGAACTACTTCTCATGAAGGATAATAAGCTATATGAAGAGTATGTTCAACTTTCGAGGAAAAAGAAGAAAGACCTTATGTTTGTATATATCCGGAAATTCAACGAAAATAATCCCTTGTATATACCAGTACCAGTTCAATAATACCAGCGACATGAGAACATTACCTTTATCCTTTGCCCTGTTTCTTCCAGCGGTACTATTGTCTGGCCAGGCCCCATTCCCTAGCAGAGATGAAATAAAACAGTTTAATGCATCAAAAACTTGCGTTGTACTTGAAGATGATCCCTTTTCGTCCTATAATATATATATAAAAGAAGCAGTTAAAGCATGCTGGAAAATCACCCCTTATGAATTTATTACAGTAAAAGATTTTAATGTCAGGAGATTGAATCCAGCTTACTCATTCCTTGTTATTACCCAGACAAATTTTGATAAGGACAAATCCCATGGCCTCTATAACTTTATCAATCTTCTCCAGGGGAAAGATGTAAACAAACTAGCTGAGATGCCTGAAATTTGTGCTATCCCTCTTTCTTTTGCCGGTGTAAATGATCTTGTATATAGTTACAAACTTGGTGCTATTGTATCTTTTATGCAGAAGCATGCACTTAAGATTTCAGAAGACCCGTCACTAACCCTGAGGAAATATCTTAAATATTATAATAAAAATATACCTGGTATTAAGAATAAAACTATACTTGTGGAACAGGAGGATCTTACTCCTGAAATATCAACAATTGAAAAGATAAAAGC
>PLNF01000097.1 GCA_003141715.1 Bacteroidales bacterium | reverse complement strand
AGATTAATAATCAAAGAATAAAAATTTAGTGGTGATGGAAAGAAATGAAAGCCAATTTTCAGGAGGCAGGAGATATAAAAACGATGATATAACAGTTTATTGGAAACCATCAGCCTGCATACATGCTTCCTACTGCTACAGGGAACTTCTTGAAGTTTTCGATCCAAGCAGGAGGCCATGGGTTGATATGAACGGTTCCACAACTGAAAAGATTATTGAAGTTGTAAATTTATGCCCGACTGAAGCCCTTGCCTGGAAATGGAATGATGAAGAAAAAAATATCTCGGTAGGCAGTGATCAGCTTAACCATATAAAGTTCAGAAGACCTGAGCTGATGAATACTAATGATCCGGACTCTAAAGAACAACCTGTTTCAGTAAAAATTATGGCTGACGGTCCTATCGTGCTTAAGGGCAATTTTACCTTGTTATATAACGGTAACAAAAAAGAAGTTCATGATAGCATGATATCAATCTGTCGATGTGGAGTAAGCGACCATTTGCCATTCTGTGACGGACAACACAGGAAAGCCGGTTTTATTGGTTAATATCTCAGTTATGGAAGAAAAAAAAGAAAACAAATCTCAGGCAATAATCGAAGTTATAAATTTCGGACCGTTGAAAATTACAGGGAATTTTTTACTGAAAGATTTACAGAGGGATAAGGAAAATTCTCCCGGCGAGGTTTGGCTTTGCAGATGTGGAAAATCGGGGAATAAACCTTACTGCGATGAATCACATAAGAAATAATGAATATATACTTAACGAGAGACAACGTGATAACAATTCTGTATTTTCTCGTGAGTAGCCCAGCACTTATCTTCTGATCTCAACTGCCAGATGACCTCAGCAAGAGCTTCTTTTAAGAATTTTTTATCGCAATTCGTCAAAACCCATTTTCGGGCAATAAATCTTTTATAACTTATATCGAAAGCGTTTCCATAAAGGTGAGGGCTATTTACAGATGCATTCCCATTGTATCTTCTAAGACTCTTAACATTATCAGTTTTCCTGGTCATTGATGTTATAAAAAATTTGACCCCGTTTAATCCCTTCTGTGAAGATTTTTCCCTGAACCTTCTTGCAATCTCATCAAGGAGTATTTTGCTGTCAGGTGTAACACAAGGGAAACTGAATGCCATCTTTTCAACTATATAGCTATTTCCGCTGGTAACTTTTACCAGTTTCCCATCCGAAATTCTTCTCTTAAGTTCGCTTTCATCCTTGCAGGCACTTATTCCTCTTAATTTTGCAGCAGCTGAATAGTCTACAATTCTGTCATTTAGTTTTCTGCTGAAATCCTTTTGTTTGTAATCTAAACACCGGGTACTGAAGTAAGCTGACAAAGGCTTTCTTCTATCTCTATTAATAAAAACAAAGATTGAAATTATGATGAAAAAAACAACAGAAACGATTTTCAATAAAAAAACGAGACGCGACTTATTGAATTTCATTATCAGGACTCTTTCTGCTAGTTCTTTTTGTTTAAAATCTTTGCAACCAGTTCAGCTGCTTCCCTGAAGGAGATAGCCGAAAACACTGCAAGCCCTGAATTATCAATTGTCTTTTTAGCTTCTTCTGCATTTGTTCCCTGTAATCTTACTATTACAGGAACTCTTATTTCTCCGATTGATTTATATGCCTCAACTACACCATTTGCTACTCTGTCGCATCTTACAATTCCACCGAATATGTTAATAAGTATTGCTTTCACAGCAGGATCTTTCAGAATAATACGAAAGCCAGCTTCAACGGTTTTAGGACTGGCACCGCCTCCAACATCCAGAAAATTTGCCGGTGATCCGCCCGAAAGTTTTATAATATCCATAGTTGCCATTGCAAGCCCTGCTCCATTGACCATGCAACCTACATTACCATCAAGTTTTACAAAATTCAGATTATGCTTTCCTGCCTCAACGTCGACAGGATCCTCTTCATTTAAGTCCCTCATCGCCAGGAGATCCGGATGACGGAACAATGCGTTATCATCAAGAACCAGTTTGCAGTCGACTGCTAAGATTCTGTCATCGCTTGTCTTTAATACAGGGTTTATTTCAAGCAGCTGAGCATCACAACCAATGAATGTTTCATAAAGTCCGGAAAGAAACTTCTGCATGTTTTTAAAAGCTATTCCAGACAATCCCAGCTTAAAAGCAATATTGCGTGTCTGGAATTGCTGTAATCCCATTCCCGGATCAATTTCCTCAGTAAAGATCAGGTCAGGCGATTTTTCGGCAACTTCTTCAATAGACATGCCACCTTCAGGAGAGTATGCAACAATATATCTTCCTTTATCTCTGTTCAGAAGAAGACTAATATAATATTCTTCCGTTTCAGATTCCCCCCTGTAATAAACGTCTTGTGCTACCAGTACTTTGTTTACTTTCTTGCCTTCGGGACCTGTCTGGGGAGTGACCAGTTGCATACCCAGCATCTGGCTTGATATTCTACCAACATCTACTACAGATTTTGCAAGTTTCACGCCTCCTCCTTTACCTCTTCCTCCTGCATGAATCTGTGCTTTTACCACAAAAAACTCAGAACCTACTTTTTCATGCAATTGTTCAGCAACTGTAACTGCCTGTTCAGGAGTTTCTGCAATAAAGCCTTCCTGAATGTCAACATTATAAGCTTTCAGTAAAGACTTACCCTGAAATTCATGAACATTCATTTTACAAAAGTTAAATTTAATACTGACTCTAATTTCCGTAATTCTATGGTCACAAAATAACAACAATTAAGAGATTAATTAGTTATTTTCGCATAAAAAAGAATGCGTAAGCTTCTCAACAGGGAACTTGAAAGGAAGACAGTGGAACAGTTCAGGAGTACTGAAAAAGCCCCATTTATAATTGTTCTCGATAATGTCAGGAGCCAGAGCAATGTCGGATCAATTTTCAGAACTGCAGATGCATTCCTTACAGAAGCAATATACTTATGCGGAATAACCTCCATTCCACCTCACAGGGAGATACAGAAAACTGCTCTGGGAGCTACGGAATCAGTGTCGTGGAAATATTTTTCCGAAACTTTAACCGCAATAAATGAGCTTAAAGAAACAGGGTACAAAATTATTGCGGTTGAGCAAACTGAGGGATCAGTAGCTTTGCAGGATGTACATATTGAGAATGACCGGAGATATGCTCTTGTTTTTGGTCATGAAGTAAATGGTGTGGATCAGGAAATCGTAAACAATTGTGATCTTTGTGTTGAGATACCGCAGTTCGGGACAAAACACTCATTCAATATTGCAATCAGTGTGGGGATTGTATTGTGGGAATTGAATAAAAAAAGGCTGCCCTTTTAAGGAGCAGCCTTCTAAATTATAGATAATTCTTATTGAACTGTTGACTTAAAAGTATCATCATTGAAGTACTTTGCAAACTCAAGGTCTGTCTTAGCATAAGCTTTCCATTCAACTTTAAATCCAATTGCTTCACGAAGGTTGCTGAGCATATAATTCCTGTCATCAAGACGAGCTCCGATAACAGCTTTCAGATATGATGGTTTTCCGCATTTGCAGAGTTCCTTCATACTATCAAGAGTCGATTTTGCCTTGGCAACATCACCTTTCAGATATAGGGCAAGAGCAAGATTGAAGCTGGGTTCAGTGCCAAAATAATTAACTGCTTTGTCATATTCAGCTTTTGTTATTGCAATGATGCCAAGACCATATTTAGATTCAGCGGTTGCAGCTGTCATTGAATTGAAATATTCTTCTGCTTTAGCCATATCACCTTTCACGAGTGAGCCAAAACCAAGGTTGTTTTTTACTACGTCATTATTCTGAATAGCTTTTGCTTTTTCAAATTCAGCAATAGCTTCATCAGTTTTACCTAAAGCCATATAAGTGCAGCCCAGGTTATTCTTGGCACGGATACATTTCGGGAAATTATCTGCAGTAGCCTGGTAGAACTTAAGTTGTTCGTTAGGATCTGTCGTAAGAGTACCTGCACGAAGCATTTCCTCAAGACTCAGTAATTTAGGATCTGCTTTCATCTGTGCAAGGATCTGCTCATCTGTGCGACCAACGATATCAACATTGACTGCCAATTTTGATCTTCTTAGTTTTGGAAGGATGTCTGTTTTAAGAACTGCAAATGCGGCGCTCATATTTTTGATCTCTTTCTCACGGACATCAGGATCGGAATACATCGAGAGAACGCGGAGGATAAGTTCCTTATCCTGAATGGTTGATTTTTCTACCTCTGATTTAAATCCGTCCCAGTCTTCCGGGGTTGTTTTTTCATTGAAAAAACCAGTCGCTTTTGCAGCGTCGATTTTATCGAATTCCTTCTTTATGAATTTGTCAGCTGTTGTACCTCTCTTTACTGATAAAGGCTCATTAATTTTCATCGACCCATCAGGAGATGCATATGAACTGACTTCGGTAGATTTTAACTGACGATTAGGATCAGTACTTACAGTTTTTATGTATTCTTTAAGCAGTGCGATGTCTTCTGCTTTAAGTTCTTTACTATTAATGTCTGCCTTATTTATTTCATAATGAATATCAGCTAATTTATTCTCAGGATTAATTCTGACATAATTATCTTTCATCATAATTGGCTTGCCATCTTTATCAACCAATGTTGAAGTAGCAATTACACCATCGGCAAGCTTAACAGGTTCAAAGTCAAGACTTTTTTTACCTCTAACAGCTTTAATTCTTAATACCAGTTCCGACATTCTCATGGCATCCTTATAAGGAATAGTACTGGTATAGGTAAAATCTCCACCATTTTTTGTGGTAATTACCTTATTATTAGCCTGAACACTTTCTCCCTGAAGAACCTGAACTTTTTCAAAAGCAGTTTCGCCACCGGTATAAGTGAGAACAGGAGTAGCTGTAACAGTTGTCTTCTTATCAAAGTACTTGGCAGGGAAAGTACCCTTAATTGTAACAGTAACTACACCAGCGTGTGTTTCAAGAACTTTTGGGGTAACCTCATACTTTACTAAGTTGGAGTTTTTCTTCATCTTATTCAAACCGCTGCAACTTGTCATAACAGCTGCGGCCAGGATAAGGATAAAATAGCTTCTGAATTTTTTCATAGTTTAAAAGTGTTATTTGTTAATGATACCTTGTTTTACTGTTTTTAATGAACTATTAACTAAAAAGATTTAACTTAAGCGCAAATTTACAAAATAATAGTCACATTTTAAGCAAATTAAACAAAATAATATGACTATATGCAATGATTAATAGTATTTTTATAATTTGTAGCTGCACAAGCTATTACGATCCTTTATATAAATGTTACCCATAATACTTTCTATTCACCTGACAACTAAGCTCATCTTTATGTTTTTAATGCCTTTTATAAAAATCAACTGTTATATCCGGGAATTGTCTGTATTATATCATTTAATCATTATCGATACTTATAATAAATAATGTCTGAACAAAGGTGATCACTTTTGAAATTATAAGTGTTACATAATTATTGGAATATGTTACACCATTCACATATTTGATATCAACATAAACAGGTAATTTCCTGTATTATTTATAATGGTTAGATTCATAAAAAATAATTACAAAATCACCTTATTTAATCCAATAGGATAATCGTCAAAAAAAATTGTATCTATTACTTTTGAATAATGGCTTTCATTTGCAACAAAATCAATATCATTAACATCTATAACCAGATATTTGTTCTCCGGGTTTTGCCTGAAAAAAGAAAAATAGCTATTCTGGATCTTCTGGAGATACTCTTTAGTTATTGATTTTTCATAGTTACGTCCTCTTCTTTCAATATTCTCAAGTAATCTTTCAGGATTAAGATGGAGGTAGACATAGATATCAGGTTTGGGAAGAGAACCATAGATAATATAGAAAATCTGCCTGTACAGGTTATATTCGTCTCCAGTGAGTGTTGAAGAAGCAAACACCAGCGATTTCATAAAGTAATAATCAGCAATGGAAAAAGACTTAAAGAGGTCCTGAGGAACCAGTTCTTCCTTAAGCTGTTTATATCTGCTTGCCAGAAATGAAAGTTCAAGAGGAAAAGAATATTTTTCAGGGTCATTATAGAATTTTGGCAGGAACGGATTGTCGGCAAAATGTTCAAGGATCAGATGTGCATTGAACTGATCTGCAATTCTGCCGGCCAGGGTGGTTTTCCCTGCACCGATATTTCCTTCTATAACTACATAGTTGTACTTAATCTTCATCCCTGAAAAATACAAAAAATCCCGCAATTGCGGGATTCTTGTTACTTATTCTGATTTTCTCCAGGATTTCTTTTCTCATTCTCCGGTCGGGGGGGACGTGGGAGGAGTTCTTTTCTCGATAACTTGATTTTCCCGGTTTTAGGATCGATGTCAATTATTTTAACTTCAATCTCCTGCCCTTCTTTCAGTACATCTTCTACTTTATTGACTTTTCGCCATTCGAGTTCTGAGATATGAACGAGTCCGTCTTTATTTGGAAGGATTTCTACAAATGCCCCGAACTGGACTATTGTCTTAACTTTTCCTTTATAGACTTGTCCAATTTCCGGAACAGTAACAATTTTTTTCACCCAGTCGAGAGCTGCAGTTATAACTTCAGCATTTTCACCGAAGATATTAACATCTCCATGACCATCAATCTCTTCCACAATTATTGTAGCACCTGTAACACGCTGTATCTCCTGAATTACTTTCCCACCAGGACCAATCAGTGCGCCGATAAGTTCTTTAGGAATGGTAAGCATTTCAATCCTTGGAGCATGAGGTTTAAGTTCCGGACGCGGTTCTGAAATAGTCTGGTTCATGATATCCAGAATATGTAATCTTCCGGCTTTGGCCTGATTGAGAGCTTTTGTAAGTATTTCAAAAGAGAGCCCCTCAACTTTAATGTCCATCTGTGCAGCAGTGATACCATCACGGGTTCCTGTCACCTTAAAGTCCATATCGCCAAGATGATCTTCATCGCCAAGGATATCAGAAAGAACTGCATATTTTTTTGTCTCTTTATCAGTTATGAGCCCCATTGCAATTCCTGATACAGGCTTCCGCAACTTAATACCAGCGTCCATAAGAGCAAGTGTTCCGGCACAAACTGTAGCCATAGATGAAGAACCATTCGACTCAAGTATATCAGAAACAACCCTGATTGCGTATGGATTTTCATCATCTGACGGCATCATATTCTTAAGTGCCCTGTGGGCAAGGTTTCCATGACCAATTTCCCTTCTGCTTAATCCGCGGAAAGCTTTAGCTTCACCTGTTGCAAATGGAGGAAAATTATAGTGGAGGGTGAACTTTTCCGAACCCTTATTCAATACATCATCGATAATCTTTTCATCTAATTTTGTACCCAATGTGACTGTTGTCAGTGACTGGGTTTCACCTCTTGTAAACAGAGCTGAACCATGAGTTGCAGGAAGCGTATCTATTTCGCATACTATCTGCCTGATCTCATCTGGTTTTCTTCCGTCGAGACGAATATTATCATTGAGGACCAGTTTACGGGATGCCTCTTTCAATACATCGTGGTAGTATTTTTTTACAAGTGTCTCATTAACAGAATTCTCTTCAGTGTACTGTCCGAGAAATTCTGTAACAATAGCTTCGAAAGCATCAATCCGTTTATGCTTATCTGCTGTTGATGATTTGGCTGCCTCGTAACATTTATTATAAGTTTCATCCCAGACTTTTTTCCTGAGGTCTTCATCATTTACTTCGTGGCAATATTCCCTCTTAACAGTAGTACCTAACTCCTGTGCAAATTCCATTTGTGCTTTGCAGTGAAGTTTAATGGCATCGTGTGCGATTTTAAGAGCTTCCAGCATTTCTTCTTCTGAAACTTCTTTCATTTCACCCTCAACCATAAGGATATTATCATATGTTGCACCAACCATAAGGTCGATATCAGCTTCCCTGAGCTGGGTAGCAGTCGGATTGACAACAAACTTCTTATCTATCCTTGCAACCCTTACTTCCGACATAGGACCATTGAATGGTATATCTGAAATTGCAAGTGCAGCCGATGCAGCCAGACCTGCCAGTGCATCAGGAATTATGTCCATATCTGCCGATATAAGGCTGATAGTTACAAAAGTTTCTGCATGAAAATCATCAGGAAACAGAGGTCTTAATGCCCTGTCAACCAGTCTTGAAATAAGTATCTCATAATCCGAAGCTCTGGCTTCTCTTTTCATGAATCCACCGGGAAATCGTCCTGATGAAGCATATTTTTCTTTGTATTCAACAGATAGGGGCATGAAGTCTGTATCTTCCTTTGCCTCCTGTGCTGACACAACAGTAGCCAGCAGCATTGTCTTCCCCATTTTCAACAAAACAGATCCATCGGCCTGTCTGGCCATTCTGCCAGTTTCAAGGGTTATTATCCTCCCGTCACCGAGATCAATAATTTTCTCTTTTACTTTGAACATTGTATGTATGATTTATGATAATTGAAATTACAAAATAATTTAAATAGTATGAAAAAAGGCAATTTTGAATTGCCTTTTTCTCTATTTACGTAATTTCAACGCTTTTATGATTTCGCGATACCGCCCGATATCTTTAATTTTAAGGTAGTCTAAAAGCCTTCTTCTTTTCCCTACAAGTTTGATAAGCGCCTGCTGGGTACTGAAATCTTTTTTGTTCTTCTTAAGATGTTCTGTAAGATGATTGATCCTGTATGAGAATAGCGCTATCTGGCCTTCTGCAGTACCAGTATCGACTTCAGATGTTCCAAAGGTTTTGAAAAACTCCTGTTTTTTTTCTGTTGTTAAATACATATCTCTAATTAAAATATTATTAATCCATATATAGATTGAGTCTCCAATTTTGGAACGCAAAAATAAGGCTTTTTTATGTAAATAATCAAACAATTTACTTTTTTTTTAAGAAGTTCTTGAAATAATTCTTTTTATAGGAACGAATAAGTGCAAAAAATTATTGTTTCACTATTTAATATAATGACGGAAAAAAGATCCTAAACGTTGCGTCAGATAGCGTTATCATTCAATTATTTGTCAAAAGAAATAGTTCGTTCGTCAAATGTTACGGTTCAAGAAGAAGTTCTTCATGATCCTTTAGTTTTTTCCCAAGGCTTATTATTTTATTGCCTATACGACAATCGAGACATTTTCTTTTTTTGCAATATTCATTCCTGAGTTGGATCAGTGCCTGAGAATAAAATGCCGACTCTGCAATAATTCCTGCCGCTTTCCATTCTGTAGTAATGATATTTTCCTCCGGGGTGATTTTTTCAAGGAAGGAAAGGGCTCTTTCGCTAAAATCCTGACAATCCCTGCTCTGGCCATAAACAAATATCAGAGGGATAACCGCATTTATAAGAAGAATATCTGCAGCCTGCGATCCGGTATTCTTTGTAATATTCCTGCTTCTCTTACCAAAAACAAAATGATCGTCCCAATAGGTTGATGCAGACACCTCAAATAACTCCTTAATCTGCTTTATATCTACTACTTCCAGTACTTTAGAGAAGAGTCCGCCTGCAACTGAAAGCATCGCAGCAAGCTGAGATAATCTGACGGTCGGAAAATTAGAAGGTCTCAATCTTGCGAATTTCCAGAGCCAGCCATGCAGAGGCTGAAGGGAGTATTTTGCTGACAGAATAGTGTACTCCTTTATCAGGTTGCGGTAATATTCATCAGTGAGAGCCTCTTTAAAAAGTCCGGTTTCAAGCAAACCTGCTGTTCCAAATAAAAGTGCCTCAATCTGAAATATATTGTCAGTATGCTTTCGGATTATTCTGAATGGAAGAGCTGTAGCAAGCATCTCGAAGGGTTCAGTATTGACCCTGAATCCAAAATAGCGAGTAAGTACCCGGTAAAAGGTCTCTTCCCAGTCGTTCCCGGTTTCAGAAAATATTTTCAGGATTGATTCTGATTTGGTCCGAAATCTTTCAATAACGAGTGAATTAAGCCAATGGCGCACGAATATATAATCGAGTTTCTTGATATCCTCCTGACATGCAATTATATACGGATTATTTACCAGAAAGGTATACTTCTCGTAATAGGATGAATCAAAAGATATTTCAGCAGTAAGAATCTCTTCACCATTTGCGTTAAATACCCGCTTATCGTTATCTGCAACTATATGAAGGATAACATTGTTAAATGCCGGGTCATTCTGGTGTCCATGATTATCGAAATGCGATGACTTTATATGTATTTCAACATTCCCTGCCCATACAGTGCCAGCAACAGAGATACGTGCATTGAAAAAATCAGGACCTGAATCACGGTTATATTCACCAGGATCCAGAACGATAATTTTATTCCTTTCGTTATCATACAGCCTTTCCATATCATAGAGGCCGTATTTCCACAGGTAATGAAGAAATTCCTCTTTCATTTTAGCACGAATTAATAAATAGCGAGAATATAAATTTATGAAAAAAGGAATTATGTCGCAAGGGGATTACGGCAAAAAAATCAAAATGCAAAAGTCAAAACGACCGCAAGACTGCAAGACAGCAGGACTGCAAGACTATAAAATTCAGATCAGGTTATGCTGGGATAGATATTTTTCCATCTCAACCTGTATCTCTTTGGCCTTTTCGCCGGCTACCTTATCGAAGTTTTCTGAGTTATCTGCAAAGATTATTCCCCGTGAAGAATTGACCAAAAGTCCGCATTTACTGTTAAGACCATATTTTGCCACCTCAGCAAGACTGCCTCCCTGGGCGCCTACCCCGGGAATAAGAAGAAAATGATCAGGAACCAGCTTACGTATGCCTTTCAACATTTCTGCCCGTGTCGCACCAACAACGTACATAAGATTATTAATAGTACCCCATTTTTGTGAAACAGATAATACTCTTTCAAAAAGTTTTATCCCATCCTCATTGTGGTACTGAAAATTATCTGCTCCTTGATTAGAAGTAAGTGCCAGAAGGACAACCCATTTCTCATTATATGACAGGAATGGTGTCACAGAATCTTCACCCATGTAGGGAGCAACAGTTATTGCGTCGAAAGGCATGTTTTCCAGAAACGCTTTCGCGTACATCTTTGAAGTGTTACCTATATCTCCGCGCTTTGCATCTGCGATTACGAATATGTCAGGATAATTATCTTTTATATACCTCACGGTCAATTCAAGTGAAGTCCATCCTTTTGCACCATGGCATTCATAAAATGCAACATTAGGTTTATAAGCTACTGCATATTCCTGAGTTGCATCAATAATCCTCTTATTGAATTCAAATATCGGGTCTTTCCCCTTCAGAAGGAAAGATGGGATCTTTTCAATTTCAGAATCGAGTCCAACGCAAAGGAATGAGCGCTTTTTGACTGTGTTTTCAAATAATCTCTTGTGATCCATTATCAATCAAGTTAGATATTACTCTCTTTTAATCGTTCGGAATTTTCAGCCATCTGCAGTTTATCGAGAACCTCCTGGATATTACCATCGAGGATGGAAGGCAGATTATAGATTGTAAGGTTTATCCTGTGATCAGTCATTCTTCCTTGCGGATAGTTATATGTCCTGATTTTTGCAGAGCGGTCACCGGTTGATACCATCGTCTTTCTCCGATGAGAGACTTCATCCAGATATTTCTGATATTCAAGATTATAAAGCCTGGTTCTCAGTTCTTTTAATGCCTTATCATAGTTCTTAAGCTGCGACTTTTCATCCTGACAAGTTACTACAATACCTGACGGAATATGAGTAAGACGGATCGCAGAATATGTCGTATTTACCGACTGGCCACCGGGTCCGGAGGAACAATAAGTATCCTTCCGTATATCTTCAGTTCTGAGGTCAATATCAAATTCATCAGCTTCCGGAAGCACTACAACTGAAGCAGCGGATGTATGAATACGTCCCTGTGTTTCAGTTTGCGGTACTCTCTGAACACGGTGGACACCCGATTCATATTTCATTTTCCCATATACACCTTCACCAGCGATGCTCAGAACTATCTCCTTATAACCACCTGCAGTTCCTTCCGATATATTATTAACATCAACCTTCCATCCTTTTGTTTCAAAGTACTTACTATACATTCTGAAAAGGTCTCCTGCGAAAATACTGGCCTCATCACCTCCTGTTCCTGCCCTGATCTCCATAACAGCATTTTTATCGTCCTCGGGATCTGCAGGAATAATTAGCATTTTTATTTCCTCTTCCATTTCTGGTATATGAGATGTGAGCTCATCCAGTTCAGCCTTAGCCATCTCGCGCATCTCATCATCCTTTTCGGTTGCAAGCAGCTCTTTTGTACTGGTTATATTGCTAAGTGCCAGTTTATATCTTTCGTATGATTCGACTATCGGGAGGAGGTCTTTATATTCTTTATTTAATCTGACATACTTCTTCATATCCGAGAGAATACCGGGTTGGGTGAGAAGTTCGCCAACCTCGATAAACCTGGATTTTACACCCTCCATCCTCTCAAGAATCATATTGTTTGCCATAGTACAATAAATTTTCAGGGTGCAAAGGTAATAAAAAAGGTGCAATGGTACAAAACCCCCTGGCCGCTTCGCGGCCTTCCCCCTAAAGGGGGATTAATTCCCTCACATTAAGAATAATATTCTTAAAAATAGAGGATAAGCCCCCCTTCAAGGGGGTTGGGGGGCAAAAAGTTCCTAATATTCGAATGTTCCGAATTCTGAACTTATTGTAAGCTTTTTCTTTTCAGATGCTTCACAATAACCTACAACTTTTGCTTCAAGATTAAATCCGGATGCAATGCTGATTATTTCTGAAGCATTCTTCTGATCAGTATATATCTCAAACCTGTGACCCATATTAAATACTTTATACATCTCTTCCCATGCTGTCCCGGATTGTTCGCGAATAAGGTTGAATAATGGTGGCAATGGGAATAAGTTGTTTTTTACAATATGCATCTTATCAATGAAATGCATAATTTTTGTTTGTCCTCCTCCTGAGCAATGCACCAATCCATGTATTTCAGAATGCATGGTTTCAATTATCTTTTTTACAACAGGTGCATAAGTCCGGGTCGGTGAAAGCACCAGTTTCCCGGCATCAGTATTTAAACCATCTATCGGGTCGGTGAGCCTATACTTGCCTGAATAAATAAGGTCATAAGGTAAAGTTGTATCAAGGCTTTCGGGGTATTTTGAAGCAAGATAGGGTGCAAAAAGATCGTGGCGGGCTGAGGTAAGTCCGTTACTTCCCATACCACTGTTGTACTCTTTCTCATAACTGGTTTTCCCGGAAGATGACAGACCTATAATTATGTCTCCATCCATAATTGTGTGATTAGAAATCACTTGTGATCTTTTCATCCTGGCTATAACTGTTGAATCGATAACAATCGTTCTGACAAGATCGCCCATATCAGCAGTTTCCCCTCCTGTTGACCATATACCAATCCCCAAATCCCGAAGCTCTTCAAGTACCTCTTCAGTTCCATTGATTACTGCAGCGATGATCTCACCGGGTATATGGTTTTTATTTCGTCCGATTGTTGATGAAAAAAGAATATTGTCGTAAGCACCCACACATAAAAGATCGTCGAGATTCATAACAATCGCATCCTGCGCTATCCCTTTCCATACTGAGAGATCACCTGTCTCTTTCCAATAAATATATGCAAGTGATGATTTTGTACCCGCTCCATCTGAATGCATAATATTGCAGAAGTCTTTGTCGCCACCAAGCAGGTCGGGGACAATTTTACAGAATGCCTTAGGATACAGACCTTTATCTGCATTTTTAATTGCTGCATGTACGTCTTCTTTTGTTGAAGAAACACCTCTTTTACTGTACTTTGATTCGATGGTCATAGTGTTTAAATGAGACTCCGAAGATAGAAAAAAGTATGTAGAATAGACTATTTCTTTGGCGGTTCATAATCTGTTCTTAAAACCTTGAACTCAGTTCTGCGGTTTATCTGATGTGCAATCTCCTTCTGCTCATCATTAGGAAGGCTATTGACAAACTGTTCTGTAAGTTGCGTACCAGCCTTCAGGAATGAATACTGTTCGGCTATACCTGCATCAACAATTTTCGGGCTTGATTTTCCATAGCCCTTGGCAGTAAGTCTTTCCAGTTCAATTCCTTTGCTCACCAGGTAGTCGACAACTGATTGCGCCCTTTTCTGTGAAAGAATCAGGTTATACTCTTCCGTATTTCTGGCATCAGTATGCGACATAAGCTCAATTGTTACATTTGGGTTATCAGTAAGAGTCTCAACCAGTTTATCCAGTGAAACCATTGATTCGGGTCTGAGGTCCCACTTGTCAAAGTCGTACAGAATATTTGGCAGCTCGATTGGTCTATCGATTGGCGTGAGCAGAATTGTAACCATAAATTCCCGGCTCTTGTCCTGTCCTTTGGTTGTCTCTTTCTCCTTGCCATTGAGATAACCTCTTTTTGAAGCAAGGAATATATAATCAACATCGGCTTTAAGGGCAAATTTAAAATCACCTCCGCTACCTGTTTCAGCCTGAAGGTTCGATCCGTCACTTGCAATGAGCTGAACAACTGACCCGGTAATAGCTGTACCTGTTTTTTCGTCTTTCACAAGTCCGGTAACATTGAATTTCAACGGTGGCAACTCAAAGGTATATATATCATCATTCCCCTTTCCCTTTCGTGTTGAGCTGAACATTCCCTTTTCATTTCCATCCTCGAACGCAATGCCAAAATCGTCAGCAAAGCTGTTTATCGGGGGTTTCATGTTCTGCACTATCCAGCTGCCATCGGGTTGAGGCTTTGCTTTGAAAATATCGAGTCCTCCCATTCCGATCAGTCCGTCGGAGGAAAAATATAATGTTCCGTCCTCCCTGATATAAGGAAAGAGTTCATCACCTGTAGTATTAATATCCGGGCCAAGATTAACTGGCTTTGACCAGGCATCTCCCGGCCTGAGCCTTGTTACTTTCCAGATATCCTTTTTACCAAAACCACCTGCAAGATCAGAGACAAAATATAATGTCAGACCATCTTTCGATATTGAAGGATGTGCGGCAACAAGCGAATCGGGCAGGATTCCAATATTCTTTGGATTGCTCCATTTATCGCCGGTTCTCTTTGAGTACATAATTATACAACCTTTTTTTTCTCGTTTTCCTGCTTCGCAGCGGGTGAAATAGAGTTCTTTATAATCAGATGAAAATGAAGGTGTTCCTTCCTCGAATTCACTGTTTATTACTTCGACTGGAACAGGGGTGCTCCACTTTGATTTTTTGTCAATCTTACTCTCGAAGATATCTGTAAAATTCTGACCGGTTGCACCATGCGTCTTTTTACCGGCTGCCCCATCTCGTGAGGATGTAAAATAAATCATTCCAAAATCATCGCGACCGTAAGCCGGACTGAAATCTGACTCTTTTGAGTTTATGTCTTTAAGTTCATCAACCTTATAAGCTTCAGGATTTCTTAACCATTCGATAGCCAGCTCACAGGATCGTATTTTCTGCTCAGCCCTGGCATCTGAGGGTGCTACCTGTTTGTATTTTTTAAATTCATCAATCGCAAGAGGATACTTACCATTCTTTTTTAGTGACTCTGCCAGCCAAAACTGAGCTTCAGGTTTGGAATATGATGATTTTACTGCAAGTTTATACCAGGTTTCAGCATTTTTTGGATCATTCGTAAGCCTGTAACATTCGGCAATCATAAACACCAGATCGGTCCTTGAGTTTTTATCTGCTTTTTTTGTTTTGGAATATGCATCCTTGAACAGATCTATTGCGTCAAAATATTCCCCGGCAGCGAAGGAAGAATATGCTCTTTCTGATTTACGTTTCTGAGCTGTAACATCGGGAGAAGTTACAAAAATCAATAATAAAAAGAAAAGTAACAATTGTTTCATAATCCGCCTTCAATTTGACTATAAAAGTAATCAATTTAAGGAAACCTGATAATAATAATTAACGTGGGAGCTCCACAATTATTATAAATAAAAAAGATTCCAAAAAGGAATCCTTCTACGCTTAGCTTTAAAAAAAACCAACCGACTTTTATCTTGTGAAAAGCAATTCTCTGTATTTTGGAAGTGGCCATATCTCATTATCAACAACAAGTTCAAGTTTATCAATATGAGTCCGGATATCATCCAGGTATGGTTTGACTTTGCTTTCGTAAGCCAATGCTTTCTTGTAATTGTCCTCAATAACATTAGCTTTTCTGCGTTCATCGACCATCTCGTTAACAAGCTTCTTTATCATTGATATATGGTCAGAAATGGTGACTATCACCTCTTTACGCGCACCAGCAAGTCTCTCATATTCTGTGTTATTAAAGATTTCCTTAAGCCCTTTGACATTTTCAATAAGAGAGGTCATATAGGTAATTGCGATAGGAACAATGTGATTCATTGCAAGATCGCCCAATACCCTTGATTCTATCTGCACTTTTTTAGCGAACTTCTCATACTCAACCTCAACTCGGCTTTCAAGCTCTTTATCAGTAAAAACTCCTGACCCCACGAGAACTTCTCTCGATTGTTTGGTCAGATACAGGCTTATTGACTCAGGTACGCTGGCAAGGTTGCAGAGTTTTCTTTTCTTGGCTTCCGAATGCCATTCCTTGCTATAATTATCACCTTCAAATAATACTCTCTCTGATTCGAGAATATACTTTTTTAATACCTGGAAAATGGCCTCATCCTTGTTTATGCCCTTTTTAATAATAACATCCACATCTTTCTTAAACTGAGTCAGCTGATAAGCAACTGCAGCATTGAGAACAATCATTGCAGGACTACAATTTGCTGAAGACCCTACAGCTCTGAACTCGAACTTATTGCCTGTAAAAGCGAATGGAGATGTTCTGTTTCTGTCAGTATTATCGAGCAGGATTTCAGGTATTTTGCCAATTCCAAGTTTAAGTTCGGTTTTTTGAGCCGGTGTCATCTTCTTATCCGTTACTTTCCGAGCTATATTCTCGAGCATGTTTATCAAATAGGTCCCAAGAAAGATTGAAATTATTGCCGGAGGAGCTTCGTGACCTCCAAGTCGGTAAGAGTTTGACTCGTTCATTACGGATGCCCGGAGAACGTCATTGCTGTCATTGACAGCCTTAATAACATTTATGAGAAAGGTAAGGAACTGAAGATTTGTTTTTGGATTTTTCCCCGGAGATAAAAGGTTTACCCCGGTATTTGTAGCCATCGACCAGTTATTGTGTTTCCCTGAACCATTTATTCCTGCAAATGGTTTTTCGTGAAATAAAACTCTGAATTTATGTTTCCGGGCAACCCTTCTCATAACATCCATCAGCAGCAGGTTGTGGTCAACTGCGAGGTTTACCTCCTCGAAGATCGGAGCGCTTTCGAACTGATTTGGAGCTACTTCATTATGACGCGTCTTAACCGGAATTCCGAGTTTATAAGCCTCACATTCGAAATCTTCAATAAAAGCCATAACTCTTTCTGAAATAGAACCAAAATAATGATCGGAAAGCTGCTGATCTTTTGATGACTGGTGGCCCATCAATGTCCTTTCGGCCAGCATAATGTCAGGTCTTGCATAATACAAGGCATCATCAATCAAAAAATATTCCTGTTCACATCCAAGCGTTCCGATTACTTTGTTTACGTCCTTATCAAAGTACTGGCAGACATCAACTGCTGCTCTGTCGAGTTCAGACAGGGCTTTCAGAAGAGGCGCTTTATAATCAAGAGCTTCACCAGTCCATGAAACGAATATTGTTGGTATACATAGGGTAGTTCCGACAATAAACACAGGTGACGAAACATCCCATGCAGTATATCCTCTTGCTTCAAATGTATTGCGGAGACCACCACTTGGGAAACTGGAAGCATCCGGTTCAGACTGTACCAGAACTTCACCTGAGAATTTCTCAACAACTTGTCCATTTTCCACAATCTCAATAAATCCATCATGTTTTTCAGCGGTTCCATCGGTAAGAGGGTGAAACCAGTGAGTATAGTGTGTAGCACCTCTTCCGATAGCCCATGCTTTCAGCCCGGTAGCAACCTGATCAGCTTCCTGCCGGGTTAAGGATTTTCCCTCATTAATTGCACGTTTCACTACCTTGTAAGCCTCTTTAGAAAGGTAGCGTTCCATTTTAGGAAGATCAAAAACATTTTCTCCGTAGTATTCGGAAACGATTTTCGACGGTGTAGTAACTTCAACAGGTCCCCTGCTGAATACTTCTCTTAAAGCACTAAATCTGAGTTCTGCCATTTTTTTAAATATTTTTTTACAAAAATATAATTATTTTTAATATGCACTCCGTTTTTTGTCTGTTTCTTAAGTTTTTTTACACATTTTTATCAACATACCCCTATTTTTTAATATCAATTCCTATTTTTTACATGATTTTAGCCCATCAGTCTGTTTTTACGAATAAACCAAATTTCTTATGAACTCAGTCCTTCACCCCTCATCGGATACTATCCATTACAGAACCAATAACAATTTAATGGCAGGTCAGAGTTTTAATGAAAATTTGTTATATTTGTCGCCTGTATTAAAAAAGGCAAATTTCTATTAATTATTAAAGAATATATTAGATGTCAGCACTTCAATTTTTACGCGAGAAAGCCGGAGTATTAGTTGCGGGATTAATTGGTTTTTCACTTTTCCTGTTTGTTGTAAGTGATTTCTTCGGAAGAGGAAGAGGCCAGAGACTGAAGCAGAAAAAATATTATGAAATTGGCCAGATCGGTGGAGAATATATTTCATATCAGGATTATGAATTAAGATTACAAAATCTTTTAGAGATCTATAAATTATCAGGAAGATCGAATGTTGATGAAGCGACTAATGAGTCATTAAGAGAACAGACCTGGCAGCAGATGATAAGAGAAAAAATCCTTGATCCTCAGTACAAGAAACTTGGATTAGGAGTCAGCACTGAAGAGGTTGACGAATTGGTTCTCGGAAACAATCCCCATCAGATTGTTCAACAATTATTCACCGATCAGCAGACCGGAACTTTTAATAAATCTTTTCTTGTGAATTTTCTGAAACAGACTGAGACTGATGAAACTGCAAAAAAATACTGGTTATTTTTTGAAAACGAGATTGTAAATGACCGGACAAATACAAAATACAATAATCTTGTTTCCAAAGGACTGTTTGTTACCTCGAAACAGGCAGAGTTTGATAAAAATATTAATGGTAATACTGTTGATTTCAGTTATATTCTTAAAAATTATGCATCGGTACCTGATACTTCGATTAGAATCTATCAGAGTGATTTAGAGGCTTACTATGCAAAACACAAAGAGAACTACAAAAGAACTGCATTAAGAGATATTGAATATGTAACATTTGATGTTGTTCCATCTGAAGATGATATAAAACAGTCTGAACAATGGATTAATAAAACAAAAGAAGAATTTGCATCAGCACCTGAACCTGTCGAATTTATTAATCTCAGTGCTGACTCAAGATATGTTGGCTTTTTCATTCCGCTAAACAGCGTTCCTGAAAATCTTAAGGATTGGGCGAAGAAAGAAGATCTGACAAGCGTTTTCGGACCTTACATTGAGAATGGTTCATATAAAGTAGCCAGGTTGATCGCAGTTGGAGACAGGCCTGATTCTGTACATGTTCGTCATATATTATTATCAACCGGCAAGACAAGAACATTAGATGTTGCAAAACACCAGGCTGACAGTCTTATTAAATTAATTAAATCAGGAACTTCTTTTGAAACTGTTGCTACGGCAAATTCTGATGATCAGGGTTCAGCAAAAATTGGTGGAGATCTTGGTTGGTTTCCTGAGGGCAAAATGGTAGTACCTTTTAATAATGCATGTTTTACAGGTAAAAAAGGTGAAATTAAAACCGCCGAAACAACCTTTGGAATTCATATAATTGAAATTCTTGCCCAATCAAAAGAGACACGCAAATATAATATTGGATATATTGACAGGAAAATTACACCTGGCTCTTTAACTAATCAGAAAGCCTATAGTGAAGCAAGTCAGTTTGCCGGAACGAACGATACGTATGAAAAGTTTACAAAAACAATTGCAGAAAAAGGTTTAAACAAAAGAGTTGCTAATTCTGTAGCACCCCAGCAAAAAACTTTACCCGGACTTGACAATCCAAGGTCTCTGATTATGTCTTTATTTCAGGCTGAAAAAGGAAAGATTATTCTTGATAACAGTCAACAGGCAGTTTTTGAAGTTGGGGAGAAGTATGTTGTAGCATATTGTACAAAGGTTCAGGAAGATGGAGTTGCTGCTCAAAAAGATGTCGAGAATGATATCAAGTTCGCTCTTTTAAAAGACAAAAAAGCTGAACTCATTTCTGCAGAATTTAATAAAAATGTCGGCTCAGGAAAAACTATTGATGACATTGCCCGGACTATGGGGCTGACGGTGCAGGAGGCTACCAAGGTTAATTTCAGGTCATACACTGTTCCTGGCGCAGGTACAGAACCAGCATTGATTGCTGCTGCATCTGTTGCTAAACAGGGAATACTTTCCGGGCCGGTAAAAGGCAATAATGGTGTTTATATGCTGGCTGCCAACAACGTAACAGCAACTCAGGAGGAAGATCTTAAATTATTACATAACAGGTTGAAAACTTCCTTCCAGATGAGAGGTACTTATGAAGCCTATGATGCTCTCCGCAAGAGTGCAAATATTATTGATAAGAGATATAAATTCTATTAATAGAGTTTTCAAGTATTCATATTCCGGAAAAATCCCCTTTGTCCCGCCGAAGCGGGACATCTCCCCCGTTGGGGGAGAAAATACACTTCCATTAAGTTGAATTACACTTAAGTGCAGGAGTTTCTCCCCCTGCCAAGGGGGAGTGCCCGAAGGGCGAGGGGGTATGTATTAATGTGAATTTGTTTAATATAGTTCTGTTTCGGGAGAAGCCCCCCTCTGTCGCTTTGCGACGTCTCCCCTGAAGGGGCGAAAATACTCATCCTTTTAGTGGAATTATCTTTACCTGCAGAATTTACTCCTCCCTTGGGGGGAGTGCCCGCCGGCTGGCG